>CAMWUL010000070.1 GCA_947177445.1 uncultured Lachnospiraceae bacterium | reverse complement strand
TGTCCATGGATGCCTGATCCATGAAGTCGCTTCCCAGATCCTGCTGGATATACTGAGTGATGGGCTGGAAATAATTCTTTGTTGCATAGCTGGGGAAGCAGGCGTTTCCTTCTGTAAAGATCAGGTCGCATACCTCATTGGCCGCAAGCTCGCCCTGCAGAGCCGTGATTCCTCCGTTCCAGCCGATGGTGTTCACGGTAACGGTACCTGCGCCATACTTTTCCTCATAGCGCTGAATAGCCGCCATCTCAAAGCTGTCCCTTCCGTCAGGGTTCCAGTAGTGGTCCAGCACCACGTTAGGGTTCTCCAGAGTGTCAATCTCCAGCAGACTCGTCCAGTCGGCGCTTCCGCCCTCATTTCCGGATCCGGCATCGGATACCTCGCTGCCCTCTTCCGAAGAATCCGAGGGCTGATCCGACGGCTGGGTGGATACGGGCTGATCGGAAACGCTTGAATCGTCGTTCGCCGGAGTATCACCGCAGCCGGTGAGCATGCCGGTAACCATTGCAGCCACCAGAACTGTGCTTAGTAAAGCTTTCTTTTTCATTGTAAAACCTCCTTTAAATAATTAAATTGTTAGAACATTTATCTTACAGGCCGGCGCCTGCAGGCGCAGACACCCGCCGGTAAAACCACTCTTTATCCCTTGATACCTGAGCTTTCCACGCCCTCCACAAACCAGCGCTGGGTAAAAATATAGATGATCAGCACCGGCAGAATAAACAGCAGCACTGAGGCGTAGGTAACGCCCATCTGAAAGGGCAGGTTGGTCCTTGTGGCCAGATCGCTCATCATCCCGTCGATAGCCAGCTTCAGCTGTACGGCCAGAGGCTGGAATTTCTGCGGGAAAAAGGTTCTGGTCAGGGTGTATTCATTCCAGTGCCACACCAGGGAGAACAAAAACACCGTCAAAATAGAGGATTTCGCATTAGGCAGCATAATCCGCACATAGGTGGTGATGCTGCCGCAGCCGTCTATCTTTGCCGCCTCCTCCAGCTCCTTGGGAATATTGCGGAAGCACTGGCGGAACAGATAAATGAAAATTCCCGACCTCAGTCCCACACCGAACAGCGAGGGGATCCAGAAGGACCATCTGGTGTCGATGAGGCTTCTTGTAAATTCTGTATAATCCCTTCCCGTAAGCAGTCCCAGCAGTCTGCTGATCCCGAAGAAATCAAAGAACCTGTACTGCACAAAGGAAGGCAGAAAAATGACCTGGGTAGGTATAATAATCGTCAAAATCACCATCAGGAACAGGGGCTCCCGCAGAGGGAACCGGAACCTGGCAAAGCCGTATCCCGTCAGGGAACAGACCACGATCTGAATGGCCGCACAGCTCAGACACAGGATCAATGTATTGGCCAGAGATTCCCAGAACTTGGTGTATACCAGGGCATTTTGAATATTGCTCATGGTCAGAGACTTGGGAATCCAGATCACGCTCAGATCCTGATATTGATCCACAGGCATAAACACCTTGGATAAAATCTGCAGCAGCGGATACAGGATTACAAATCCCAGTCCGAAAATTAACAGGAAACGGCAGATGCTCCAGATGACACGCGTTGCGCCGTAGAGGTCCTTTTTCCGAAATCTCTTTTTCACAGCGCCTTCTGTCTGTGTCCGGTCCTTTCGGATATGCATTTTTTCTAATAATACGCCTGCACTCATAGCCGCTCCTTTCTCAATTGTCGTTGGCATAAAACACATGCTTTGAAGTAAGGGCATAAATCACCAGGATGATCAGGAAAGCTGCCAGACAGTAGGACAGGCCTAACGCCGAGCTGCCTCCCAGGTTCCCCCGGAGGGAATATTCCTCGTAGACAAACTTGATCATGGTGTTTGACACGTTGGTAAAGGAATCAATCAGGGAATACACCACTACCACCAGGGTGATGGGCGATATTCTCACCCAGGTGATTTTCCAGAAGCATTCCCATGCCGTGGCCCCCTCGATCTGGGCCGCCTCGTACTCCGAGGCCGGAATCCCCTGAAGCCCCGACAGATACAGGATGATCTGGATTCCCGACATCCAGACGATATCAAAGATCCGGTTGGAAATCTGGGTAAAAATATCTACAATCACATAGGGCAGTCCTGCCGAGCTTAAGATCTGGGCCACCCCGTTGCTGGAAAACAGATAGGTGTTTTCCGTCTCCATGGAGGTGTCCAGGCCATAGGAGCGAAGCACCTGGATGGCGATGCCGGAGGTGATTATTACCGGCAGAAAGAACAGCGCCCTGGCAAAGGTCCTTCCCTTAAACTTCTGGTTCAGCACAATGGCTATAAACAGGCTGAAAATCACACAGATCGGCACCTCTATCACAAACTTGCTCAGCCCAGGCCATACCGTGCTGTCAAAAAAGTAAATGTCGTCCCGGAACTTGTAGATAAAGTTTTCCAGGCCTGTAAATTCATATATCATTCCCTCTGCGGTGATGGACATTTCCTGAAACGCGTAATAGAACGCCATCCCCAGAGGCCTCAGGAACAGGAAGATCAGCCCGATCAGCCAGATGGATATAAACGCATATCCCGTGGCGGCCTCTCTGCTCCGCATTTTATTTTTTCTGCGTCTGCCTGCCATATCCTATCTTCCCCCTTCCTGATATACCCAGCCGCCGGCGGCTATGGTAACGCCGTCCGCCGTCACATCCTTCTTTCCATAGTTCACATACACCGAGCCGGCCTCTCCAAAATCTGTCCGATAGGCATTGTCGGCGATCCTTTCATGTCCGGTGATCTCATATCCTGCCACTGCATTCAGCACCGGCTCCACTTCCCCGTAGTACTCCTGTATGCTCGCCTTCCACCCCTGCCAGCCTGCATTGTAAAGGAAATTATACCGGGTATCCACCAGCTCCAGGGCATCCCCGTATATCAGGGAAAAGCCGGGATTGCTGCCCGTCTCCAGGGCCTTCAGCAGCGCTTTTTCCGGATCCGGGGACAGGTTGATGGGTTCCGTCCCGTAGGATACATATCCGTGAAGCACGATCTGCCAGAAGGGCACGGTTTCATCCGCCAGGTTATACCCGGTGGAATCCGAGGTCACATTTGCTACATAATCCGCGTACATGGCCGCATAGATATTTCCGGTGTCCACCATGACTCCCTCGAAGGCTTCCGACGCTTCCTTCACCATTCCGGACCACAGCTCCAGGGTATCGTCCCTGTGAATGGCATTGCTCCTTGCGGTAAAGTCCGAATACAGAGTGGATCCCAGGGCGCCCAGACAAAAATTCTCCGTGTTCAGTTTGTCCTTCTGCTCCATGAACCTGGTGAAGGCTTCCCTGCTTTTTTTAGGCGTCAGCATTCTCCAGCGGTCCTCCGTATTCTTGTTTCCTGTATTCAGATCATATGTATACTGCCAGGCCGGATCATGGGTTGCCGCCTGTATGGCATCACTGTTCACGGAGTAGGCGCCGCTTTCATAGAAGTTCAAAAAATCCACCTCCGGGAATACCCGGATGCCCTCCCGGGCAGCGTACTCCATCAGCTCCTCATATTCCCGGCTTCCCCCCAGGGCCTTCTCAAACTTCACCTTCGCAGGAACGGAAGCCTCCAGGCCGTCCTTCTGCCAGCCGCTGTAGCGTACCGTAAGCTTATCCACGCCCCCTGCCTTCAATTCTGACAGAATCTGCCGGGTCTCCTCGTAGGAGGTCAGCTTCTCCACCGATTTATAGGGCACTCCCAGGAAATATTCCGTATCCTCGATGCCTCCGTACAGGGTCAGATACAGGGAAGCCTCCGAGGCCGCTTCTTTCTTCTCCATTCCCTGGGATATCAGATATTCCCGGTAGGTTTGCGCCATTCCCACATAATCCGCCTTATCTTCCTCCAGCAGATAATACCGAAGGCTGTAAGCTCCTCCCGAATACCCGTTATCCACCACTACGGTGCTCCCTAAGGTGCCGTTTCCTCCGTAGCTGTTGGCCACGGAGCGGGTGGCGGACATGGTCTGGCGGTAGCGGAAGGTCATGTACACGTTGTTGTAGGAGGTCAGGGTTCCGGCGCCCATGGCGTTCACCGACGCGCTGGCTCCCCCCTTCTCCGCCACAGCCAGGAAGCCGTGGTCCCCGAAGGATGCGCCATACACCGGCATCAGCACATTCTTTGCCGTCCTCAGGCTTCTTTCCAGCACCAGCACCGGATCTCTGCCGTACACATCCTGGCTGTACGCCCCGTAGGAGGATTTCTGGTTGTTGAATTCGATCAGCGCCCCGCTGCCGTCCGGTATCAGCATATATCCCTCATCCTCAGGGCCCGCCGCCCCGAAATAAGGCAGAATGCTGATGTCCCGGATGCCCCAGTAGGATACCGTCCCCCGGTCCGGAGCCGTTCTTCCCTCCTGGATGTGCTCTTTAAAATCCTCGAAGGGAACCGCCACCGTAAATCCGTCATCGGTGAGCTCATACAGCACGGAAAAGCTCACATTGGTGTCCTCGATGTAATACCAGACCTTCATGCCCTCTCCCGTGTCCACCAGACGCACATTGCCGTCGTTCACGGCTCCGGCCAGCGTGTTTTTCACGGACGTGGCTCCGTTCTGATCCACAAACACAAGCTGGTAATCACTGCCCAGGTTTACCTTGTTTATGGCCTTGGCAATCTCATCGGCCTCCCTTTCCTCCTCGGTGGGTATGGAGGTAAACCAGGCCCTGCCGTCTTTGTCATAGACTCCGATGTTTCCGCCCTCATTGACGTAGAAGGCAAGCCTTTCGTTTTCCATGGCAAGCCAGGTATAACCCATATCTGCCGCCTCACCGGCAGCCTTTTTCCAGCTGCTTCCGATCTGCTGCTCCGGAAGAGGACGCTCCTCTGAAGCAGGAGCAGCGTCCGTCCCCTGAGCTTCCTCAGCCCCGGCCCTCAGCACAGCTCCCCCGGCAAAAAGGAGGCTCACTGTCAAAAGTCCTGTAACAAAAAGTTTTTTCATATGCCCTCCTGGCCGCCTATAGATACCGCAGCTTCAATTCATAATAAATGGTGGCAAAAAAGGAATAGATCTGTGTGGCCAGCCCTGACACCAGCACCACCAGAAACGCTATAATCAGCACGCCGCATAACGTCAGAAAGATGGACATCAGCGTCTTTGGTCCGCTGTAATCATGGATGGACATCAAGCCGATAAACACCAGCAGGGCGCTCCACAGAATCCCGATCACATTTAAGTAGGTAAGATACACCGCCTCACTGGATACCATGGCATGGGTCAGCCCCACCCGCAGGATTCCCAGCGCCACATAGGGCATCATGGCGTAGGCTCCCGCCACCCAGATCTCCTTTATCCTGCCCTTGCCGTCCATCAGCGTGCAGAAGCACCAGTTGGACACCACGCTGATGGCAAAAATCAGAACACTGGTCAGCAGAACCTGAAAGATATTGACATTTCCGTCCAGCTGTCTTGCGGTAGTCTTGAAATCAAAATCCACATAGCCCCAGTCCAGGATCCCCAGAAGCACCCACAGCGCCAGGACCCCGTTGGCAAATCTCATGGAAAACTTATTGTTCACCTTCATCTCCCGGAATCCGTCCGCCGGATGGATCAGGATATAGAAGGGATACAGATACTTACTCATCAGGCTGTAATAACCAGGCCGTCTCATATTCTCACACCCCCGTGCGTGCTTTGGCACGCCTGCCGTTCAACATTTGAAAACTGTCTTCCTTCAAACCTGCACTCTCCTGCGCCGCTCCGCCAGCCAGGCGGAAAGCAGCTTTCCTGCTATGATCAGAACAAAGCATCCGATGATAATCCCGAAAAAGATGCCGGTAAAATTCTCCTTCAGGCTCCGGTTCCGCAGATCCTCCTTCACCTCCGAGTAATATCCCGTGGCCACGCCGCTTCTCTCAAAGCATTCCTTGGCCTTCTCCCATTCGCCTTCCTCGTAGTATGCCCTCCCCAGGCCTGCATAGGCCCAGTCATAGTTGGCGTCCATTCTGACAATTTCTTCAAACAACTCCCTGCTCTCCGCGTATAAGCCCTTGTTGAACATCAGAAACGCTTCCTTTACCAGACCGCCGAAATAGGTAGGCTCAAATACGGTGATATTATTCTTGGCGCTGTCCAGCACCAGCACATTTCCGTTCAGGGTATCGATGGCCGCAGGAGTGGTAAAAGCGCCCAGATAAGCCCCGCTTCCTCCGAAAACAGCCTGCTGGCAGCCCACATCGTCATACCAGAAGATCCTGCCCGAGTAAGCGTCCAGGGCAAAGGCAAAGCCGTCCTCATCCACTGCGATATCCGTGTAGGTGGTATGATAAATATACTTCTCACCCAGCATCTCCGGCATGTCTCCCCAGGTAAGCCATTCCCCTGTGTAAATGTTATTGCCCAGTGGATTCAGCTTTTTAACCATCTCGTCGCTGGAAGGACTTTCACTGTAGGCAGTCACCGTATAGATGAAGCCCTTTTGGTCGATGTCAAAGTTGGCAAACTCCACCGGTATGAAATTCTGCATTTTAGAACGCTGCTCCTCGCTGGCAAACCGTCTCATGGCCAGCTCGTAGAGCCTGCGGAAGGTCAGCTGCACCTCATTTCTTCCGTAGAACCCCAGGAAATCTCCCTGGGAGTCGATCATATAGGCTCCCTGGGTGGAGTTCTCCGACAGCATGTAAATGATATCCCGGCTGTCCACCAGAACCTTTCTGGGAAGGAAGGTGGTGGTGGAGCTCTCCTGCAGCAGCGCAGAATCGGGTCTGGTGATGCAGCGCACAATGTTTCCGTCCTGATCCGAAACCAGGATCCGCCCTCCCGCCTTGTCTGCCAGATACAGCAGGCCGTCCGTATGGACAAAGATTCCTGTGACGCCCTTGATGCTCACAGCCTCTCCCTCCATGGAAAACGCTTCGACCACCTTCCGTACCTGATACTCCTCATCCAGGATCACGATCCTGTCATTTCCTGCATCTACGATATAAATCAGGTTATCTTCGCCCACATACAGGTCCGTGGGTGAATTGAAGGCTCCCACTCCCAGCTGGAGGCCGTTGTAATCCGCCTCCGCCACATAGGAATACTGGGAAGGAATGGCATTGCCGAAGGAATCATACCGGTAATCTGCCCGGACCGTTCCGGCTCCGGAAGGAAGCAGCGCCGCCAGCAGCACCGCCAGGGATGCCGCTGTCATGCGGATCAGGCGTTTCGCTTTCTTCCTGCTTAAAAATATTTTTGAAAAATGTTCCACGTTTATCCCCCTTACTCCTTGATCCCGGCATGGGCCATTGTCTCCATGATGCTGCTCTGGGTTACCAGAAACATGATCACAGGAGGAATGAACATTAACAGGTTTGCCGCCGCTGCCACTCCCGCCCGGGCGATTCCGCCGGACTGGATCTGGGCCAGGGCCGTGGGAAGCATCTTCAGCTCCTCCTTATAGATAAAGTTGCCGCCGGTCATGCTCCACATGCCCTGGAAGGCAAAGATAATCATGGTCAGCCAGGCCGGCTTCACGTTTGGCATAACGATGCTCCAGTAGATCTGGAACTCGTTCATGCCGTCGATCCGGGCGGCCTCCAGCAGGGAGGTGCTGATTCCTTCCATGAACTGCTTCATCAGAAACAGCCCCATGGGCGTGGCCACCGAGGGCAGAATCAGCGCCCAGTAGGTGTTGATCATATGAAGCTTCGCCATAATGATGTACTGGGCCAGGCCCAGCACGCCGCCGGAAAACAAAAGCGCCACCGTTACGATCTTAAACAGAAACTTCTTTCCCGGAAAATCATTTTTTGCCAGGGGATACGCCGCCATGGACGCGATGACCACATTGCCTGCCGTTCCCGCCGCGCTCACAAACACACTGTTAAAGGTATATCTGGAAAAGGGCACCCACAGGTTATCCACCAGCTGTCCGATCAGCTTGAAATTCTTCAGGGTGGGGTTCTGCACCGTAAACCGGGGCGGGAAGATAAACAGCTCTTCCATAGGCTTAAAGGCCTGCACCACCGTGTACAGCACCGGCAGCAGCATAAAGCCTCCAAGCACCACCAGCATGATAAACACCAGAATATTTCCTCCGGTGGAACGGTTCACTCTTTTCGTCTTTTTGATCCTGTGCATCTTTACCGACATCTCCTGCCCTCCTAATCCTTTTCCACCAGCACGGTGGTAATGACCTTGTTCATGATCAGCATGATCAGCAGAAGCAGCGTGGACAGCGCACAGGCGTAGCCCATGTCATAGCGCACCGTTCCGTAATCGTGGATGTGGGTCATGATGGTATGCCCCGCATAGTTGGTGCTGGGGAAGCCGCACAGCTGCACCGATATATTTCCCACCGCAAAGGAGGAAGATATCTGCATCACCGCCGCAAACAGCATCTGCCGCTTCATGGAAGGGATCGTTATGTACACCAGCTCCTGGAAGCGGTTCTTGATCCCGTCGATGGCCCCCGCCTCATAAAGGCTGGAATCCGCCGTCTTAAAGCCCGCTCCCAGAGCCAGGAACCCTGCCCCCAGGCTCAGCCACAGCTGGACAATGATCAGCGCCGCCATAATGTATTTCTCATCCGTAAACCATTTGATGGGATCCTTGATGATCCCCAGGTCCATAAACGTCATCAGGAAGGAGTTCACCAGCCCGTACTGGTCGTCGGAGAAGATGAACTGCCAGATCAGATACAGGTTTCCCGAAAGCGACGGCGCATAGAAAACCAGTGTCATAAAGGTCCGGAGGTGCCTGGGCAGGTCATTGATAAACCAGGCCAGGATAAAGCAGAGCACATAGCTCACAGGGCCGGTCAGCAGCGCAAAGATAATGGTGTTCTTAATGGCCAGCTGAAATATCTCGTCATTCAAAAAGATGGATACATAGTTGGACAGCCCGGTAAACACAGGCGCCTCCAGCATGTTAAAATAGGTAAAGCCCAGCACCAGCGACGCCGCCACCGGTATGATGGTAAAGATCGTGAACAGGACAAAATAGGGCGCCATCATCAGATAATTGATCCTGTTCATCTTGATTCTCTGCCACAGGGAAAGCCCGCTTTTTACGCGCTTGGGAAAAAACACCCTGAAGGCCCACTCCAGCCTCTTTTTCATCGATTTGCTCATTTTTTCTCTCCCCCTCCGTCCAGGCCGAATTCCGCCCTCTTGCGGGTGATCTCATAATCGATCATGTCATTCTGCAGCATCAGAACCCGCCTCACAGGCTCCGCATTATACACCACGCTCCGGAATGCATTGGTGACGGCTCTGGACGTATAATAGCTTCCCGGAATCTGGGGAATTCCCTTCAGGGCCGCCATGGCGTCCCGCAGATTGGCAAACTGGGCCTCCGGCCAGGGCAGGCTCTCCAATGTCCCGATATTGGCCGGCGTAAATCTGGCAGAGCCTCCAAGCAGCGCCTCAATCTGGGTGCCGTACCGGGCCTTTACGTCATCCCGGGACCACCACTCGATAAACCTCCATGCAGCCTCCTTGTCCTCTGCAGAGGAAAGCATGATGGTGGCAGTCAGGGTGGAGCTGGCTGACCGGTCAATGCGGCCGTCCTCCTGCACCGTTCCCGGAATGGGCACCATGTCCCAGCGCCCGTTGATCTCAGGGGCTGCCGCCACCAGCTGGTTGTACATGTTGTAGGGCTGTATGGACATGACCACCTCTCCCGAACGGAAACGGGAATAGAAGTCCGTCTTAACCTCAAACCCATACTGGGTGTACAGATCCGTGTAGGTCTGCATGGCGTCCACCGCCTCCGGAGAATCCAGCAGCGCCGCCGTATGCTCCTCGTTGTAATACTCTCCTCCGTTCTGGAACAGCAGCGTGGCAAACAGATCCTGGGTGGTCACCTGCAGGTTGTTTCTCTGGATCACCGGCAGGATGGTGTAGAATTCCTCCCAGGTGTCCGGCGGTTCGATTCCAAGCTCCGCAAACACGTCCGTCCGGTAAAACAGCATGTTGAACAGCTGCGTCTCCGGCACCGCGTACCATCCGCCTTCATATTCAAAGGGCGCCATGGCCGAATCGTAAAACCGGCTCTTTACCTCTTCCCAGTCCTCAAACACGGACAGGTCCTGGAGCGCTCCCCGGATGGCAAAATTCACAGGCTGGTCCTCCGCCGTAAACAGCGCCACATCCGGCCCCGTTCCCGCAAGTGTCGCCTCGATCAGGGAACCCTGCACCAGCATCAGCTCCACGGAAATCCCCGTCTCCGGAGTAAACAGCTCATCAATCATATCCTTCAGCACCTGGGCCTGGTCACGTCCGGCGCTGGTGCCGTTGGCATTGGCATTGATGGTGGAATTCAGCCACACGGTGATGGTTCTGTTTTCTTCCTTGGAGGCCCCCACCTGCTGGTTTTTGTCGGCAAAGGAAGTAAAAAATCTGGCAAACTGATATCCCAGCCCCTGGAAAAATCCCACATCCGCCTTGGGAGTCTCCACATCCGGGGACTTCAAATAAATGTAATCCAGCTGCAGCGCCTGATCCTGCATATCCACCACCCAGGTGCCCAGGGCGCTGATATTGTTCTTCATGCTTCCCAGCCTTTTGGATATCTCCTCGGGATCCTTCAAAAATACTCCCAGCTGGATCTGCATGGTATCGATGGCTGAGGTGGCCGAGCCCTTTCCTCCCGTGATGGAGGTAATGTAATCAAGCTCCTTTTGAAGAATCTCCCGGCTCTCCTGAAGTATCCCCGTAAGGTTCTCCACCCGGTCCGCCAGAAAGTAGTCCGTGTAGTTGTCCGGTTTGGCTCCGGTGATCATCACGATCTGCAGATACAGGTCGTTGAGGGTCTGCACGCAGCTGTTGATATTCTTCAGGGACTCCGCAAAGATCCCCATGGTAACCTCCATTTTTATGGTATGGATACCCTGCTCCAGCCACAGACGGTATTCCTCCCCCGCCTCATCCGCCAGGGTCATGGTCTGCCACTCCGCGTCATATACAAACCGTATGCCGCTCATGGCCTCAAAAGGAACCTCCCCGTCTATGTACACCTTTCTGCTGGTGAACAGCCCGTCCTTGTAGCTCTGCCTGTATTTGAATCCGATGTTATAATATCCGCTCTCTTCCACCTCCACCTCCCAGCTCATCCACTGGCCGGTCTGCTTCCACATCTCTCCTCCCGCCGTATTGATCCGGATGGTGGAAGGGCTGTTCAGCTTTCCGTCCGCACTCTGGGTGGCCGCGCTCTTTCTGTCATAGGTGGGATACAGCATGGAGGTGGTCTTTTCCTCTGCATCCTCCGCCTGGATCACAATATAACGTCCTTTGGTGTCCTCCCCCGGATGCGCCTGCAGATATTCTTCATAGGAAGAAATCTCTGTGCAGGGGGAAACGCTGACCCCCAGAATTTCCACGTCCGTGTTGGTGCAGTCGATATGTATGTCATTCTTTCCCTTCTTTAAAGGAAATTGATAGCTTCCCTCATAAAATCCCGAGGTATTCATTAAGGTATGGGTAACCGGCTCAAGCACCATCACCTGCCGGGGTGCGATCTCGTTGCCGTTGGCGTCGCTGCGGATGCCCCCGTCGTTTTGATAGATCCGGGGAAGGGTGATCCCCTCCGCCTCCGGAAAGGGCAGGCTGCCGTTTATCTCTACATCGATGATCAGGTCCCGGGTGTTGTATTCCGGCTGGATATATTCCACCGTAATCTCATACAGCCCGTCCTGGGAAACCTCCACTTCCGTATCATAGGAAGAATAGATTGTTTTGCTTCCCTGGGCAAATACCTCCAGCCCGGGCAGGGCAGTCCCCGTTATCAGCATCAGCACGCCAAGCAGGACGGCTGTTTTCCATCGCTTTCGTTTCATCCTAATCACCCTAATCTCCTTTCCCTTCTCTTCCGGAATCCTCATTATTTCTTCCTGTATTCATTTTGTCAGTCTTTTTCCTCCCTCACAAGCCCAAAATCCCACCCTCGAAGATAAAACCATAATTTGTGCATGTTTTCCGGGGTTAGTTCCGAATTTTGAACCTTTTAGTTCCGAATTTTATACCCCTTCGCAGACATTCGGGAGCAGTTTTCGACCCGCCGCACAGAACAGATGTCAAAAAAAAGACAGTCCGTATTTCTACAGACTGTCTTCTTCAGCTTTCGTTTTTATTCTCCTGCTCCAGAGATTGCTTATATTCATAGGTGGACTGCCCGGTCTGCTTCTTAAAGAGGCTGTAAAAATACTTGGCATTTGCATACCCCACCTTCTCTGCCACTTCCTTGGCCGTATAAGAGGTATCCCTGAACAGCTCCTTGGCCATCTCAATCCGGTAATTGACCAGATAGTCCATGGGAGAATAACCGCATTGATCCCGAAATATCCGGCGAAGATAATTAGAAGAAAGTCCCGCGGACATGGCTATGTCCTCCACCGTGATATCCGGATTCTGATAATTCTGTATGATATAGTCCTCCACTCTTTGAACGATTCCCTGCTTCTTGCGGTCAGCTCCCTCCGCCGCCATCTGAAAGAGCTCGTCCAGCGTAGCTCTGATCTGCTGCTGTTTCTCCTTAAGGGTGGTCAGTGCATTCATGAAATGAGAAAACTCACGCATACTGTAAAGATGATTTACCGATATTCCTTCCGTCTGGCGCAGGGCGCGGTTCACCGCCACACCCAGCTGATGGATATAAAGATTTGCGTCCTCTGCGGAAATATGTCTCATCCGCTCTGCAAACTTATCCAGGCGTTCCATGGTCTTTACCCTGTTGTGAAACCGAATAGCCTGGCGCAGAATCTCCTGCTCCATATCGTAGGGATAGTCCATATGTACCGTTTCCTGCTGACGGATACTCTCATACTCCGTCACCGACTGCTTCCCGTAAAACAGCCTGTATTCCACCGCATCCAGCGCGTTATTGTAGCTCTCACTGACAGAACCGAGCCCTTCTGCCGCCGTACCGATCCCGGCGCTGAACCCGATCCCGAAATAATCCGCCTCATGCCGGATCGCTTCACCGAATATTCCCGCCAGCTCTCCCGGAGAGGGAAGCTTTTCCAGGTTCAGAATAAAGGTCATATAATCCATACTATTTCCTGTATGGCAGGCCTTCATGTTCATGCGCTCCCCCAACAGCTCTTCCGTAATATTTCTCATGGAAAATTTAAAAAGTCCGATATCCTGATCAGAATAGTCCTCGCTGATCAAACCGTAATCGTCGATTTTCAGCACGGCAACGCAGTAATAGGGATACGGAAAGCAGATCCCCGACTGCTTCAGGAGCGGTTCCATCTCCTCCCCCGCGGCCATATCCCTCTGCAGAAGCTGCATCAGGATATGCTGCCCTGCGTTTACGGACATGGCACGAAGCTTTCCCCCGGCCTCTTCCGGCCTCTCCGGCTGTCTCGACTGCTCCGGAGGCTCCGATTGCTCCGGCTGCTTCCTTACCCTCACGTCCTTTATTTTATTCATGAAACGATGCATGAAAGCCGCCATTCCCAGAACCAGCGCTCCGTACAGCACAAGTCCCAGCATCCAGCTGCCCCATCCTCCCAGCAGGGGATACAGTCCCAGACATATTCCCAGGACCATGATATCCCCCAAAAGGCACATTGCCAGGATCATGCGAAAAAGACTTTTCATTTTCGGCCCCGTGGGCCTTTCTTCCCACTCGTCCAAGTCACTGTACCTCTCTATTCAAATGTAATATCATCTGCATATTCTCCTATATGAAGATTCCCGTCCTCCGGCTTTTGCACATGCACTCCCCGGACCGTCAGATTCCGGATGCGCACACCCTTCACCCTCCTGTCTTCATCCAGCCCCCGAATCTCGGAGGTATGCTCTCCGCTTCCGCTGTAATCAACGTTCTCAAACATTATGTTTTCGATCTGCTTCCCCGGCACAGCATTGTATTTTTTATTCCACTTCACCTGAATATCCAGAAGCTTCCCTCTCTCAAACTGCTCCACCCGGATATTTCTGTAGCTCACGTTTCTCACGGTATTATCGTCTCCCGCATTGATGGTCATGCAGCCCAGATAGTCATCCTGGGGCTCATGATGCTCCAGAATATCAATCTCCTCAAAGCTGATATTTTCAATGATGCTGCCGCCCTTGTCCGCATCCCCGTGAACTCCGATCATGGTGGGATGGGCTACATCCGCCCACAGGACAGACCCCCGCACTGTCACATTCCGGGTATTTCCCGGGTACTTGAAGCGCCCCCCGTATATGGCGATACAATCATCTGAATTGCGCAGAAAAACATTTTCGATCAAAATATTCTGGCAGGCCATCATATCGATGCCGTCTGACCAGCCCTCACAGCTGAAGGCCTTGATATTCCTGATCTGCACATTCCGGGAATTGCCCAGATGAACACTGTAATGCGCCGGATTCATGATGGTAACGCCCTCCAGCACAATGTTTTCCGAGCAGCTGATATCCGCGCCTCTCAGATAGGTTTCTTTTTTCACATGTCCCAGGTAGATCATTCCTCTTCCCGTTATAGTGATATTATTTTTATTATAAACCAAAAAACTTCCCATGACAACCGCGCCGCCGCAAATGATTACCGTGGTATCGGACGGAAGAGAACAGCGGTTTTCCTTCAGCCGATGAAGCCCGGGCTGCAGACGCACCACTCTCCTGCCCCCGATCCGGGCGGCTTTCTCCAGAATACTTTCCAGATCCAGCTCATTTTCTCCGGGTTCAATCACAGTGATACCCGAATTCTGCCTGCCCTCCTCACAGCTGCAGACCTCATTTTGATCTCCATTTTGCCCACCATTCTTATCTTCATTCTCCGCCTTCAGCGGATTTTCCGCAAACAGATGCAGATTGTGGAACCGGTCCCCGTTGATCTCAACGGAAAGCATGGCCGGACGATCCAGGAAAAAACGGATCACATCCCCCTCTCTGGTAAAATCCACCGATGATGAACGGGGGCGAATCTCCACAGAGCGGACAGACTCCCGCAGCGCCGTAACTTCGCACTCCACCTGTCCGCAGAAATCAAAATACGCCACGGAGGCCTCCCTTACATCATGCATATCGATCTTCGCCCGGTAGGTTCCCAATTCCACCCACTCCTGATCCGGTATGCGGACCCTTACCCGGAAATCCTTCAGCACCGGCACTCCCTCCGGTATGGGATATCCATATAATGTGCCTGAACTGTTCATACTATTATCCATCATTCCTCTTCTTGCCTCCCCAATTCCTTTTTCCTGGGATTTCGGATATATTTCCCACAGTTTTGTCTCCATTGCACAAATGAGACATAATCGTTATTCCCAAGTTATCCTAACGACACTCCCTTTTCAAGGTCAAAATCCCACACTCCCTTTTTTTCACGAATTTTATACCCTCCGAATGCCCTGCCTCAAGCCGGCCCGCACAAAAAGCAGACCGTAAGACGACAAGCACTATGTCATGCCTTCCTGCGGTCTGCTATCCCGATAACCTGTATTCCTATATTTTATATTGTTGTAGTTTTTGCTTTTGCGATCTGCGGTCTGATAGTCTACGGCTCAGACGACAGCCCCTCCACATAATCTCTAATCTTCTCCTGCGCATCGGACAGGTGAGCTATTTCAATGGCGCCCCCCACGGTATCCAGCGCCTGAAGTCTGGCTTCGCTCTCCATATCCTCTCCCAGCATGGTTACCACGATCCGGTTCCTGTCCTCCCGCAGCGCTGCGGAGGTCACATTGGGAAATTCCTTTTGGACCATGGCCTGGCTGATTTTTTCCATCAGGTCAGTCAGGTAACGAAGGGAATAATCGGCTGCCATAAAAATTGTGTTGTTCTCCTTCAAAGCAGGGTTCAGCTGAAAAACCTTTTCTCTGTTTTCCGCTGTATCCTCCGTCAGCAAAATGACCAGCCTGCCCGCTTCATCCGTATAGCTGCCGCCCCAGACCGCCTCATAGGCTTCCAGGGATCCTGTACTCCCCGGATTTTCCGCCGCGGGCCTGTCGACGACTGTTCCCTGACTCAGCTCGGACGAATTCCGGTCTCCGGCCTCACCGACTGCCTGACTTTCACCGCCGGCCTCGTTCATTTCCCCGGTATCCCCGCCCTTTTCCCCGGTGCTCCCGTTCTTTGCCCAGGTGTCCCCGTCGGCCCTGCCCGGCTCACGGCTTTCCGCATCAGCATCATCCGGCTTCTGGTTACTTTTCTCCGTATCCTCTGACAGATCCTCCACTGGGGCCAGCCGGCTTTCCTTTTGCTCCTCCCGGGCATCGCCCAATTCTCCCCTGCCGCCGTCACTGCCCCCTGCTCCCTGGACCCATAGGCCTGCTCCCAGCAAAGCTGCCGCACAAAAGCAGACCGCTCCGGACATTATCCCCTTTATCCGCCTTCTCTTCCGAATCCTATACCTGTCTCTGCGCTCCAGTACGCTTTCGGACATTTCTCTATAATCCTTCATACAGGAATCCCTCCTTTTCCAGCTCCGCTTTCAATGACCGCTTGGCCTGATAGATCAGATTTTCGATCTGCCGCTTACTTTTTTTCATCACCCTGGCTATCTGTTCGTTGCTGAAGTCCTCAAAGAACTTCAAAAACAATACCTTTCCATAGTCAGGGGCAATCCGTGAAAGCGCCTTGTGTATCACAATTCTCTGCTCCTGGCGAAGATATGTCAGCTCCAGCGCCTCTTCCTCCCCTGCCAGCTCTTCCATATTCTTGGGAGAATCCATATTTCTTTTTTCGCGTTTCAGATAATTAACCGCCAGATTTCTTCCTATGGTATAGAGCCAGGTTTTAAAAGAGTACGCCGTTGCAAACCCGGGGCGTCTGGTAACGATTCTGAAAAATGTATCCTCTGCCAGCTCTTCCGCAACGTGCAGGTTATTGACATATCTGTTCAGGAAGAGAATCAGACCATCCTTGTAGTCTCTGATGATCTCAACAATTCCGCTGTCATCACCGTCCAGGAAACGGCGGTAGCTACTTGCACCGTTATCCATCTTCTCTCCTTTCTCCGGTTTCGGCCTGTACAAGCCACCGGATCTGTCAAAAGGTTCAGCCTTTTCACTTATTAAACCACCGAACCCTCGAATTCTCTTACCTGAATTATTTTCCTGATTCACCGCAGGGTGTATCACAAATTATAGGACAGCAAAAACACCGCTCCGGTTTTTAGCGAAGCGGTGCTTTGTGTAAGGTTGACAGCCGGGATCCTGCTCTATCCCTTTAAGCCTCTGGCCTGTCTGTCCATATCCTCCACTACGATATCATGAATCTCTCCCAGTGAAGCACAGTATTCCAGCACCTTCCAGGGCTCGTTTGTGTGAAAGTGGATCTTGATCAGCTCCTCATCTCCCACCGCCAGCAGACAGTCCCCTTGAAAATGCTCTGTGAAATAATCGCTGATTACGTCCTCGTCAAGATTTTCTCCCTCGATCAGAAGCTGTGTGTCATACCTGAATTCCAACATTTTTTCCCTCCGTTTTCCTTTTCCGTTTCTCAATTCATTACTTTAGTTCATTTCTCAGCCTGCCTCTTACTTCCACTTCTTATATCATTTCTTGCATTACTTCTTAGTATTTTTCCTGGTCCGCTTCTTATTCGGCTTCGGGATCCATTTCTTCTATTATACAAGATATTTTAAAAAATTTCTATATTGACATCAGACCCGGAAGGTGATATATTTATCTCATTACAAGACAAATATATCACTTTGCCTAGGAGGAAACAGTATGAAAAACAGAAAAACTAAGATAACAATTTTTGCCGGCATAATATGCGCACTGCTCACCGGGGCCGCTTCATGGTACACCATCGTTTTCAATGAGTCACGATTTATTTTGCCAATGAATCTTTCCGCATATAGCTTCCGGACACAGGATCTTCCCATGATTATTTCCGGTATTCTTCTCATGATGTATATTCTTTATCTGGCGGCACTGTTTCTGAAGGCCATTCTGGCAGGCAGGCACAGGAAGCCGGCACAGAACACCCGGACAATCAATCCAAAGTGGGGTTTTTTAGGCCTGTTTGGCCTGGCAGGCTTTTTAGGTTTCTGGACCTATTCCGCAGACAAAATGATTTTTCCTTTCATAGCCTTTATATTTTTCGGGTTCTTTGGATTCTTCTACGAGGGCAGATTATCCAATACCCTCATGGATGAAAGATACAGGGAAAACAAAATGAAGGCTCACCTTTCAGCGAGCAGAGCGGCATTGACAATTATTTTTCTGGCCACCCTGTTCCTGGGGCAGGGCAGATTGATGGGAAATCTGGAATATACGCTGATCGCCTACGTGATTATCATTTCCCTTGCTCTGGCGCTGAAAATATTCCTCAGCGAATTCCTGCTATACCGTTATGACCACGATGAACAGCTGGAAGAAAGCGAGGACTAAAGTATGCCGGATTTTGAGTGCAGATTAAAAAAATACAGACAGCTGAAAGACCTGACCCAGGAACAGCTGGCGGCACAGGTAGGCGTGCGCCGGGAAACCATTATGCGTCTTGAAAAGGCGCAATACAATCCTTCTCTCAAATTGGCGGTTGATATTTCAAGAGCGGTCAAGGCACCCATTGAGGAAATATTTATCTTTGAATAATCCGGTTTGGATTCATTTATTGTCAGCCTTTGCGGCAATCTCTTAACGGCATTTGACTTCCGGGCAGCTCCTTTTTAAAGCACACATATTCGCCTATACAGCGAAAGCCGCAGGCAACAGCGTCAGTCTGCGACTCGCCTTCATTAAAGAAAATCATATGTTTTACACCTCTGCGTTTGCAGTCGTTCAATACAGCTGTCAGCATAGCCCGATAAACATCCCTGTTATAGATGCCGCCGGGAAAGTCAACACCAAAGATTTCCGGCATAAACGCATCATCCATATAATAAATTGCGCCTGCCGCCTTTCCGTTCCGAAGACACACATATACCCGCCAGCGGTCAATGGTGTCGAGGATTCTTGCTGCGTTCCAGTACATATCGCTGTCATTTTGACAGTGGAGGTCGGAGAAAAGCTCATAATTCTCCCGGGATATGGGAAGAATGCCGGCCTCCTCCGGCTGCAATACATAATCTTCAAAATCTATGGCGTCATTATAGCTTTCCTCAATGCAGTCGAAATCCCGGGATTCAAGTACAGCAACCGCTTCCGCATTCTCTCTGGGAAAGCCCAGATACAGCTCGCTGCCGGGAAAATGTTCCTGGGCAAAAGCAATGAAGTCAGTCAAGGCCTCCCTCATGCCAAAAGCAATGCAAAATGCGCAGGTATCCAGATAACGATCTTCCGGCAGATAAAAATAGTGTATCCACCCTACCTTTCTACTGTCTGCCCATACAGCCATTCGGCCCCTTTCCTGACTCCTCTGCCTGCTGTCAATAGAGGCTCTGCATCCTTTGGTATATCTTTATCATTGGTGATTATGTATTCTCATGCCTTCGCGTCAAAGCCGCACTGCATGTCCATACCTCCAGCATTTATCTCCTTCCTTGCAGCCCGGAATGCATCATAATAGGCCGCCTTCAGCGCACCATGCACTTTCGTCTCCGCTTTCGATTCCTTCTCATGCCAGCCCACGCCCGCCGTGTAGG
>CAMWUL010000069.1 GCA_947177445.1 uncultured Lachnospiraceae bacterium | reverse complement strand
CGTTATTAACTTAATGACATTGCTTCACGGGTAGGGGCCGCGAGGTGTTTTTGTGTGCTGTTTGCACGCAAAACCCGAGACAGCCCGCGCCAAAATGAGCAAATTTGGCTCATTTTGTGTGCGGTTACAAAAAAATATACATTTTATTAAAAAGCTGTTGACATAGTATTGGGCGTTTTGTATAATTATGTTATCGATAACAGTTACCGATAACAATAAAATGATAAACCGTATGAAACAGGGGGGAGAATGAAAAAGAAGCTGATTTTGTTAAGTATGCTTTTGGTATGTTTTATGGGCGGCTGCGGTGAGAAGGAAATTCCTGACGAATCATCAGACACAGAGTACCAGGAAGAGGAAAGCCGGACGTCGCACAGCGAAGCGGCGGAAAATGAGGGGATAGAAGGCCGGGAAGCAGAAGGCCAAAAGACAGAAAACCAAAAGTCAGACCGCCCGGAGGGGACGGATGAAAATCAAAATGAGGATAGTGAGGAAAAGATGTTGGAGATCATACAGGATGTGTATACGAATAAGGCCAGGTACGATGTGGGTGAGACGGTTGAAGCCTACGTTGAATTACTGCCGGTGAGCCAGGCGGGACTGACATTGGAGATTTCGGTGCGGCATCTGGCGGAGGAGGTTTATTTTTCCACTTTGGAGGTGCCGGCAGGAGGGGAGGAGACTTTACATACGATTCAGATTTCCATGCCGGAGGAAGATTTCACAGGATATTCGCTTGAGGTATATGCGAAGCTGGATGGACAGCTGGCAGACTATGCGATGTCGGCTGTCGAGGTCGCATCGGACTGGTCCAGATTTCCCAGATATGCATACCTTACCCGATACGGCAGTCAGACAGATGAGCAGATCCGGGAAACGCTTCTGAGGCTCAACAAGCATCACATTACAGGTTTGTTCTACTATGATGTGCTGAGCCGGCATGAAAAGCCTGCGGCGGGATCGGTGGATGAGCCCCCCGCAGGATGGCACACTCTGGCGAACAGCTATGCTTCTTATGAGACGGTGTCAAAGCTGATCAGCTTTGGACATGAGTACAATATGAATTCTTATCTGTATAACCTCATTTTTGGGGCATATGCCGATTACGAGCAGTCCGGCGTTAAGGCTGAGTGGGGGGTGTACAGGGATCCCCGTCATGAAGAGCAGGACTATCATGGGGATTTCCCGGACGGCTGGGCAACCAAAAGGTTGTATCTGTTCAATCCGGCGAATACGGAATGGCAGGATTATTATCTGGATGTGACCCGGGAGGCGCTTGCTGTCTTCGGCTATGACGGGTTACAGGTGGATTCCCTGGGGTCCAGGGGAGTGCTGTATGACTATGACGGTGCGGCGGTGGATCTGAAGACCACCTATCCTGTGCTTTTGAATCGCCTTACGGATGAGATTGGCTGTAAGGTAATCTTCAATCCTGTATCGGGATATGGCATGAGAGAGATTCTGACAGATACGGATTATGACATTATCTATGAGGAGATCTGGCCCGGAGACGCCCCTTCCTATGGTTCTATGAAAGCGGAGGTTGATCATCTCAGGAGCCTGGTGAAGGCGGAAAAAGGAATTGTCATTGCAGCCTATATGAATTATAAAAAGCAGGGCGGAGTCTTTAACACTCCCGGAGTTTTGCTGACGGATGCGGTGCTGATGTCCTCGGGGGCAGCGCACCTGGAGATCGGAGATACGGGAATGCTGAAAAGTGAATATTACCCCGGAGATACTCTGAGGATAAAGGAGGATCTGGAAAAGGCGCTGCGCAATTATTATTCCTTCTCGGTGGCGTATGAAAATTATCTGCGGGATGCCTCCTGGAAGGAAGTGCTGCTGCGGACTTATATTAACGGGAAAACCGCGGCACTGGATGCCCGGGCGGATGCAATCTGGTCGTTTACCAAGGTGAATGACCGGGGAGAGCAGGTGATTCATTTTATCAATCTGAAAGGTCTGGAATCTCTGGAGTGGGTGGATGATAACGGGGAGCAGAAGGAGCCGGAGCGGCAGAAGAATTTGACGGTGCTTCAGCATGTGGACATTGTTCCCGAGCATATTTACCTGGCATCTCCGGATCAGAGAGAAGGCATATTGTCAGAGCTGGAGTTCGAATCGGGAGAGGATTCGGAGGGGACCTATGTCCAGTTCACAATGCCGGAGCTTGCTTACTGGAATATGGTGATTGTAAAATAAACAAATTTACAGCAGAGTAATCGCATCACAAAATATGTGATTAAAATATATTATCCAGGAGGATGAAAAATGAAAAAGAAACTATTGTGCGGTATACTGGCGGCTGCACTCTGTGCAGGGACATTTGCGGGATGCGCGGATAATCTTGACCAGCAGTCTTCCGACACTGAACAGCAAAGCGCTGCCGGAGGCCAGGAAGCAGGAAATGAAGCCGGGGACCAGGGCGGACAGTCAGAACAGGGAGGCGGGTCAAGCGATCTGTCGGACGAGCGCTATCAGATCTCCGGAAAAGTGGTGGTGGCAGTCAGCTCCGGCCTGGGAGCCGATTTCAGGCAGCTGCTGAAGAAGTTTAACGACTATTATCCCAATATTGAGGTGGAGACCGTGGAATACGAGACGAGCACCAGTGAGTACCTGACTGCGCAGGCTTCCACCGGACAGATGCCGGATGTGGTTCTGGATGATGCGGACAAATTTTACTATTACGTCTCACAGGGCTGGGTGTATCCGATCACGGATTTTGTGAAGGAGGACGAGGATTTCGGCTACATACCTGAAAACATTATCAAATCCTACACCTATCTGGATGAGCTGTATGCCGTTCCGGAAGAGGTACATTTTAACTGTGTTTTTATGAATCAGGATCTTCTGGAAACACTGAATCTGGATGTGCCGGAGCTGGATTGGAATACGGAGGATTATAAGAACCTGCTGAAGGCGGCAACTACAGCCCAGTATTCCGGTTCGGAGATTCTGTGGAGCGTGGATGAATTCCTGTCAGGTTCCATGTCCGATTACGGTTACTATGGATTTGATCCCGATTCCATGTCCTTCCATATGTCGGAAAGCTGGGTGGATGCGGTAAATGTGATGATCGAGCTGCGGGCATATCCCGGTCTGGAGGCCTGGTCACTGCGCAATACCAGCGCCGACATAGCCAGCAGCGACTATGTGGCCAAGTTCGGCAACGGCAATACGGACGATAATCATATGGCTCTTAAGCTCGGCAAGGTTTTGACAGACCCCAGAGGAACCTGGGATATCGGATGGCTGACCACCGACTGCAGCTTTAACTGGTGTATGTGGCCGTGGCCCAGTGAGGCTGGCGGAAGGCTTCCCATGCATGTCAACTGCTCCTTTGTGGTATCCACCGCACAGAATCCGGAAGCGGCATTCGAGTTCGTCCGCTTTATGTCCTACAGCGAGGAGGGGAATCTGGAGCGCATTGCCATATATGAGCAGGGCGATACCGATGACTATACGCTTGGCAGCTCCTTCTACATTCCGGCCACGAATCTGCCCGCAGTGACCCAGCGCTGGCAGGAGCTTCCCAGCGTCACGGAGCCAATTGCATACATGCATGAAAGCATGAAGACATCCTTCCGCGCAGACCTGTCCAAAATTATTCCCGGTTGGGATCAGGTGAACGAGGAGTATCTGAGCCCGAGAGGAAATGAGGTGCGTGACAGTATGACGGATGCGGCTTCTGTTGCGGCGGAGCTTGATACCGTGGCCACGAAGGCGATTATGACGTACTGGGATGATTTTACGGAAAAATTAACGGCAATTCAGGAAGCGTTTGACCAGAGCCATTGAAAGGATTGAAGATATGGGAAAAAAGAAACTAGTTTCCTGTTGCTGCATAGTAGGGGCCGTGTGTATTTACACGGTCTCCCTCATTTTATTCGGCCAATTAAAGGATGATGGTCTGGAGGACAAGGCCGTGCAAGATTCCCTGGAATTGGCCCCCGGCAGCTGGGAACAGGGAAAAGAGGGGATACAGGTCTTTAATGATCAGAGCGGTTATTTCCTGGAAAAGGGTTCTGAATGGAATGGATCATTCCGAATTGAGGAGGAAGGCGACTGGGAGGTGCTGGTCAGCTATGGGATCGCAGATGACAGCAGTGCGGAATTCCAGCTGGATTGGGAAATTGACAGTACAAATTACTGTACCCGGCTTCCGGTTTTCTGGCAGGACAACGGGGAACGGTTTCTGGACCGCTACGGAAATGAACTGAATGCACGAGCCGCAATGATGACCGGCCAGGTAAGCGCTTATCTGGCTTTGAAGAACGACGTGGGCCGCCGCAGGCTTTCTTTGCATTTGTCTCCGGGAACCTATGATTATAAAGTCATCACAAATCACGATGTTCGAATCTATGGACTGTGCCTGGCAAAGAGCAAAACGGGGTACATGACTGTGGAAAAGGGCAAGGAGGGAGTTGGGGACAATCTGCTGATGCTGGAGGCGGAAAACAGCCTTTTGAGATCGGATTCCGATATACGCGGAAAGAGTGTAAAGAATGCCGTTCTCACTCCCTATGATACGAAGCAGAACAAAATCAATGTCATAGATTCCTCATCCTGGACAAAGGTGGGGCAGAAGGTGATCTGGGCGGTGGAGGTGCCGGATGCGGGCTGGTATCGCATTGGATTTCGATATTCCCAGTATTCTGAGGCAAATAAGTCCAGCTACCGTACCCTGGAGGTTGACGGATTGTATGTGGCTGACAGTGAGCATCCCATACAGTTTTCCGGCACGGCCATGAATTCCTACGCCAATCTGACGGTGGCTGAAGATGGGGAAGACTGTTGGATCTACCTGGAGGAAGGGGTACATACCATCTCCATGGAGGCCGTCATGGATCCTCTGTTGGAGGTCTATGATGAAATCCTTTCCATTATGGAAGAGGTCAACGACATCTCCATGGATCTGCGCAAAATGTCGGCGGGCTCCGCCGATGCCAACCGCACATGGGATATGGATACATATTTGCCGGATGTGCCATCCCGGCTTAAGCTGTGCAGAAAGCGAATCGAGGATGTCTATCAAAGCCTGTGGGATATTGAGGGGACGAAACCGTCCTATGCAAATCGGCTTTCTTACGCCGTGCAGCAGTTGGACAATATATTGGAGGACGTGCGTCTGATTCCTAATAAGTATGGCCTGCTCAGCGAGGGCGACGGTTCCGTGAACAGCTCTCTAGGAGGGGTACTGGAAAAATTGGTGTACCAGCCGCTCGGTCTGGACCGCATTTATCTCTATCAGGACGGAGAGCTGCCAAAGGCATCCGAAAGTCTGTGGGTGAGTATGTCGGAGTCCTGGAAACGGCTCCTGTATACCTACCTGCCGGGAGCGGAAGCCTCGGACTATACGGCTGCGGATACCAACACGGACGAACTGCAGGTATGGGTGAGCATGTCCATACCCTATGCCGAGACCCTGCAGCAGATCATTGATGAATATTATAATCCGGCTCATGGGACGGACATTCAGCTGAGTCTGATGCCCAACTCCCAGAAGCTGATACTCTCCAATGCCACAGGAAGCAATCCCGATGTGGTGTTGGGAGTGGGATATACCACGCCCTACGACCTTGCACTCCGGGGGGCGGTGAAGAATCTGCTGGATTATGACGACTTTGCGGAGTTTTATCAGAAGGAATACAATATTGCCGCCCTTACGCCCCTGGTTTATGACGGGGGAATCTATGGGGTGGTGGACAGTCTGAACTATCAGATTTTGTTCTACCGCAAGGACATTTTAGACAGTCTGGGGCTGTCCGTGCCAGATACCTGGGATGACGTGCAGGCCATGATGCCTGTACTTCTCCGCTATTCCATGAATTTCTACTCCAACATAGCCAACGGCTCCAGCTTCAAGGATTTTAACATGACAGGTCCTTTCCTGTATCAGAACGGCGGAGGCTTCTATTCACAGGACGGAGCATCGGTGGCTTTTAACTCCAAAGAATCCGTGGCAGGGCTTCGGGAGATGACGGAGCTGTTTCGAATCTATTCCCTGTCGGAATATGTGGCCAACTTTTTTAACAGCTTTCGGTACGGCGATATACCCATCGGAATCGGAAATTTTTCTACCTATCTGCAGTTGAATACGGCGGCGCCGGAGCTGGAAGGGCAGTGGGGGATTGCCCTGGTGCCCGGAGAACGCCAGGAGGACGGGAGCGTGCTGAGGGCGCATTCGGCAAACAGTACGGCGTCCATGATATTTGCCAACACGGATAAGCCTCAGGAGGCATGGGAGTTTTTGAAGTGGTGGCTGTCCGCTGAGACACAGGCGGAGTTTTCCAACCGTCTGGAAAGCACCTACGGCGATGCATATCGATGGAATACGGCGAATCTGGCAGCATTCGAAAGCCTGCCGTACTCGGATGAACACAGAGCTATCATTCTGGAGGAGCTCTCTTATCAGACAGAGACCGCCAGACATCCCGCAGGCTATATGGTGGAACGTGAGGTAAGCAATATCTGGAACGATGTGGTGGTCAACGGAAAAGGGCTGACAGAGCGGACGGACCGGGCCGTTATTTCCTCGGAGCGGGAAATTCGGCGTAAGCTGATTGAATTCGGATTCATGGATTCGGAGGGGAACCTGCTCAAGCCTTATACCACTCAGGATATCCGTGAATGGCTGAATACATCAAGGGGGGAAGAGTGATATGAAAGCATGGTTCAAGAAACATTCCTATATGGTTTTGATGGCGCCATATGTTCTCCTGTTTTCCACGTTTATCCTTATCCCGGTGATTGTATCTGCGGGTCTGTCGTTCACCTATTTTAATTCCGTGCAGATGCCGGAGTTTACGGGGCTTGGCAACTATATCCAGCTGATCACCAACGACGATATCTTCATGCAGAAGGTGTTGCCCAACACGTTGATTTACGGATTGTTTGTAGGTGTGGGAGGATATTTGCTGAGCTTCATCATGGCGTGGAGCCTGGCACAGCTTACGAGGGTGCCGCGCACGATATTGGCGGTGATTCTGTATTCTCCGTCCCTTACGGGCGGCGTGCTGCTCAGCGTTGTATGGGGGGTGATTTTCAGCGGGGATGCCAACGGTTACCTGAACGCCCTTCTGCTGAGATGGAACTGGATAGAGACGCCTATCCTTTGGCTTCAGTCGGAAAAATACCTGCTTCCCATTATGATCATTGTGTCCCTGTGGAGCAGTATGGGCGTGGGCTTTCTCTCCATGCTGGCAGGTATCTTGAATGCGGACAGTGAAATCTATGAGGCCGGCAAGATTGATGGAATCAAAAACAGGTTCCAGGAGGTGATCTATATCACCATACCCCAGGTCATGCCCCAGATGCTGTTCGGCGCAATCATGTCTATCACAGGCACATTTACCTCCAGCGGAGTGGGTACGGTGCTGAGCGGTTCCAATCCCACACCGGGCTACGCAGGACAATTGATCGTGAATCATATGGAGGATTATGCGTTCATTCGCATGGAAATGGGCTATGCTTCAGCGATAGCAGTAGTGCTGCTGATTGCCATCCGCCTGTGTTCCAATGCAGTGAACAGACTGTTTGGAGAAAAGGAGCGTTGATATGGCCGGGAAGAAAAAGAAAAAAAGGAAGATGTGGGGAACCGGGATTAATCCCCGCTATTTTCACCAAAGTCAGATGAAGTTCTACGCATATTTGATTCCCATGGCAGTGATGATGATGATTCCGATCCTGTACATTTTTATGACGGCATTTAAGCCTGCGGAGGAGCTTTATGCCTTCCCGCCGAAGCTGTTTGTGCGCAATCCTACATTGGACAATTTTATCAATTTATTCCAGGTTTCTTCGGATACGGCGGTTCCCGCCTCCAGGTATCTGGTCAATAGTCTGATTGTCACATTGAGCGTGGTGGTGCTGTCTATCGTCATGGCGGCGGCTACGGGTTATGTGCTGTCAAAGAAGCGCTTTAAGGGGAAAAATACGCTGCTGGAAATTAACAATATGGCGCTGATGTTCGTGGGTGTGGCCGTGGCGATCCCAAGATATTATATCATTATTTTTCTGGGATTAAAGAACAGCTTCTGGGCCAATGTGGTTCCGCTGCTGGCCATGCCGGTAGGACTGTTTCTGGTCAAGCAGTTCATCGATCAGCTCCCGGACGCCCTGGTGGAGGCGGCGTTCATAGACGGCGCCAACGATTTCCAGATTTTGTTTAAGATTATAATGCCTCTGATCAGGCCGGCTCTGGCAACCGTGGCCATCATGGCGTTCCAGACTGCCTGGACGGCCACAGAGGCCTCCACGCAGTACATAGAGAGCGCCAACCTGAAAACCTTTGCCTTCTACATTTCCACACTGTCCAACGCTACCGGCAATACCATAGCCGGGCAGGGAATTGCCGCAGCGGGAAGCCTTCTGCTGTTCTTGCCCAATCTGATTCTGTTTATCATTATGCAGTCACAGGTGATGAACACCATGACCCATTCGGGCATCAAGTAAAAGGAGGGAACAACGAAATGATGAAAAAAATATCGGCTGTCATATTGGCGTTTCTGCTCCTTTGCGTGCCAATGGCGGCTTATGCGGGTGAAAGTACGACTTACACCTACACCACATCGGTGGATGGCAGCTGGATTCGGACACAGGACGCATATCTTCCCGGAGGTATTTTGTTCCAAAATGACGGGCTTCTCCAGCCGGAGGATATCTTCTATAAAAATGGCTGTCTGTATATTGCGGATTCCGGAAACAGGAGGATCGGACGTTACCAGGTTGAAACCGGGCAGCTGGATTGGTATGAGATAGAGGGGCTCAGGAAGCCCACAGGTATTTTCGTGGACGATGAAGAGCGGCTTTATATTGCCGATTACGGTGCGGAGTGTGTCCTGGGGGCTGATCCGGATGGAAATGTATTCCTGAAAATTGAGCGTCCGCAGTCTTATCTGTTCAGTGAAAGCAGCCGGTATAAGCCCAAAAACGTGGTGCTCTCATCCGCCGGAACGATCTATGTGGTGGGAGAAGGCTCCTATGAGGGGATCATGCAGTTTGGGCCCACGGGGGAATTTGAGGGATACTATGCCGCCAATACCACGCCCATGTCCTTTCTGGAGCAGATAGAGGAGCTGATCTTTTCCCAGGAACAGCTGGAGAGACTGTTTAATCGTGCGCCCAGAGCAATCTACAATATTGATGTGACGGACAGGGATCTGCTTTTTTCCGTAACCCAGGATGTGGACACCTCCTTGTCCTGGGCCACCATGGAATCCAGCTCGGATAATAATGTAAAATTACATAACCTTGCCGGAAACGATATCTTCCATGAAGATGAGATGATTGATGAGTGGAACTTTGTGGATGTGGCCGCCAGAGCGGACGGAGGATGCTATGCGCTGACCTATGCGGGCATGATCAATGAGTATGACTTAAACGGTAATCTCCTGTTTTCCTTCGGAGGGCGTGCCGTGTCCAGCGAAAGGGGCGGCTTGTTCTCCTACGCGACAGCAATCGACTGCGACGAAAATGGTTTCCTGTATGTGCTGGACCGGGAGAAGGGGATTGTGCAGATATTCTATCCCACGGAATTTGCCCTGATAACCCATGACGCAATCGTCCTGACAGAGGCGGGGGATTACGATCAGGCGGGTGCGCTCTGGGAGAATCTTCTGACCATAAACGGTATGTCGCGCATTGCTCACAACGGTTACGGGAAAACGCTGTATTTCAGCGGAAGATATGAGGAGGCCGGAAATCATTTTTATCTGGCGGAAAACAAAGAAGACTATTCCGAAGTGTTCTGGGAAATACGGGACCAGACGATCAACCGCTTAGGCGGCGCGGCGCTGGTGGTGCTGATTGTCCTCTATGTCCTGTGGAGGCTGGGAAAGCGCCTGGTTAAGAAGGTTACATTTCCCAGGGTACCGGCTTTGGAACGGCTGAAGGAGGAATGGCGTTTTATAAAGAGATTTATCAGGCACCCCATCGACGGCTCCTACGACATTCGGTCCAACAAAAAGCAGGGGCTTGTGGTTCCCACGATCCTGTATCTGCTGCTGATTGTCGTTTATATGTGGGATTATCTGGGGCGCGGCTTTATCTTTCGGATTGCGGGCGGGACGGATGTTTCCGTGCCGGTTGTGCTGGCGGTATTGGTGATTCCGCTTGCCCTGTGGCTGACAGGCAGCTACCTGATCGGGACAATCAGGGACGGAGAGGGCTCCTTTAAGAAAATATATATTTCTACAGCCTATGCCGTATGCCCCTATCTGCTGTACGGGCCTATCGTTCTTTTGTCCACCTATGTGCTTACGCAGAATGAAGCTTTTGTATTTTTGTTTTTCCATACGGTGCTGCTGGCATGGTGTGCAGTGAATCTGTTTATCACCACCATGGAGATTCACAACTATTTTATCAAGGAGACAATAATCAATATATTGATCATTCTGTTCTTTATCGTCATGGCAGTGCTGGCGTGCATCATATTGTATTTGATCTGGCTGAGCGTATGGGACTATGTGGCACAGATTGCCGGGGAGGTGAAATATCGTGTTATTCAATAGTGGAAGATGGAAAAGAGCAGGAGCATTGCTTTTGGTATTGATGCTGACAGCCATGTGTGCTGCTGCGCTGCCGGCCCGGGCGGCGGAGCAGGAGAATTCCGAAATTGCTGTGAAGACCAGTCAGGCGGAGATCCGCTCCAACAGACATGCACAGTATATTCCGGAAAGCAGGACTGCGGTGAGTCCTTATGGATTGGACGGCTATATGCTGCGTCTGGAATCGGAAGTATTACAGGTATGGATGAAGGAGGGCAGCGGCCAGGTCCGCATTTTGGATAAGCGCAGCGGATATATATGGGGTCTGAGTCAGGACGAGAAGCCTCAGGAGCTGAACAAGACCTGGTATCAGAAGGCTTCTTCCCTCTGCAGTATCGTGTATTACGATGGGGCCGGTTCCGAAAACCAGGCGTCTACGGAAAGCCCGGATACCCGGCTGGATTTTGCATATACAGAGAACAGCGTGGAATGTCATGTGGATATGGACACGCTGGGGATTTCCTTTACTGTGCGGATGCAGCTGGAGGGAGAGAGCCTTTCGCTGAAGGTGGTGGAGGGCAGCATGGAGGAGTCGGGGGACTGCAAAATAAAGGAGCTTTCCTTCCTGCCGTTCCTCGGAAGTACACTGGAGGATGAAATACCGGGGTATTTCTTTGTGCCGGACGGCTGCGGTGCCCTTATGCGGTTTCAGAAGGCCATCACCTACACCTCAGGGATCGAGGGACGTATTTACGGAAAGGATCCCGGCATTGACTCTCTCATGGAGGCCACGAACCTGATGGCCAGCCGGGGGAACGACTATATGGTGGAGGAAAATGTCATGACGCTGCCGGTTTTCGCAATTGTGCATGGAGACGGGCAGAATGGCATTATGGCAATCATAGATTCCGGGGTGGAGCAGGCGTATATCACAGCCAGCGCCAGCGGTTACCTGACTAAATATAACTGGATAACAGCCAAATTTGCCTACAGAGCCTCTTATATGAAGCCTATCAACAAGGCGGGCACCGGTATATACACTGCTCAGGAAAAGAGAAATGAAATCGATCCCGGAATCACCTATCTATTTTTAAACGGTGCGGACGCAGGATATTCCGCCATGGCGGTGCGCTACAGGGAGCGGCTGTATGAACAGGGCGTTCTGAACGCCCAAACTGATACAGGCGGTGAGATTCCTCTATGGGTTTCCATGATTTGCTCTGAGATTAAAAAGGGTGTTCTCTTCGATACTCTGGAGACCTTCACCACAGTGGAGCAGGGACGGACGATCACGGAGGATCTGACAGACAGGGGAATTACAAATCTGTCAGTCGCCTTGTATGGCTGGGAAAAGGGAGGCTTAAACGGAGCGGATTACGGGGAGACAGCCCTGGAACGCAGGGTGGGAAAGCGCTCTGCGCTGGAGGATTGGAGGAATCTGATCGCCGCTGCAGGAGGAGAGCTGTATTTGTACAAAAATGCGGGTCAGGCCAATGAGGACCAGGTGAATAAGAGACTTCAGACGGCAGTCAATATGTCAAACGCCTATGTGGCTTATACCGTGGACAATTCCGATTTGATGTATCCCGATTCCTATGTCATCAAACCCGGAACGGCGGCAGCTGCCATACAGAAGGTGAACCGGGATATGGAAGGCTATTCCCTCTGCTTGGATAACATGGGAAACGCTCCATTGAGCGATTATACCAGAGGGGAGAGCGTAACCAGGAAGGAGACTATGGAAATGCTTGCGGATGTACTGGGTTCCCTGGAGAATAGCCACGCGGCGGTTTTCGACCCGTCCCAGTATCTGTGGAGCGGTGTGGACACCTATCTGGATATTCCCATGAGCAGCAGTCAATACATTTTTGAGACAGATTCGGTTCCGTTCCTGCAGATGGTGCTCAGAGGAGCCATGGATTACCACGTCCCCTATATGAATCTTGGCTTTTACTCGGATTATACGATTCTCAAGGCCATAGAATACGGGGCTTATCCTGCGTTCATTGTGGCTGATGCAAAGAGCTACGAACTGGCGGATACGCCGCTTGAAAATATGTTCTCTGTCAATTATGAGGATTGGAGCGACAATATTCAGAACGCCTACGAGAAAATAAGAGGTGCGTTGAACGCCGTACAGGGGGCAAGGATAACAAAGCATGAAATGGTGGCTGTCGGGGTTGCCGGTGTCACTTACGATAACGGGGTGACGATTCTGATCAATTATAACAGCGCAGAGGTTACCTGTGGCGGAGAAACTGTTCCGGCGCTGGGATGTGTGGTGAAAGGAGGTACCCGATGAGTAAGAAAAGAGGGATGTCCATGCGTGGGAAGGAGGTGGCTGCCGGATATATGTTTCTGGCGCTCTGGCTGGTGGGTTTTCTCGTTTTTTCCCTGTATCCCATTCTGTATTCGATTATGCTGAGCCTGAATGAAGTCAGCATCACCAGCACCACCGGTGTGTCGCTTACCTGGAAGGGGCTGGAGTATTATTATAACGCTCTCCGTGTAGACACAAGCTTTCTGACCATTTTGGGGGAAAGCGTAACCTTCATATGCTTCGCCACACCGATCATTCTGGTGTTTTCCATGGTGATTGCCATCCTGCTGAATCATGAGTTTCGGGGGAGGACTTTTTTCCGGGTACTGTTCTTTTTCCCGGTGATCATCATGAGCGGATCGGTAATTTCGGAGCTGTTGGGAAGCTATACGCTGGATTTTTCGCAGATGAGCGGTGTTGTATATAATTTTCTGAGCAGCCTTCCTTCGGTTCTTCAGAAACCGATTTTTTTCGCGCTGAACAACCTGGTGCTGATTCTCTGGTTTTGCGGCGTGCAGATTCTGCTGTTTCTGGCGGCTCTGCAGAAGGTAGGCAGAACGATCTATGAGGCGGCAGAGGTGGACGGAGCAGGCGGCTGGGAAAAGTTCTGGAAGATAACACTGCCCCACGTTAAGTCCATGATTTTGGTAAATGCAGTATATACCGTAATGGAGATTGCAAACTATTCCAATAATGCGGTGCTTGCCAAGATCAACAGTCATATGTTTGAGGTGACCAGGCCCTATAGTTTTTCTGCGGCAATGTCCTGGATTTACTTCTTTGTCATCGCGGTAATCCTGGTAGTGGTTTTTCTTCTGTTTGGCAGGAAAGGGAAAAATGATGCGTAAAGTATTAGATGAAATTAAGAAAAAGAGAAATATGGAAGGCCGGAGAGTGAATCGCACAGGAAAAAGATTCAGGATTGAAGGAAATCTGGTCCGATATGTTATCCTGATTGGAATCGGCTTTGTGTTTCTGTATCCCGTGCTGTACATGGTGGTGAACAGCTTAAAATCCGTGGAGGATCTGGTGGATCCCACCATCGAGTGGCTGCCCAGGGGAATCTGCTTTGACAATTTTGCGAAAGCCCTGAACACACTCTGCTTTGGGAGCAGCTTTGCCAATTCCCTGCTGACTTCTCTGATTCCGGCCATCCTGCAGAGCTTTGCATGTGCTGTCACAGGATATGCGCTGGCCAGATTCTCGATTCCCGGTAAAAAATTCTGGATGGCGCTGATGGTGGCGGCCTTTATTACACCCTCTCAGGTTATGCTGATTCCCAGATACCTGATGTTTAATCAGTACAAGATGATAAACACGCTTATGCCCCAGTATCTTCCTGCGCTTTTTGGGCAGGGGCTGAAGAGCAGTCTGTTTATCCTGGTCTATTACAATTTTTTCAGTACTTATCCGAAATCCCTGGATGAATCGGCATATTTGGAAGGGGCCGGACGGCTTACCGTGTTTTTTCGGGTGGCGGTACCCCTGGCGGTGCCTGCACATGTGGTCAGCTTCCTGTTTTCCTTTGTGTGGTACTGGAATGAGACCAGCCAGGCCTCACTGCTGTTCGGTTCGGTGATAAAGACACTCCCCATGAAGCTGGGAAGCTTTGCCGACTCCTACCGATCCCTGTATGCCCCGGAGGTCAGCTTCAGCAGTGTGAACGAGGCTGTGAGCCTTGCCGGAACGCTTCTTTCCGTACTGCCGCTGCTGATTTTTTATCTGATTCTCCAGAGGCAGTTTGTGGAGAGCATTGAAAAATCGGGAATAACCGGAGAATAAGGATTATGGTTCTAATGTGCCGGTGTGGAACAGCGGCCTTAATTAATAGTTGCGCAATCCGTCATGCTGACTTATAATATTTATAACAGTGTTTGCCGCATGCGGGAGCAGAGAAATGAAGGTAAATGGGAAATTTGAAGGGGCGTCTCTGAAAACTGTGTTTTTGGAGACGTTCCGTTTTTCTATTTCGTTTTCTATTCCGTCTTCTGCCGGGGCAGCGGCGCTGAAGGAATAGAAGAGAAGACAGCCCTATGGAGGCGGGGAGAACTCGGATAAATATGGAACAAAGGACAAAAAGAAAAAGAAAGCGGCGGAAAAATTGGAAACGGATCATCATAGCTTATGCACTGCGGACACTGGTTGCCGTAGTGCTGCTGGGAATGGTTTTTCTGATGATCTGCGGATGTATTTTTCTGTATCAGCTGGGGCATAAGGAGAAGGACGATGTTTCTTCCGTCAATGCCCATGTCAAATCACAGCTTCGGGGCGCGGGGACGCAGCCGGACAGTCCGCTTCCGCTGACAGACTGCAAGATCGTTCTGGATGCCGGGCACGGAGGGCTGGACGGAGGCTGCAGCTTCGGAGACATTGTGGAGAAGGATGTTTCGCTGGCAGTGACCCTGGCGCTTGGCGAATATCTGGAAGCCAAGGGAATACAGGTAGTGTATACGCGCCGGGAGGATGATTTTTTAAGCCTGTCGGACCGGGTGGATCTGGTTAACGGGGAGAATCCGGATTTCCTGTTCAGTATTCACTGTAACTCCTATGAGGAGGATACTTCGATCCAGGGGCTGGAGATCCACTATCAGAAGGGGCGTCAGGAGGGAAAGGCCATGGCGGAGCAGCTTGGCGCATGGCTGGAGGAAAATACTTCAATCGTTGCGCGGGATGCCAAGGAAAATAATCTGCAGATATTGAGAGATACCTCCGTAAAGGCTGTTTTGATCGAGCTGGGATTTCTGACAAATGCGGCGGACCGCCAGATACTTTCTTCCCCGGAGCAGCAGGATGAGCTTGCGAAAGCGCTTGCTGATGGGATCTGGCAGTACACGGAGACAGTTGGACGTTGACATAAAAAGAAAGGACAGGCTATAATAAAGCTGACATTACATATGATATTTTGTAAGCACTGCAGGCGGCTGTGCGGAGACGGAATAGGGTTCGGAGATTGTGGCCGGAGGCGGCGGAATGGAGAACGGGAATGAATAAGGAGCGGAAAAAGAGCAGAAAGGACGGGCGGCTTCCCCTGCTTCTTCTTATTATATTGGTGTTTGCCGTCTTGGGATCAATAGTGTTTTCGGTGGTCCGGAAGGTCTCGGCAGAGATGTCTGCGTCCGCAATACAAAATCTGAGCGAAAGTCTGAATCTGATCAAGTGTACCATAGAGGCGATGCTGAATAACGAAGCGGAGTTTCAGAAGCTGATGGCCCTGGAGGCGGCCCGGTGGGAGGATCCGGAGGAATACATCAGGAGCTTTGAGAAAAATCAGTCCATCGTAAAAATTTCCCTGATACGGTCCGGGGAAAGTGAGGGTATCTCCAGCACGGGTGAAACGTTCTCCGGGGACGAGCTGGATTTTTCCCTGGGCGGAATGGTAAATGGGCTGGAGGTTTCACAGTCCTATATTAATTACATGGGAACCTGGGCGTATTCCATGAAATGTCCCGTTGTGAAGGAGGGGCGCGAGATCGCCACTCTTTATGCGGAATATGTTTATGACTCCTTTGACAAATCGCTTCCGGAGGGATTTTATAATAACAGGGCAATGCTTTATATCATGGATGCGAAAACGGAGCGCTTTGTGCTGAAGCCGAAGGGAATGGGGCAGCGGAACGCAGGGCATGTGAATCTGGTGGATTTTTACAGGGCAAACGATATTACGGAGGAGGAGCTTCAGGCGGAGGTTACCGAGTGCGTACAGTCCGGCGGCGATATGCTGTTTTATCATGACATTCAGGGAAAGGAATCCCTGAATTATATATGGTCGGTCAACGATGGATACGTCTTTCTGATCGGATATGTGCCCATCGAGGCGATTCAGCAGGAGGGAAGAACGGTAAACCAGAATATATTTCTGGTGGTGGCGGTGACGCTGATTGCCTTCTTTCTGTGCTGTGTTTTATATTACTTCAACCATCGTCGGGAATATCGGATCCGGAAGGAGCGGGAGGCGGAGAGAGAGATTCATAACAGGCAGCTGGCGGAGGCGCTGCAGGCGGCCCAGCTGGCCAGCAGTTCCAAGACCATGTTTCTCTCCAATATGTCCCATGATATCAGAACGCCCATGAATGCGGTTTTAGGGTTTACCACGCTGCTGGCCAAGGATGCGGAGAACCCGGAAAAGGTCAGAGAGTATACGAAAAAAATCATGGCCTCGGGACAGCATCTGCTCAGCCTGATCAATGATATTCTGGATGTTTCCAAGATCGAGAGCGGGAAGGTGGTGCTCAACATTGAGGAGTTTACTCTAAACGATCTGGTGTCCTCCGTGGACGCGATTATCCGGCCTATGGCCAATGCAAAGAGGCAGGCGTTTCATGTGGAGGTGACCGGTATCCGGCATGAATATCTGATGGGAGACGAGACCAGAATCGATCAGATTCTGATCAACCTTCTTTCAAATGCCGTAAAATATACACCGGAGGGAGGCAGTATCTGGTTCCGCATCATCGGTCTGAAGCAGCGCTCCAGTCAGTATGAGCATATCCGGATCGAGGTGGAGGACAATGGATACGGCATGACGCCGGAGTTTCTGAAGACGATCTTTGACGCATTCACCAGAGCCGAAAACAGTACCACAAATAAAGTGCAGGGAACGGGTCTGGGCATGGCGATCACGAAAAATATTGTGGAGCTTATGGGCGGAACCATCGATGTTTCCAGCCAGGTGGACAAGGGAAGTCTGTTCAGGGTGGAGCTGGAATTCCGCATACCGGAGGGACACGCAGACAAAGAGTTCTGGAAGGAGCATGGGATTTCCCGTATTCTGGTCATGGACAGTGACGGGGAGACCTGTGAGAATATCCGGACACTTATGCAGGACATGGGAGCAGCAGTGGATACGGCATCGTGTCCGGAGGAAGCTCTGAGGATGATTCACAACAGCGGACAGGAAGCGGGATATAATCTGCTTCTGCTGGAGTGGAACCCGTCTGAAGGAGAGGACGCTCAGGCTGCGGAGCAAATCCGGGAGGCTGTGTCCGGGCAGGCGCCATTACTCTTTATGACTGCCGCTGACATGGAAGAGCCGGGAAATGTTCCCCGGATAGAAAATGCAGGAATCTTGTGCAAGCCTTTCTTTGTGTCTGCCCTGAAGGATAAGATTATGGAGATGAGGGCTGAGCCTGGAGAGAAGGAAGAGCAGGAGGAAGCGGAAAATCTGGAGGGGCTGCGGTTTCTTGCGGCAGAGGACAATGAGATCAATGCGGAGATTCTGACGGAGATTCTGGATATGGAGGGAGCCAGCTGCGAAATTGTGGAGAACGGCCGTCTGGCAGTGGAACGCTTCCAGAGTGCCAAGGAAGGAGAGTTTGACGCCATTCTGATGGATGTGCAGATGCCGGTTATGAACGGATACGACGCTGCCAGAGCCATCAGGGCCCTTGAGCGCAGCGATGCGGGAAGGATCCCTATCATAGCCATGACGGCAAACGCCTTTGCGGAGGATGAAAAAGAAGCGCTGGATGCGGGGATGGATGTCCATGTGGCAAAGCCCATCGATGTGGAGCTGCTGAAGCGGGTCATCAGAGAATGTATCCGCAGACAAAAGTGATTATGCCTGCAAAAGCGGGCGGGAGGATAATATTTATGAGAAAGTCAAAAAAATGGTATGGAAAAGCGGCGGCATTGTGCCTGGCAGCAATGGCTGTGCTGGTGTTGGTTTCCTGCGGGGATAAGCAGGAATCCGGCAGTAATCTGCTGGATACAGGGGAAGCGGAAGGAAGGCCGGTAAATCTGTTCAGTCCTATGGAAAAGATCGATCCCAACGCGGAGAATGTAGCCAGAACGGCTTCGGATCTGACGGTGGCCATGGCGGAGGAAAAGCTGGGCGTGAAGGTGGCCTACCGGACCTATACGGCGGAGAACTATCAGGATAAAACCTATGATGATGTGACCCTGGATCGGGTGCGCAATCATATGGATGATTTATATCTTTTAAATCCGGATACCATCCAGATTCTTGGGGCGGAGGGACGGCTGATGGATCTGTCGGTCCTGGCCAGCGCGGAGAACCTGCGGGAGGTGGTGAAAACGGCAAACACCGTCAATGGCAAGCTGGTGGCCATTCCCCAGGAGGTGGTGGCCCACGGTCTGTTCGTGAACAAGGATCTGTTTGACCAATACGATCTGGAGCTTCCGGAAACGCCGGAGGATCTGCTGGAGTGCTGCAGGGTATTTCAAGAAAACGGCATAGAGACGCCCATAGGCGCCAATCGCTGGTGGCTGGAGAATTTTGTATTTGCCCAGGCTTATGCGGACCTGTACAACGGTGGAAATACGGAGGCGGAGATCGAGGCGCTGAACAGCGGAGAAAGCAAGTACAGCGATTATATGCGTCCGGGCTTTGAATTTCTTCAGGAGCTGATCGACAAGGGCTATATTGATGCCGAAAAGGCTTATGTCAGCGAGGCTATCGAGGGGGAGGGACCGGATTTTCTGGCCCAGAAGACGCCCATCGTTATGGCGTATTGGGGGGCGGCCAACGCGGAAACCTCTTACGGCAAACCGGATTTTAATCTGCAGGTTATCGGATTCCCCAGCAGCCGGGGACAGATGCCTGTGGTATCCATGACAGGATTTGCAGTGGGCGTGGGCTCGGAGCACGGGGAGGATGCCATGAGTACCCTGGACGTGATGCTTTCCGATGAGGCTCTTCAGCTTTATTCGGAGACAAACAAGGTGATTTCTCCTTCCAAGAACGTGGAGGTAGATTGTATTCCTGCGCTGAAGCCGCTGAACGACAAAATCCGGGAAAATGTGTATGTCCTTGGATCCAATGCGGGAATGAAGGTGGAGCAGTGGGGCAACACCTGCATTATTGTGCGGCAGCTGCTGGGCGGGGCCACGGTGGAGGAATGCATGGCGGAGTTTGACAGACTGCAGGAGGAATCGCTGGAGCAATAGAGCATAAGCCCGGGGATTGGCGCGGCGCTGGGAGGGCTAACTGTATGTTTTGTCCTCCTTTCGTAAAAATTAGCTTGCCAAATCCATGGAAGTGTGATAAGATATCCTTCGTTAAGATTGTTTGTGAGAGAGCGCCCGGCCTTTCACCATGCATCTTTGATGCGGCTCCATGGTCAAGCGGTTAAGACATCGCCCTTTCACGGCGGTAACACGGG
>CAMWUL010000068.1 GCA_947177445.1 uncultured Lachnospiraceae bacterium | reverse complement strand
CAGCACGCGCTGGGCATCATGTTGCTTTGAACGGCGAAGCCGTGAAAAGTAACGTTTTTCTTAAAAAATTCCCCAAAAATTCCCCCGACACTATTGTCATTTACAACATATAGTATTATAATAGGAAAAATGATACGAAATGTTGGCAGTAATAGATAAGCTTCAGATTCACCTCTTACAAAGGAGTTAATATACCGAATGAATTTGTCGGATTTGGCAAGAAATGCACATATGTTGACCGGCTCTCTGGCACGCAGAGGCTATATGCGCTGGTGGCACTCTTTTACGGGAGTGCAGCCTGAAACCGGAGTACAGCGTACTTTTTTTGTGGAATTTTTTTGTATGAACCCGGGGCTTGGCTGTGACCAGCCCATTCTGGGGCAGCATCCATATTATAAAAAAAGGGGACTGCGCCCTTCCTATGTAATGATCAAGGCCGGCGTCTATCCGGACGCCCAGGGGAACGGCGGAAAGCAGCTTCACGCCTTTTATCCCATTTCTTCCCTGAAGACCACTCAGAGCCCGCTTACCATGCAGGTGGAGGATTGTCTCTACAGCGAAAGCCGCCTGAGCGGATATATCGATGTGTCGTGGCAGGAAGCCAGACACCGCTCTCTCATGACAAATGCCGGATCCATGGAATGGGACCTGGAAGTCAGCAAGATGGTATCCTGCCATACGGGCCTGCTGGCGGGACGGTTGTTTCAGGCCCTGAACGCCCTGGACAGCTACTGGCACGGGGAGGGCATACGAAGCTTTTTCAAGGGAACCGTTACCCTGGACGGAACCGTCTATCAGGTTTCACCCGATACCAGCTACGGCTATGCGGACAAGCATTGGGGCCGAAGCTTTAACCGTCCATGGGTACAGCTGGCCTCCTGCAGGCTCACCAGCGAACGCACGGGAAAAGAGCTGCGAAGCTCTGTGCTGGCCGTGTCCGGGTGCTGTCCCAGATTTTTATTCCTTCCTCTGCGGCACAAGCTGATGATCCAGCTGACCTATACGGGTGAGGACTATGAATTCGGTTTCCCCAGGCCGTTTCTCCTCTCCCGCTGTAAATGGGAGAAAAAAGAGACAAACAAGCGTTACATCTGGCATATTACCGCAAGAAACCGCAATGCCGTAATCAAAATCTCCGGCAACTGCGTCAAAGAGCAGATGATGCCCCTGCTGTACGAAAATCCCGACGGCATAAAGCCCCGGAATCCCCTTCTGTCCGGAGGATGCGGTACGGGAACCGTACAGATCTTCCGTCGGACTCCGGGAGGCAGAGAGCTGCTGGATACTCTGCATATGGAAAATATGCTGTGCGCCTATCGGGGCCAAAGAAGCGCTGATTAATTCAACGCTTCTTCAGCGCCTCCGGCTGATGCACAAGGATTTGCCCGACGCCCTCAAAGACCCGCGAAAGGGGATTATTATGAACCCAGAAACATATTCCGTTCCCTGTATCTACGATATTCTATCCAAAAGCAATCCAAAAAGCCGCCTCCCGCTTACGGTCTCTGTGCCCGGATCCAAAAGCATTACCAACCGGGCTCTTCTGCTGGCCACCCTGGCCGAGGGGCGGTCCGTGCTGGAGGGAGCTCTTTTTTCCGATGACTCCAGGCACTTTCTGAAATGCATCCAGGATCTGGGCTTTGAGACATCCGCAGATGAAGAAAACCGCAGGATCACGGTAAACGGGCTGGGCGGCAGGGTTCCCCGGCAGGAAGCCCGCCAGTATGTAGGCAGCGCGGGAACTGCCGCCCGCTTCCTCACCGCTTATCTGGGTGTGTCAGAAGGCATCTATCACATGGATGCTTCAGAGCAGATGCGCAGAAGGCCCATGGCCCCGCTGCTGGACTCTCTGAAGGAGCTTGGCTGCCGGATCGAGTATGATTCGGAAAGCACCGGCCATTTTCCCTTCACACTCCATAGCTGCGGCTTTGCCGCGGATAAAATCACCGTAAACATCGACAGCAGCAGCCAGTTTCTCAGCGCGCTGCTTATCGCCTCCTGTCTGTCGAAGCGTGATTTCACCACCAGCGTCAGCGGAAGCCATGGAATGGCTTATATCGATATGACCGTACAAATGATGGAACAGTTCGGCGTGAAGGTCCGAAGGGAAGCTCCTGACACCTTTCTCACGAAAGCCGGACAGCGCTATCAGGCCAGAGCGTACCGGATCGAGCCGGATGTTTCGGCTGCCTGCTATTTTTACGCCTGCTGTCCCCTGCTGAATATACCGGTCCTGGTGGAGCATGTCCATTATGATTCTCTTCAGGGGGATGTGAAATTTATTGATATATTGGAAAAAGCCGGCTGTCATGCCGAAGATACCGAAAAAGGGATCCTGCTGTCCCCTCCGAAGGAAGGGCATTTCCGAGGTGTGACTGTAGATATGTCCGCCTGCTCCGATCAGGCCATCACCCTGGCGGCTCTGGCTCCATTCGCAGACAGCCCCACCACCATCACCGGGATCGATCACATCCGTTTTCAGGAAAGTGACCGGATCCGGGCTATAGTGACAGAGCTGTCCAAAATGGGAATCCGCTGTGAAGAACAGTCCTTTGGCATTACCATCCATCCGGGGATACCCGCCCCCGCCCTGGTGGAAACCTATGATGACCACCGTATGGCCATGGGCTTTTCTCTGACAGGGCTGCGGAGTCACGGTATCGTCATCCAGGATCCGGATTGCTGCCGTAAAACCTTTGAAAATTATTTTCAGGTGCTGGATCAAATGATCACAGCCCTCTGTCCCGCTTACCAGAGAGAATCCTGATCCTGAGGAGCCCGTGGCTTTTTCCGCAGAATCACCACAGCCATAGCCAAAACTCCGGCAAACAAAAGGATTGCTCCGATGGCTGTCACAAACACCAGATCGATCTTCCCGGACGGCTCTTCGCCGTCCTTTTTCTCGTCCTCATCCTGGGGCCAGGAAAATATGATGTCGTCCTCCTCCGTGGAAGGAGATACCGCAGGACTGCTCTCCGGTTCCTGAGATTCCTCCGGCCGTGGCGACGGGCTCACTGTGGAATCCGTCGGTTCCGGCTGACGGGAGGGTGCGGGAGTACGATTTGACCCTGCGGACTGGGAAGGTCTGGGCGTAGATGTGACCTGAGGCGCAGGTGTGGGCGTCGCCGCCGGCTGCTGGGGAGCAGGCGTCACCTGAGGTGCGGGCTGCTGTGGGGTTGGCTGAGGCGTCTGAGTATTCCCCGGCACAGGAGTCGGCGCAGGCGTCGGTGTAGGAGATGGCGCAGGTGTGGGCGTCGCCTGAGGCGTTCCCCCGCCAAGTCTTACCGTCCCCGGCATATCCACATCTTCCATCGTTCTCTGCTCTGCGCCATACACATATTTGAGAGACCCCTCCACAACACTGACATCGGCAGCCACTGCATTTCCGTTTCCGTCCAGGACACTGATTTGTCCCACTGCGAGAGAATCCTCCGAAGCCCCGAAAAGCGCTTCTGTTCCCGACACATAGACCTTTAATTCCTTTTGTTCCCTGTCATAACGAAATTCCAGAATCTTTGCACCGCTCTGGTTAAAATGAAACTCCACCTTTTCCGCGCCTTCTGCCTCCACAGACAAGCTGAACGTCAGAGAAGAAATCCTCTCCTTGGCCGCATGCTCGGATACCACCGTTACTGCGCCCTGTTCGTCCAGGCGAAAGCCGTCGCTGGCCTCCGCCTGAACCTGCATGGGCAAAAGGACTGCCAGAAAAAGCATGGCTCCAAACCATTTTAAAATGTTAACCCTCATATTTCTCATTTTCCCTCATTTTTACTGGCCGCCCAGAGTAATCTGAGGCAGACCTTCCGGCACCTCCGCAAACAGGGAATCGCTCACCAGCCTCTGTCCTTCGTTGCTCTGGGCATTATCTACCCGGTAGAGCTCTGCCCGTACCTTCTCAAGAGTTGTCAAATCCACCTGCTGTCCGGGCTCGATCCAATAGATCCAGGTGCCCTGGTACACATTTGGAATATCCCCCTCCACGGGAACATTCTGCAAAAGGATCTGCTGAGCCTTTAAGCTTCCGGCGGCATCCGTGCCACCCACGATATTTCCCGCCTGATCATACAAAATCACCACATTGTAAGCGGAATTTCCCTTAAAGGTTCCGGCAAACACCACCGATCCCGCCGGAATCACGTCATCCGCATTCTGTCCATACTGGAATGCCTCTCCAAGCGTTCCGATCACAGGCTTATTATCATCCGTATAATCGAATTCCACATTATCACCGGTAACGCCCAGCACATCCAGCTCTCCAATGGATACCTGCTTTCCGCCCGCATCCTTCAGGATCAGCTTCAGAGCATCGGCCTCATATGTGGTCACATAATCCCCCGCACTATTGAAGAAATGCACGGTACCGGAGTCTGAAGCGCCCTCTCCGAAGCTTCCCTCCGCCGCCTTGAACCAGACGCCGCCGGAACGCACCTGTACCTCGCAGCTTCCGCCGGGCATGCCTGATACATTGGCATACTTAAAGCCTGTCACGGTGTAATTTCGGTTGAACTCAACCAGAATCTCCGCATTATCGCCTGCCGTGGCCGTATATGCCGTGGCAGGATCATTGTCCAGCAGCTTTACGGCCGGATCCTCAGGCTGAGGCTCGCAGGGCAGTTCCTCCGTGCCCTGACCCGGGGTCTGGGCAGCAGCCGTAAGTCCCGAAACAGCAACCGTCCAGAAGGATTTGTCCAAGCTTCCGTCGTCCCCTATTTTTACAGGCGCCGTCTCCTTTATCTTCGAGCGGTTCAGGTACTGGTCGATCACCGTAATCTCATACCACACCACCCGGTTGTTCATATACAAATGATCGCTGAAGGTATTGCTTGTGGTAAATCCTGCGGGCTGTTTTTCCACCTTGCCGCCGGAACGGGTACATCTGACGATCTCGTATCCCAGCACCTCTTCCTGAGAAATGCCCTGGGCGCTGAGCGTAAAATCAATCTGATTGGGATTCTGGCTGTTTACCTGTGCCGTAACCGCTCCCACGGCCTCCACGTTCCCGTCAGTGCCCAGCACACTTCCTGTGCCCTTCTCCAGAGTATAGACCCTGGAATCGTCACATACGTAATAGATCGCCCGCGTCTCCGTTTCAAACTGTGCCGCGTACTTTTTGGTGTCCTCGTTGGGCGTCATTCCCCAGCGCTCGAAGAATTCCAAAATGTTTTTCTTCGCCGCGGCACAGGACAGACGCATGAGATCCTGATCTCTGTCTCCGGAAAGCGTCAGCGCCACACCGCCCGGCGCAGGAGCCTTCCCGGTATCTCTCGCATAGGTGTCTACCCTGGCGAAGAACAGGTTTGCCAGCTGCTCGTCATAGTCCGCGTAGGTCTTGTAATTGTATCCGCTGTCGTAGGCCAGATGAAGCTGCCAATACATGCCAAGCTGTGTAAACACATTGGAGGCCATTCCTTTGGCACCCGATGTTACCTTCTTGTATACTTCCTCATATTTAAAGCGCACGCTGTCATTGTTGTCCCTGGCCTGGGCCAGCACCGCAAAATAATTGTTGGTGATCTCGGCTATCGCATAAGCTCCCTGGTTGATGCAGTGTCCGATCTCATGGGCAATGCCCCATCCGAAGTAGGAACCGCTCACCCATTTCCCATTACTGTCTGCCGTCACCGACGAGGCTCCCGTCAGTCGGGCAGACCCCCACTCAATTCCGATATGGTTGCCGGCAGCATACATGAATGCGCCGGAGAACATTCTCTGATACCGGATGTTCAAATGGCCCTTGGGAATCTGATTCAGCGCTTCAGCCGCGCTGTTGTTCAACCCCTTGTGCTGGTAGAACAGATACATCATATCCTCCATGGATTTCATGGCATTCAGAATCGTCTGCGCCTTCTGCTCTACGCTGCCGCTTCCTGCACCGGCCAGGAGCTGCTCCGCCGGCAGGGAAAGCATCATGGTATCCAGGAGAATATCGGAAGCCCCCAAAATACAGTTCTGGCTGTCATAAGCATAATTCACCTGGCTGTTCCCGCCATTCTCATGAACCTGACTGTGGGATGCCGCCATGCCGCTCACATGGGCCTCCAGCTCCTCCACATATCTTTTCGCTCTGGCCAGCCGCTCTGCATCGTCCGTCACCTGATACAGGTCGAGAACAGGCACCTGCTGCCCGCCGCTGACCCTTACCGCATACTGGCCGTTCAGACCGTTGCCCTTATTCTGAATGTACAGGGCGCCGCCGGATTCCACTCCCGTGGTGCTTCCGATCTTGGGAACCGTAATCTTGTTAGGTCCCACCTTCAGCTGGGCAGCCACAGTGCTCACACCTCCGGACTCGGAATGATATTGAGTGGCAACCAGCTCCAGATCCGTGGCGTCTCCTGTCTTCTTCGTGCTGTGCCCCACGTAAACCATGATTTCTTCCTGAGCGGCAGCGGAAATCCCCAGAGGCTGCCAGGCATTCAGGCCGCCAAAGCCTCTCCCTGCATCATTGGTGGTGATTTCGTTGTGGATCCTTACCGAAGGGTTCAATCCAATATCATTCAGTATAGCCTCCGCCGTCTGCAGCTCCAGCTCCAGCAGCTGACGGTCCGGATGGTATTCGCCGCTGACCGGATCAATCGTATTGATCTTCACCCGCAGGGCATCGATAACAGCCTGGGTCACATCATCCCTCAGCACCGTGTGAAGATCATCCGCATAGAGCCCCATAATCTCATCCATCAAAGTATCATAATAGTAGAAGTACACCTCGGAGATAGTGATGCTTCCTGCTGCCGAATAGCGCGCAAGGCCAAACTGGAACTTCTTGGCATTCACAGGCTCCGAAAGCTTCAGCACATAATAGAGCCGCCCATCCGAATCCCTTTTTTGCTGCAGAGAAAGATCGGTAAGATTCGTCGCATTTCCGTTTTCATCCCAATACCGGGCCTTTGCATAAAAGTACCCGCCATCCTGGCTGGTCAGATCATGGAAGGCAATAGTATCGATTTTATACACCTGATCAAACTCATACAAAAGTCCGTTGCTCTGATTCAGCGGTGAGTTTACAGGGTTGTAGCCGCCGTCGTCCCAGCTGCTCTTGAGATAATAGGAAGCCGCATCATGGTCCACGGTTCCCCAGGCCGTTCCCGCCTCCGTATCCAGGGAGCTGTCCTGCATGCTTCCCCACATCTGCGCGCTGATAATGTGAGCGCCCTTCTCGCCCTTCTCCCCTACGTTAATCAGGTTATATTTGGGCATCACCGCCGGATTGGTATCCGTGGTTTTTGCGGCGGCAGACAGAGAAGGCGCACTCTCCCCAAACTCGTTGACAGCCGTCACGTAAACCGTATATTCCGTCAGATCCTTCAATCCCTCTATAACATAGCTGTTCTCTTTAATTTCTCCAATTTTTTGATACTCGCCTTCACTGCTTTCCTTATAATAAAGATTATAGGTCAGGGTATCCTTCATGGCCTTCCAGGATACGGCCACACTCCGGTACCTGCCCACAGCCGATACGCCGTCCGGTTTATCCGGCTTGCCTGTAGGTGTGGGCGTCGCCGACACCGCAGAACAATATCCGCTGCGCCACGTGCCGTTGACAGACTGCACCTGTACCTGATATTCCGTATAATTGGCCAGCTCCCTGCCCTGGAAGGAACTCACGTCAAAGGCATTGCCGTTTACCAGCACCGTCTCCTGCCGGTCTCCCTGCCGGATCAGCACCTCATAACCCGTAATATTTTTGCAGGGATCCCAGGACAGACTGATCCGCTTGCTGCCGGCCACAGCCGCCAGATTCACAGGAATGTCCATTTCCGGCTCTGGAATCCGCTCCTCCATGCCGTTGACAAACTCCACCTTGGAGATCTCCGCCAGATTATTGTTATTGGTCATCCCCAGAATCGTAAAGGTCACCTTTTTCACCGCCACCTGCGTTCCCAGGTAGAGCCTGATATTTCCGTTCCTGTCAGTAACCGCCCGGGCGCTGCTTTCCAGTAACGTGAAAACCCCTTCCCGGACCGGGATGGTATCCGTCTGCTCCGCTCCGTTTGAATCAGTGTATATAATGGTAAAGACGGAATCCCTTACCGGATTTTCCCTGGAAGTCCCAATCAAAATTCCGTCGGCAGCTACGGCGCCGCCCGCCGCCGCAAAATCAAACTCAAGAGAAACAGGACTGTTACTGGAAATAGCCTGTCCATCTTCCGGCGTCAGCGTAACGCTGCCCGTGCCCTTCAAAAGCTCCTTCAGATTTCCTTCCGCCTGGGTGCCGCTGCCGGCCGACGGCTCGATCAGGGTCACAGGTACGAATCTGTCCACAGCCGCCTGGGTATCGGTTCCCGCCGGCACCTCATAGCCTCTGGTAAAATATTCCAGGTCAGCCAGGTCAACCACACCATCACCGTTCAGATCCCCTGCATCCACGGCAGGCCCTCCTGCAATGGCATCCACCAGAGCGGCCCGGTCCGCCGCATCTACCTTGCCATCGCCGTTTACATCACCCATCAGCAGCACTCCCGGGTGATATTCTCCCGCCGCATAGGTAAACCCGCTCACAAACCCTGTCAGCAGCCGGATTCCGCAGGCTCTTCCATCCACGGATATGGTCTGTGTATACGCGGCAAAGCCCTTTGCGGACACAGTCACCGTATACTGTCCTGCTGACAGCCCTTCAAAGCTCACCCTGGTCTCCCGGTCACTGTTTGCCTCCAGAACCGCCGTGCGCGTCTGACTTTCATTCCGGGAATCCGTCAGCTTTACGGTAAACTCCACCGGGCTGTTCAGTATCACCGCCGCTCCGATGGACACATCCACCTGTCCGATCTGCCCGGCCGCGACCCGCTGCTGCAGAGCGCTGTCGGAAACCGCATCGTCCCCGGATACGGTGCCTGTCACGTCTGTTCCGGATATAGTGCCCATGACTCCCGCTCCTATTCCGCTGCCCGGAGCCGCTCCGCCCACCTGCCCGGCATAGGCCGCCGCCCCTTCACTTACGACCAAAACAGCCGCCAGTAAGAAAGCCAACATCCTTTTCATTTCTCTTATCCTCCTGTACCCTTGCAAACTAAAACTGAAAATTTGCCTCCATGATCTCTGTGATAATCCGGCGTGCTCTGTCCGCCTCCTTTGGCGAAACCCCTATCACAAACCGGTCCTGACAGCGGAAATAGCGCTGCATGGTGATCTCGATCCCCTGCAGAACCAGACTGCTGTCCACAATGCCGATCCCACGGGACGTGATCTGACTGCCCTCTATGTACAAAATCGCGACCTCTCCATCTATGGAAATATCGATCCGGCTCAGCCGCTGGCCCAATACCAGCATAAACCTGCTCAGCTTCCCCTTCTCCGACTCCCTGACCACAATGGAAAGCCAGTCCAGATTCAGGGCCATACACTCACAGGAAAGCCCGCACTCCTCCAGCGTTTCAAAAACCTTCCGCATACTGTCCGGGTCTCTCGCCAGCTTTTCTCTCTCAATTGTTATCCGAAACCCCGAAATCTCCTGAATCTCCTGCACCATCCGCTAAACTCCAAGCCTCCCCAGTCAATAGAAACCTCTGTCATTATTCCAGCATCATTTTAATAATCTCTTTATCGGTCTGATGCATTCCCACTTTTCCAATATATCCGATACAGCTGATGGTCTCTCCGGCATCTTCCTTTAAAATACCGGTGAAGGCCTCATATTCCTTATCCCGCATGGCCAGATAGTGAGCCATCATAGCCGCGTCCAGGCTGGAAGCAATCTTGGCTGCACAGGATATCTTTGCGCCGTCGCAGATAATCCCCGGGATGTTGGCCAGGGTATTATCGATGGTAGCCTTGATCTGGGAAACCGTGCCCCCTGCCATATAGGTGATGGCCGCCGCCGAGGCACAGGAGGCTGACACTGCCCCGCAGAAAGCCGAAAGCTTCCCGATAAACTCCTTCTGGTAAATAGTGAGAAGGCTGGAAAAGGCCAGCGAGCGATACAGCTTTTCCGTGGGAATATTTTTCTCCCGGGCATAAACCACCACCGGAACCGACGACGCGATCCCCTGGTTTCCGCTGCCGGAATTGATAATTACCGGCATATCGCAGCCGCCCATCCGGGCTTCAGACGCAGCCGCCGCATAGGCCTTCATCCGGGTGACCACTCCGTCCGCATAAGCCTCCCGGATCACCCGTCCGATCCCCAGACCATAGTCACCGGAGATACCCTCATATGCGATGTCCATATTAAAGCGGATCTGACGCTCAAAAATGTCCCGAATCCGCGTAAGCTCCACTTCATCTGCAAAAGCCTTTATATTCTCCAGAGAAAGTCCGGATCGGTCTGTGGAATACCCCTTATCCGCCAGCTCTCTGGCCTTTTCAAATACCAGACTGCCGTCTTTTTTGATAGAGACGATGTTGGTGTGCGTATGCCGCACCTCCACTTCCACGGTCACGCCCCGGGCAAAAAGCCGGATCACAAAGTGAAGCGGTATCTCCGAATCCAGAAACTCCACGGTGCAGCAGCCCGCCTTCAAAAGCTCCACGGCCCGGTTCCGCCCCGCCTCGTCCACCTTCTCCAGCACCTCCATGCCTGCGGAGGCATCCCCTGCCGCAGCACCCAGGACACAGGCCGCCTCTATTCCAGTGAGCCCTCCGGAATTGGGTATGGTGACGCAGCGCACATTCTTAATCATATTGCCGGAGCATCTGGCCGTGATCCCCTCCGGCTCACAGCCCAAAACCTCTCTTCCCCGGGCGGCGGCATAAGCCAGGGCAATAGGCTCCGTGCACCCCATGGCCGGAACCAGTTCCTCTCTGATAATGTTGATAAAGCCTTCCAACTGTTCTTTTTCTAGCATGTTCCTTTTCAAATTTCACCTTTGCGTATGATTATGACATTCTTTTTTATCGTAGCACATTTTTCGAGATACCGCAAGAATTTTGTCGGAAGACTTTAATGTAATTCATCTATAACCCATTGCTACTTTTCACAGAGAAGCACCGCGGCGGGGACAGGATAGTCCACACCCTCCAGAAACAGCCCCTTTTCTTTTGCCTTAAGAATCACCGCCATGGGAACACTGTCACCGCAAAGCATATATTGCTGCCATTTGGGAACCGTCTTCAGATGAGGGGGAAGCTTTACCCAATCGCAGTATTTGTTGGAAAGTATGGCCAGCAGCCATGCCCACAGATTCTCCGGCTGCTTTCCCCGCTTCAGCTGCGAGAGCGCTGCCAGAAAGGTTTCCTGAACGATATCCTCCGCAATGTAAGTATCCCGTGTCTTTTTAATAGCCGCCAAATATAGTCTGTCCACATATTCATCCAATTCATTTTTCCGTTCCATTTACCTACCTCAAAAGCGCTTTCTGAGAAAGCCGCCCACGCTTATCGGGGCGGCTCAATAACTTAGTCGGAAAAATCCCGGACAGGTTCATGGATTTTGAAAGTTAATTATTTAACACCGGCATCTCTATAGATACTTATCCGCCTGCAAATGAAATAAGTGCGCATACATGCCATTCTGCTTCAGCAATGTATCATGAGATCCTTCTTCCACAATATGCCCGTCTCCGATAACAAGGATTCTGTCCGCAAGCGTGGTATTCAGCATTCCGCTTGAATGATAAATCAGCTTTACTGAATAACCGATTGATTTCAAAAACAGTTTTAATTTAGTCATTGGTTTCCCGCATCCTCCTTATAGCAGCATAAATGTCCATTTTCCTTGGAAGTGCAGCAAACCTTCCTACCCCATCATATCTGCTTGAGTACACACAATCCAATCCATCCCGACTTACTTCCCTGTATAATTCATCTATCTGCTGTAATAGATCCTTTTCTTTTGTGGAAGACAGTTTTTTTAGAATCATACCCATTCCAATCAGCTGATCATACGAGCAAATGCTATGAACACATCGAAGGTCGATCTGCATGTCTCCAATAAGTATATATCCCATCTTAGAAATTACTAACTTTTCATTTCTGTCAGCATGGCCGGAATCTACGGAGTTAAAAAAAGATAAGCTTTTCTTCTGTTCACATTGAAGTGCATCGTCATTACAAGCTCCACATTGAAACCTTTCATCTTTTAGCACCTGCATGGTAATATTGATTAATGTATAATCTTTCATAATATACACATAGTCAGCCACCTTAAGAAAATCGCTGCAGCCTCCAATTATCAGAATAGACGAAACTCCCTTTTCCGTATATAGCCGGTGGACACGATCAACAAACGGGACTATTGGGTCATCACTTACCAATTCCCTCATCAGCTTATCACGAATCATAAAATTGGTTGCACTGCGGTCCTCATCAATAAGCAGTAGTCTTGCCCCTCCATCAATTGCTTCTATTATATTTGCTGCCTGTGATGTTGAGCCTGATGCTCTTTCCGCACTGAATCGTTCCGGTTCTCCGTCCGAAACCCATCGGAAAAAAGTGGAAATGTTACATTCATAGATGGGGCGTCCGTCTTCAGCAACTATTTCAACTGCCGATTCATCTGTAATGCACAGCTCGCGGCCATCACCAAGAACATGATTATAAATGCCGCTCTGTAATGCATTCAAAATAGTCGTCTTTCCGGAATAGCCTCCCCCGGTAATAACACTAACCCCCTTCCTTATCCCCATTCCTTTGACACCGCATATTTCTATCTCGTCTTCCTTCGGTGATACGAATAATGCTGCATCCAGCTTTGGCTGATCCCCTCGTTTAGTACGCGGAAGTATGCTTCCGTTTGCTATAAATGCACAATATTCACTATCTGACAACCAATTTCTGATTGCATTCTGCTTATTTTCCAGCTCCAATGCTTTTGTCAACTTTTCCTGATTGAAATTGGCTATAAATAAATTTACAGCATACGGCAGATCCTCGCACAGCATTCGAATTGCCTTTTTCATCTTCTTATAAGGCAGCTGTACCTGAAGCCGAAAGCATATACACTGAATAAAAGCTGTGTCTCTCTCATTACTGTTTATGCGGACCGCAACACCTCCTATGTGTTCATAATCACATTCTCTGCAGTATGCGGCATACACCCCATTATTCGTCACTATCTCGCTCCCGGGCTTATAGCAATAATATCTTCCGTTTTCCCTGTCCAAATGCTTTCCGTTTTCTAATTCAGCATTCATCTCATCAATATAGACTGTAAATTCCCGCAGACAAAAATCCAAAACCGCCGTACTTATCCTATTGAGCTTCAAAAGAGAGCACGGAATTTGTATTACTACGGTGGGCTTATCCAACTCCTTGCGATTAGTTACCGAAAATGCAAAGCCAACCGAACCATGATAAAATACATTATCATCGCCTTCTTCGCTAACCCGGTCTGGGAAAGTAAAAACAATCGGGCCCTCGTACATATCTCTGTAAGTTGAGGTCATTTGATCCATATGCAGTAATATATATTTCAGTCTTTTCATACTATTTCAATAACCTTTCCTAAAAAATCTTCTAACGACGTTAATAGCACCTTAATTTTCTCATGGCAAAACACTCATTTCCTTCTTCTGAACTATTCGAAAATCCCCTTTTATTTTGCCAAATTCTTCCCTATCTGTACAACCCCAAATTTCAACACTGAAAGATATATCCGTAATTTAAACCTCTTTCCGTCTTCCAGTACTGAATTTTATACCTTTCTGTTGCGAAATCAGAAAAATTTCTCTATAATTTAATTACAGTAAAGAAAGGACACATAAAGCTATGAAAATATTGAAATATCAGAAACGCCTCCTTCAGAAACATTATCTTTTTACCATTGCCATCTGCATTGTCTGCCTGCTGGCACTGCTTTCCGGCTGCGGCGGGCCGGCGAACCCGGCAGATGATATGCAAACCGGCGGAACACAGAAAAACACCTATCTCACCTCCGAAGACGTAAAATCCATAGCGCTGGAAAACGCAGGACTTTCCGAGGATGAGATCCGGCTCACACGGCTGCATCTGGATTCCTCGGACACCGCCCGGTATGAAATCGAATTTATCAGCTCCTCCATGGAGTATGACTATGTGATAGACGCGGTAACCGGAGAAATTCTTTCCATGAACTGTGAAGCAGGCAGCTATGACCTGAGTCAGGTGCCTGAAGGCCTGGCCTCCCAGGCAGGCTCTTCTCAAAACGGCTCTTCCCAGGAAGAATCCTCCCAGGACAGTCCTTCCCAGGACAGTCCCTCTCAAAACAATCCATCCCAGGACAGCTCCTCCCAAGGCAGTCCCTCCCAGAACAGCTCCTCCCAGGGCCAGAATTCTCCCGCTTCTCAGGACTCCGGGCAGTATATCGGCACCGAGGCAGCCCAACAGGCCGCCCTCTCCCATGCGAATCTGAAGGCAGAGGATGTGTATTTTACCCACACTCATCTGGAATTCGACGACGGCCGATGGCAGTATGATGTGGAATTTCACAAAGGAAACGAGGAATATGATTACGACATCGATGCACTGACCGGAGAGATCCTGGCCTTCGACCATGACGCGGAATACAAGGGTTCCTCACCCTCCGGCACACAGAGCGGGGAACAGCTCACCCAGGAGGAAGCAAAGCAGCTGGCCCTGGCCCATGCAGGCATCTCCGAAAGCGATGTGCAGCACCTGAAAATTGATTTCGATTATGATGACGGACGCGCAGAATATGAAGTGGAATGGCATGTGGGAAGAACGGAATACTCCTGCGATGTAGACGCCTATACCGGTGAAATCCTCAGCTTTAAAAAGGAGCTGGATTAAAACAGAAAGAGGTATTATATGAATTCTTATAACGCAGACAAGAAAAAAGCGGTGGTTTCCCTGGGACATGATGCCCTGGGATATACTACCGAAGCACAGCATGACGCCGTGCGTGTGACGGCAAAAGCGCTGGCGGACCTGATCGAGGAAAATTACCAGCTGACCATCACCCACAGCAACGGCCCTCAGATCAGCATGATCCATAAGGCCATGACCGAGCTCCGCCGGGTCCACCCGGATTATACGCCTGTCCCCATGTGCGTCTGCTCCGCCATGAGCCAGGGATATGTGGGCTATGACATCCAAAATGCCCTGCGAAGCGAGCTTCTGGCCCGGGGAATCTCAAACCCGGTGAGCACCATTCTGACCCAGGTTACGGTGGACCCTTATGATGATGCGTTTTATGAGCCCGACAAGGTCATCGGAAGATACATGACCGGTGAAGAAGCCGATGTGGAAACGAAAAAAGGAAATTATGTGAAGGAATACCCCGGAAAAGGCTTCCGCCGGGTGGTGGCAGCACCCAGACCCATCGATATTGTGGAGATCGAGGCCATCCGCACTCTCACAGAAGCCGGCCAGACGGTGATCGCCTGCGGCGGCGGCGGTATCCCTGTGATCGAGCAGCAGCACGTCCTGAAGGGAGCCTCCGCGGTAATCGAAAAAGATGCCATCGCCGCAAAGCTGGCTTCCGACCTGGACTGTCAGGAGCTGATTCTGCTTACCGGCGTAGATCAGGTATACAAAAATTTCGGAAAGGAAAATCAGACTCCTGTTTCCGCCATGTCCGCGGCGGAGGCAAGAATCATGATTGCAGAGGGACAATTTGAAGCGGGCACCATGCTTCCCAAAATAGAAGCCGCCGTCAGCTATCTGGAAAAAGCCCCCGGCGGCAGAGTATTAATCACTTCCATGCGGAAGGTAAAGGATGCGGTAAAGGGCAAAGCAGGCACTGTAATCACTGCAGACGGGCAGTAACCCAAAGCCGAAGCCCTTTTTGCGTCAGTCTGCTCCCAGAGCCGACAGCATGGCTCCGATCAGAATGCAGAAATCCGAAACATTGAACACGATCCGCCTAAGCCCCTTCCAGCGGACCCCAAAGCTCAGATAATCCACCACATACTTTCGTTTCAGCCGGTCATAGGTATTGCTGAAGGCTCCGCCCAAAAGCAGAGCCAGCCCCACCCGCAGCAGACGATTTCCCCGATGGCCGAGGCTTACCACAAACAGCACAGCTATCAAAACCGTCAGCGTCAGGGACAGCGCCGCCACAAAGGAGCGCCGTCCCTGGCCCAGGTTCAGCATGGCTCCCCGATTGTGATGCCTGCGAAGCAGAAGTCTTCCTCCAAGCAATTCCTTCTCCTGCCCCATCGGCATCTCTTTTTCCACCCGCTCCTTGATCCACAGATCGCCGAAAAAAATAAGGAAAACCAATAAAATACATCCTGCTGTCATATCCGCTCCCATCTGCGCCGCCGAAACGCTCTTAACTTCTGTTTTATCTACTTCCGGCCTCCTGCGGCCACAGCCCTCACAATACTGTTCAGCGCCACAAAAATCAACGCCGCCACCGGCCAGATCAGTGCCGCCATCCCCCAGGCCACATTTCTCTGCTCTCTTACATATAAACCAATTCCCAGAAATATGGCTGTCACCACACACCAGTATGCCACCGGGAAAAATCCTGTCTTTTTATTCAGGGCCTTTTTCTCCGGAGTATAATCCCCTTCCTGCAGAAGCTTCTCAAAGCTTCCCTGAATGCAGCCTGCCCATACCAAAATGGCCACGGCTACAGACAGGATCATCAACAGAAGTCCCATGCAGCACGTAGTCAGCCATAATTCATCCACCTGAAACGCCGCTCCCAGCATCAAGGGCACCACGCTCAAAATGCACAATATCACTCCTGCAACCATACAGATCCGGTACCTTCCGGCAAATTCCTCACGCCGTTTTCCCACAATCCCCGCCACGCCGTACTGCAGGCAGATTTCTTCCTTCTCCAGGAATTCGTACCGCCCCATAAGCAGGCTGTTGCGCATCACCAGCGCCACCCCTGCCGCCGCCAGAATCAGCAGAATCACTACCCCCAGACCTCCTGCCATATCCTCGCTGATAGACAAATTTCCATATTCAGCCAGACCTCCCAGCACCAAAAGCGGCACCGGACACAGGAGAAAAAGCGCACATCCCGCCGCCATAAAGCCTGAAAGCTTCCGCGCCAGATCCATGAAAATATTTGCTTCCTCCACAGATATACTGCGCGCTTCCGGGGGCTGATATTCCTCTTCTGCTTTGGGAATTTTTTCGTTCTCTTCCACTATTTCATCCTTCAGCAGGTAATCCGTGCTGACCTCAAACAGCCTGCTCAGCTTCAATATTTTATCCATGTCCGGGATGGACGCTCCGCTCTCCCATTTAGATACGGACTGCCTGGATATATCCAGCTTTTCCGCCAGCTGCTCCTGAGACCATTCGTTCCTTTTCCTCAATAACGCTATTTTTTCCGCCAAAATCATTTTTTAATACCTCTTCCTTTCTGATTATCCATAGCAGTCCGGACCACTGCGCCCATACTGTTATGATTTCCATGAGTCAGAAAGATCATATCAAAACCGATGGTTGACAACCACCAAGTGCGCTTGGAAATCTGTCAACCAGCGGTTGCATTTGTCAAAATCGGCATGATCAAAGCAATTTTAAAAATTTACAATCTTTCAATTCTACAGGCATGTCTTCTTTTGTCACTTTTTCTATCCTTGTCATAACAAATTCCTACAAGCAGAATTTCACTCCCATACTCTTTCAATACATCAAAATACCGCTTATTTCTAATCTGTTCAATTGCCCCCTCCGCAGATTTGTTCCATTTCAGTTCAACTACTAATATTGGCATCGGGGAACTTCGTTTGGGAAAATAAACAATATCTGCATATCCGTCCCCGGATGGAAGTTCCTCAAACTTCAGATAATAGTCCGGATAACTATAATATGCTATCTGAATTACACTGCGCAGAGCCTGCTCACTATTATAGTGTAATGGATCCGTCATTTCTGCGTGAATCTTTTCAATTTGTGCTGCCACTGCCGCTTCATTCATCTGAACAGTATCCAGAATCAATTGATGACTCTCCCGCATTCTCATCAAAGCTTCAGTATTTTTAACCTCCCGGATGGATTTGGAAAATTCTATTTTAATCTCCTCATTGGGAATACGAACAGTCCCTTCCTTCCCGTCATACGCCAGATAACCCAAATGAATCAACAATGTCAACAAATCGTCCCTGTTTCTGACGGTAGTAATATCATTATTAAAGCCGTCCGTATCCACAGAAATCCGACAGCCGCCCAGCAATTCCAGAACAGCCTGAAACAACCCGTCATAATCCCCTGCGATATAATCCTCCAGCACATCGGCAGCCGCAGACATTCTCCAATATGATTTAAATTTCTTCATGATAATAGCTTTCATAATAGAATACGGATTATACACGGAAGCAACATCATCAAATGCGTATCCGTCATACCATCGTTTAGCCTCTTCAAAGCTCAAACCGTATACCTGGCAAAGCTTTTTCACATCCTCTTCAGTAAAGCCCACATAGGCCTGGAATTCTCCGGGTTCCAGCATGGAATACTCCCAAAAATCAGAAATGGCAGATTCCGTACCATCCTTTTTAATCGGGAGAATTCCCGTGATATATACTGCCGCAAAAATCTTGTCCGTTGTACCGCTGCTCTTAAATAATGAACGCAGAAAACCAAGATATTCTTTTTGGCTTTCCGGCATTTCTCTTATTGGCGCATCCCACTCGTCTATGATCATAATAAATTTGTTTCCGGTCAATTCCACAGCCCGGACCAATGTGGCAGAAAAAGACTCTTCATCCGCCTGCAGACCAGGATACGCCGACACAAGCTCCTCTGTAACCTTTCGACGAATAAAGGATACCACGCCGGCATTCCCCATTTCGCCCATAATATTAGTCATATCAAGATAAATTACGTCATATTGATTCAAGTGCTTTTGATATGTGTCCCGAAATTTCTCCGCAATCTCCAAATCATTAAATAATTTCGAAGAATCGCATGTTTTATCATAATAAGCGCACAGCATCTGCGCGGCAAATGATTTACCAAACCGGCGCGGCCTGCTGATACAGGTTAATTTCTGCTTTGTGTCAATTGTCTGATTAACCAGTCCGATCAGTCCTGATTTATCCACATATATTCCATTTCTTATACCCTCAAAGCCGCTGTTTCCCGGATTCAAAAAAATACCCACAAGCTTGCACCTCCGATCCTGGCAGACCCATATATTGTCCCAGCAGGGATAAATCGTTACTTTTCACGGCTTCGCCGTTCAAAGCAACATGGTGCCCAGCGCGTGCTGCCTCGGGTTTTTGTGCAAACAACGCACAAAAACACCTCGCGGCCCCTACCCGTGAAGAGTAACGATAAATCTACCTTAACACAAATGCAATTTACACACAAGCGCCTTCTCCCTTGAAAGCACCCCGATTTTATGATACCATAAGCAAGCCATGGATTACGGTATCATGCGCTGCTCCATCAAAATATTTCAGGGGGTAAGCAAAATAGTGTTAATAGATGAAAAAAACTGTGCCGGGGGAGGAATTCCCCGGCTGGCCATGATAAACGATATGGCGGGCTTCGGGCGCTGCTCCACGGCTGTATCCCTGCCCGTAATCAGTGTTATGGGAGTACAGGTCTGCCCTGTTCCCACCTCCATTCTGTCCAATCATCTGGGCTTTCCCAGGTGCTGTGCCGTGGACTTTACGCCCCGCATGAGAGACTATATTGGGACCTGGAAGAAGCTGGAGCTGTCCTTTGACGGCCTGTACTGCGGCTTTCTGGGGGATCCAAAGCAGGCGGTCATTGTGGAGGAATTTCTGGATATGTTCCGGCCACCCATATTTTTGCTGGATCCTGTGATGGCAGACCATGGCCGGCTTTATTCCTCCGTCACCGAGGATCACTGTCAGCGCCTGAAAAAACTGGCGGCCCGCGCCCACATATTGACTCCCAATCTCACGGAGGCCTGTCTTCTCACGAACACTCCGTATCGGGAAGAGGGCTGGGAGGAAGATGAGCTTGACCTTCTCTGCCGGAAGCTCTCCTCTCTCTGCCCCGGCGCCATTGTAATCACAGGACTTCAGGAAAACGGACAATTTTGGAATATCATTTGGGAAGAGGGCAAAAAAGAAGCCTGCTCTACTCCGAGAGCAGGCGCTTCCCGTCCGGGAACGGGGGATCTGTTTGCTTCAATTCTGGCCGCGGATGCCCTGCTGGGAAGGGATCTGCGTTCTTCCGTGCAAAAGGCCTCCGATTTTATTGCCCTCTGTGTCAGAAACAGCGAGCTGGCCAGAATCCCCATCCGGGAGGGTGTGGGCTTTGAGCCTCTGCTGGGATGGCTCTGCGCCAACCACTCCGTGAACAGCAGCAACAGCGTTACTCTTCACGGGTCAATGTCATTAAGTTAGCACCAGCAACATAAGGCTTACT
>CAMWUL010000067.1 GCA_947177445.1 uncultured Lachnospiraceae bacterium | reverse complement strand
ATCCAGCCGCTGCGCGTCTGCCGCGCTGTCGCGCTTGGCAATCTGCTTCGCAGATCGTGAGAAGTATGGAGGTAGCTTATGCTGTTGATTCAAAACGGATATATGATAGACCCCAGGTCCGGCAGAGAGGGGCAGTACGACATCCTGATTGACGGAAATACCATAGCAAGGATTGAGAAGGAAATTGAGAAACCAGCAGAAAACTGCAGGGTGATCGATGCCAAAGGGCTTGTGGCAGCTCCGGGGCTGGTGGATGTGCATGTGCATTTTCGGGATCCCGGATTTCCTCTGAAGGAGGATATCATGACCGGCGCGGCTGCGGCGGCAAAGGGCGGATTCACTACTGTGGTGATGATGGCGAACACCAGGCCGGTGATCGATAACGTGGAAACCCTGGAATATGTGCTGAAACGGGGACAGGAGACGGGGATCCATGTAAAGTCCTGCGCCAATGTAACCTTGGGAATGGGCGGCAGACAGCTTGTTCCTATGAAGGAGCTGGCGGCAGCAGGGGCGGCAGGCTTTACCGACGACGGAATCCCTCTTTTGGAGGAACGGATCGTAAGGGCGGCTATGGAAGAGGCGGTTCGGCTGGACATGCCGGTGAGCCTTCATGAGGAGGATCCCGGATTGATCGGCAATAATGGCATTAACCGGGGAAAGGCCAGCGAATATTTTGGTATCAGCGGTTCTCCCAGAGAGGCCGAGATCAGGCTGGCAGAGCGTGATCTGCAGCTGGCGCTGGAGACGGGAGCCCGTGTCTGCATTCAGCACATTAGTGCCAGAGAGTCTGTGGAGCTGGTGAGGCAGGCCAAAGAAAGAGGCGGGGATGTCCATGCGGAAGCCACGCCCCATCATTTTACATTGACAGAGGAAGCGGCCGTCCAATATGGCACTTTGGCAAAAATGAATCCGCCCCTGAGGGAGGAGGAGGACAGGCAGGAAATCATACGGGGTCTGGCAGACGGCACCATAGATATGATAGCTACGGATCATGCGCCTCATACGGCAGAGGAAAAAGCACGTTCCATCACGGAGGCGCCAAGCGGAATTATTGGTCTGGAGACAGCCCTGGCTCTGGGGATCACGGAGCTGGTGGATAAGGGATATCTTTCCATGAGAAAGCTGCTGGAGCTGATGAGCACCAATCCTGCGGCTTTGTATCATCTGGATGCAGGGTATTTGGAGGAGGGCGGTCCGGCTGACATAGTGCTGCTGGATCCTTCTGCGGAATTTGTTCCCACAGTATATGCCTCCAGATCCTGCAATACACCATTTACAGGATGGAAGCTGAAGGGAGCAGTCAGGGCCACGATCTGCAAGGGAAAGCCCGTGTACGAAAGCTGGGCTTGCGGCTTGCAGACAGATGAAACGGACAGGGAGGAAGCAGGATGAAGAAAAAGGAGATTGCATTGGTGCTTTCCCAGAAGGAGATTGCACCCCGGATTTATGATATGTGGATACAGACGCAGCTGGCCGGGCAGGCAAGGCCGGGGCAGTTTATCTGTGTCTACCCCAGGGACAGGGCGACCCTGCTTCCCAGACCCATCAGCGTATGCGAAGTGAACCGGAGCCGGGATGCGCTGAGGATCGTTTACCGGGTGGCGGGGGCCGGAACAGAGGAATTTTCTCATTACAAGGCCCAGGATCCCATTGCCATAATGGGAACGCTGGGAAATGGTTTTCCTGTGGGGGAGGCTGTGGGAAAAACGGTTTTTCTCATAGGCGGAGGTATTGGAATTCCTCCTATTTTGGAGCTGGCAAAGGAGATGGATGCCAAAAAGCAGATCCTGCTGGGGTATCGGGACAGCAATACCTTTTTGCGGGAAGAGCTGGAGAAATACGGGAGGGTCTATGTGGCGGCGGAGGATGGCAGTGTGGGAACCAGAGGTAATGTGCTGGATGCGGCTGCCAAGAACTGCCTGGAGGCGGAGATGATCTTTGCCTGCGGGCCCATGCCCATGCTTCGGGCGGTAAAGCGCTATGCAGGCGAAAAGGGGATCAAGGCCTATATTTCCCTGGAGGAGCATATGGCCTGCGGTGTGGGGGCATGCCTTGGATGCGTGGTAAAGACAAAAAATCTGGATCCTCATTCCCATGTGCACAATGCCCGTATTTGTACGGAGGGGCCGGTGTTTTTGGCAGACGATGTGGAAATATGAAACAGCCTGGAGGCGGTATGCGATTGGCGCGGGTGTGAACAGTAACGTATATGGGAAGACATAAGAGTGTTTGCCGTTGTGCCGGCAAAATGGAAAGCTTGAGAATTAAATAGGAGGATAATTCGATGAACACACAGGTGACCATAGCAGGGGTGACCTTTCAAAATCCCGTTATGACAGCATCGGGAACCTTCGGGTCCGGGATGGAGTATTCGGAATTTGTCGATTTGAACAGACTTGGAGCGGTAGTCACCAAGGGGGTGGCCAATGTTCCCTGGCCGGGAAACCCTGTGCCCCGGGTGGCGGAGGTTTACGGGGGAATGCTGAACGCTATTGGACTGCAGAACCCGGGAATCCAGGTATTTATGGAGAGAGATATCCCTTTTCTGAAACAGTTTCATACCAAGATTATCGTTAATGTCTGCGGAAAGACTGTGGAGGATTATATTGAAGTGGTGGAAAGGCTGGGGGAGGAGGACGCCGTATCCATGCTGGAGATCAATGTATCCTGCCCCAACGTGAAGGAAGGCGCCATTGCCTTCGGCCAGAAGGCGGATGCGCTGTACCATATTACACAGGAGGTCAAGAAGCATGCAAAACAGCCGATTATTATGAAGCTGAGCCCAAATGTGACGGATATCACAGAGATGGCCAGGGCTGCAGAAGCCGCGGGAGCGGATGCCCTGTCGATGATCAATACCATTACCGGCATGAAGATCGATGTACACAAACGCAGATTTGCCATTGCCAACAAGACCGGCGGAATGAGCGGACCTGCCATTAAGCCTGTGGCTGTGCGGATGGTTTATCAGGCCGCTCACGCGGTGAAGATTCCCATTATCGGAATGGGAGGGATTTCCACGGGGGAGGATGCCGTGGAATTTCTGCTGGCAGGAGCCAGTGCAGTCAGCGTAGGAGCCATGAATTTTGCAGATCCCTGTGCCACGATACGAGTGCTGGAGGAGATAGAGGCATATATGAAGCGATATCAGATCGAACACATCACGGAGCTGATTGGAGCAGTGCAGGAGTAAAACAACGGCGCATAAACATGCCGGTACCTTCATATATATACTTATACAGGTATATTTATGGAGGTATTTTTGTGGAACTGATTAAGAGAAATATACATATGGACCGTCTCCGGGCAGAGGCAGTCACCCAGTTTACTCTGGAGGATGATGTGAACATACCGGAGAATAAGCCGGATGTAAATGCACTGAATCTGGAAAAGGCGGAGCTCATCATTGATGAGATCAAACCGGGCACGGACTCCGTCACAGTCCGGGGGCGTCTGGCCTATGTAGTGCTGTATCACACGGTGGAGGAGGGCAGCAGTCTGGTGGTGCTGGAGGGAAAGCTTTCCTTTGATGAAAAGATCAATCTCCGCGGGGCAACGCCGGCAGACAGTGTGACAGTGGAGGGAGAGGTAGAGGACCTTACCATAAGCATGATCAACTCCAGAAAGCTGAATGTGCAGTCGCTGATCACGCTCAGCGCCCAGGTGGAGGAAATCTACGACGAGGAAGCCCCGGTTGCCGTTCACGGAGAGGAAAAAACAGAGTACAGGAAGATGCCGCTGGAGCTGGCACAGATCGCTATCAGCAAAAATGATATTTTCCGCCTGAAGGAGGAGATTACGCTTCCCTCCAATTACCCGAACATTTTCCAGATTCTGTGGGATAACGTGTCTCTGGGGGATGTGGAGTTTAAGGTGATGGAAGAAAAGCTCACCATTTCCGGTGACGTGCACCTCTTTGTGCTGTACGAGGGAGAAGGTGAGGATCACCCGGTTCGGTCCTTTGAGACCACGATTCCCTTCAGCGGCATTTTGGAGTGCCATGGCTGCAGGGAAGGAATGCTTCCGGATATCCGCTATCGGCTGGGACAGAAGGAGATTTCCATCAGGCCGGACTTTGACGGCGAGGAGCGGTGCATCGGGCTTGAGATGGTGCTGGATATTGTGATCCGCATTTATGAGGAGGAAAAGCTGGAGATTATTTCCGATATATACGGTGTCTCCAATGAAGTCAAAACAGTGACTCATAAGGCCTCGCTGCGAAGGCTTTTGTCCAGAGTCACCGGAAAGACAAAGGTGACGGACCATGTTCATGTGACGGGAGGAAGCGTTCTTCAGCTGCTTCACAGCGAGGGATGCGTTTCTCTGGAACAGCAGGAGGTGGTGGAAAACGGTATTTTGCTGCAGGGCAGCCTTCAGGTGAAGGTCATGTATATTTCAGGGGAGGATGATGCGCCCTATGGCTGTACCCAGGCCCAGATCCCATATCATTATACCCTGGAGATTCCCGAAATTGCACCGGAGGATATGGGAAAGGTACATGCGGAGGTAGAGCAGCTTCAGGTGACAATGCTGGACGGTGAGGAGATGGACGTGAAGGCGGTGCTGTGCTTCTCTACGGTGGTGTTCAAAAGCGTACCTGTGGAGCTGATCAGCCAGGTGACTGTAAGCGAGCTGGACAGCGGAAAGATGAGCAGTCTTCCGGGAATGGTGGTCTATGTGGTGAAGGACGGGGATAATCTGTGGAATATCGGCAAAAAGTATTACGTGCCGGTGGATTCCCTTCGGGAGATGAACAGTTTGGACAGTGATGAATTGAAAGCGGGTCAGAAACTGCTGATCGTAAAAGGCAGTTAACCGAGAAGGCTTCCGCCCGGACCGGGCGGAAGCCTTCATCTATAAACAAAAGGGGAAATGATCTTATCTGGTCTATGCCTGCGTAGGGTCTTCCGTGACAGTTGTCTTCTTTGCGGCTTCAGCCATATCGTCAAAACCCTTCATGACTGCATCGTAAGTACGCTGGGAAATATCAGGAAGAGAACCGCCCCAGGTCTTTTCCGCCTGCTTATAGCCTTTTTGGAAAGCCGCACGCATATCTTCGATCTTGTCAGGATCGCCGCCGGTCAGAGCCGTTGCGAAATCCAGAATCCGGCTGGAGGTCTGTTTTACTCCCCAGTAGCCATCTTCCGCAATATCCGCCTGAGCCTGCATCTTTGTGGCGGGATCGACGGTAAAGTTACCCTCCCTCAGGAAGGACCAGATATCATTTGCATTGCCGTAGGCTTTGGCCTGGCCTGCCATCATTTTTTCTACCAGGCTGCGAAGCTGCTGAGTGCGGGCCTCGGCATCCGCTTTCAGCTTATTGATCAGATTTGTGTCAGGGGTATAGGTCTTTTTGGCAGTAGTAGCAGTCTCTTTGGACGGCTCATATACGACACCGGATCCGGTACCCTTGTCTTCTGTCTTGACACCCTCGGTGCCGGTACCTTCTGTCGTGACCTTTTCTGCTGCCGTGGTATCTGTCTTGATTTCAGCGGCAGAATAGCTGTAGGCTGTAACAGCCTCGTTTGATGTAACTCCGTTTACACTCATACTATCACTCCTCTTCTGACGAATGTTCGTCTGTTTCTGCCCGTGAATACGGGCGCATCATCCATGATCTCTACCTTTTTTATCGGCAGGTCAAGCGAAGATATTTAGCCTCATTGGATGCTTTTTTGTATTATTATGGAAATAAATCGTGTGCTTATGGCAGAACCGTCTGCTGACAGCACATATTCCGCCTCAATATGGATTTTATCCTCGGTACGGTTCACATTCAGATATCGGGTTTCCGTCTCCAGAAGCAGGGTGCCCCAGGGGGTGATATAGTCTGTGCGGTGGCGCCGTTCCGGTTCAAAAATCATGCGGGCGTTGATCCCGCCCTTTTTGGTAAGCTCTAGCACCGAGTTCCGCAGGCGGACGATGTTTTTTACATTTGTGCGCTGCTGTCCGCCGGAGCCCTCCGCCGGTTCGTCATACAGGATGTAAAAACCATCCTCCCGCTGATAAAATTCTCCCGGTGCGGTGACGGTCTCATCGATCTCGGGTAAGCTTTGGCTATGAGATGAAAGGCTTTCGTCCCGGCAGCAGCCGGTTACGGTTATGTATACATGCTTTGTCAATTCAGTATTCCTCGATGTTGACAGCTTTGGCGGAAAGAATGCCGTATTTGATGATGGAATTTGCAAATCGCAGAAATTTTTCCGCCTTGTCGCTGACGTAAAATTGATAACAATTGCTTCCCAGCCCCGGGGGAGTCCGGCTCAGCATATCCATCTGCCCAAGCAGCTCTTTCAGTTCCCTGGCCGTTTCATAGGCGGGATTTACCAGGGTGACCTGATCCCCCACAATCTTGGACAGGGTGGAACGGATCAGCGGATAGTGGGTACAGCCCAGGATCAGGGTGTCGATATCGATGTCGATCAGCTCTGTCAGATAGCGGCGGGCGATCTCATCGGTCACAGGATCCACCAGCAGCCCTTCCTCCACCAAAGGAACAAACAGCGGACAGGCCTTGCCGTAAACAGTCACCTCCCGGTTCAGCTCTCGAAGGAATTTGGCGTAGATGTGGCTTCCGATGGTGGCCTCCGTGGCGATTACTCCGATACGTCCGTTTCTGGTGGCCTGAGCGGCAATTCTGGCGCCGGGCTTAACCACGCCTATGATAGGAATGTCGCTTTCCGCCTCCAGAATATCCATGGCGTAGGCGCTTGCCGTATTGCAGGCGACTACGATTGTCTTGACCTGAAAGGTTCGTAAAAAGCGTACAATCTGCTGGGAAAAGCGCGTTACGGTTTCCTGAGATTTGCTTCCGTAGGGTACCCGCGCAGTATCTCCAAAGTAAATGATTCGTTCATTTGGGATCTGCCGCATGATTTCCCGGACTACGGTAAGTCCGCCCACACCGGAATCAAAAACACCGATCGGCGCGTCTCTTTGCATCAGCTCCTTATTGATTTCCATGTTGAAAAGCCTCCCACAAGCTTTGCAGGCTGGTCAGCAGTTTGCTTCGAAAATGAATTTGATCCCGGTCAGCTTCCAGAAGCTCCAGGTACAGGTTATCGTCAAAGCTCCATTCTGACGGCAGGACCTGTTCACGTCCCTCCTGATCGATATAGATCACCTTTACGGTATCAGGAGTCAGAGCCAGCTCGGGATAGAGCAGTCCCCACCAGCCCAGAGCTGCGCACATGCCTGCTATAATACGAAATTTAGTCCACTTTTTTTCCATAAACAATAACCTCACTTTCTGTCAGATAGATTATTGCCGGAAATCCGTGGTCTATACCGGTTTATTTATTTTTGCTCTTTTGTCTTTCCAGGCGGATCTGCTGAATAATCGCCTTTTCCTGATTGTCGATATGGACCTTTGCGGCCTGGGCCGCAGTGTCCTTATCCTTGTTCAGGATGCTCTGATAAATAATTTTATGCTCCTCCACCAGCCTTTCATGCTGGCTGGAATCCTTAATATATTCAAAACGATACCGGTACATCTGCTGGGACAGGTCGTTTATCAGCTGAAGAAGCCGCTGATTGCCGGTGGCCTGCACGATAATGTCGTGGAGCGCCACGTCTGCCTGCGCAATTTTTCGGGAATCCTTTGTTTTCACTGCATTTTCAAAATGCCGGCAGGCCAGCTCCAGATTTTTAAGCTCATCTTCCGTGATCCGGTCACAGGCCAGCTCCGCACAAAAAGCGTCCAGGGCGCGCCGTACCTCCAGTACATCGGTCATGCTTTTTTCTGTGATCTGGGCCACCACCGCTCCCCGACGGGGGATCATGGTGACCAATCCTTCCAGCTCAAGCCTGCGGATAGCCTCCCGGATGGGAGTGCGGCTGACGCCCATTTTATCTGCCAGATGGATTTCCATAAGGCGCTCACCGGGTTTAAGCTCGCCGGTAAGGATGGCTTGGCGCAGGGTGTTCAGGACAACATCCCGGAGAGGTAAAAATTCGTTGATATTCATTTGAAAGGTTTGTTCCATTTTGATACCCTTGCCTTTCTGCAGACTGCAATTTAAGGGGCAGCGTCGGCGAGAAAGACCTGTCTGGCAAGGCCTTCTTTCCGAAACTGCTCCAGGGCATACAGCGCGGCATGCGGATCCGTGAATATTCCGAATACCGTGGGGCCGCTGCCGCTCATGAGACTGGCGGCTGCACCCAGCTCCAGCATCCTGCTTTTGAGAGTATTGATAACAGGGTGTGCAGAGGCGGTGACTGCCTCCAGCACGTTGGCCATGCGGCACAGAATCCCCGGCAGGTCTCCCGCCCTGACTGCGGCCTCCATGCCGTCAATATCCGGGTGGCAGGGAATGCCCTGTGCGTCCAAATGCTCGTAAACATATCGGGTGGAAACACTGATATCCGGCTTGGCTGCCAGGATCCGGCATGCAGGAATAGGAGGAAGAGGTGTCAGCTTTTCGCCGATGCCTTCTGCCAGTGCGGTTCCGCCCAGAATACAATAGGGCACATCTGCGCCGATGGATACACCGTATTCCATCAGCTGTGACAGGGGAGCGTCCAGATCGAAAAGCCGGTTCATGCCCTTCATGACGGCGGCGGCATCGGCGCTGCCGCCTGCCATGCCGGCGGCAACCGGAATATTTTTCAGCAGATGAATGCGCACGCCTCCGGAAATCCGGTATTTTTCCAGCATCAGTCTGGCGGCCCTGCAGGCCAGATTGCTCTCGTCCACAGGAAGCTCCTCCGAGTCGGTGGTGAGTGTGACGCCGTGCCCGGCCTTTTCCAGAACCAGCTCGTCCCGGATGTCGATGCTCTGCATGATCATTTTTACCTGATGATAGCCATTGGGAAGCCGCTTTATCACATCCAGCCCCAGATTGATCTTGGCATATGCGGTTATCTGATATTCGTTCATTTTCTGTTCCTGTGTCAAAAACCGGGGAAATCCTCCCCGGCTTTTCATGCGATTGTTGACTATTTATGTTACTGTCCACCGAACTGCAGCGGCGGACGGAGAGGCCGCTTTCCGCGGACAACGAGCCCGGCGGCAGTCCGGCTTATTTCAGCGGCTTTGCTCCGGCCTTTTCCTGAGCGGATTCCAACAGGCGGCGGAAGCGTCCCTTCTTCTTTGCGGGGGCGGCCTCCTGCTTGCCGTGCAGGCCCTTTACGCCCAGAACATAGATGCCGCTGACTACGGCCTTGACCTCTTTTTTCACGGGCACCGATTCGAAAATCTTTTCGTCACAGATCAGAGACATGATCTGGGGGCCTATTTTGGCCTTGATAATGGGAAGCTTGGAGCCGCGCATGAGCTTGGGCGTCTGATCCAGCACTGCCTGGGGCAGGCCTGAATCCTTCAGCTTCATTCGTTTTTTGTCAATGATCAGCATGGAGATGGTCTGCTTGTTGGCCTCCATCATCTCCTGTTGCTGGGCCTGTTTTTTCTGGGCCTTCTTTCCGAGAAAATATAATGCCGCGATGCCGGCGATCAATACGACTGCAATTACGATCAGGGTGATCATCCATGGTTGCATATCCGATAAACCTCCTAGTTTTTGTCAATATAATTCTACCATAAATATGCATGGATAAGCAACAGGAGATTTATATAGTAAGGAGCGGTTATGAATGATTTTGCCTATCCTGTGGCATGATTGGAAAGACGGCGATTGCAACTAATATGGAGATACTTATGGAAAATGTGATGGAGGCCGGCTGGAGGGTGCTGGCAGCGGTTACCGGAAGCCTGTTTTTCTGGAATATGATTTTTGCAATTATTATAGTATTTTTTGAAAGGCGGGATCCCAAGAGCGTGTGGGCGTGGCTTCTTTTGCTGTTTTTTCTGCCGGGGGTGGGATTTATTTTTTATCTGTTCCTGGGAGTGGATATGCGTAAGAGAAGGATGTTCCGCGCAAAGGAGCTGGAGGAGGATCTGGGACAGATGCTCCGGTATCAGCAGGATCAGATCAGAAGCAGGTCCCCGGAAGCCCAGGAGGACATTGCCGGTTATATGGATTTGGTAATGTACAATCTGAAGACGGCCTCCGCCATGCTGCTGGGCGGAAACGATGTGGATATTATCACGGACGGAAACAGGAAGTTTGAGGCGCTGATGGCCGATCTGGAGTCGGCTCAGCAATTTATCAATTTTCAATATTATATTATCCGAAACGATGTATTGTTTGACCGGATTGCAAAGGTGCTGAAGAGAAAGGCGGCCCAGGGAGTGGAGGTCCGCATCCTGTTTGACGGGATGGGCTGCAGAGGAGTCGGAGGCAGCTGCTGGAAACGGCTTCGGCAGGCAGGCATAAGGACGGCGGAATTTTTCCCGGCCTTTCTGGGAAGATTTCAGCTTCGTGTCAATTACCGCAATCACCGCAAGATCGTGGTGATAGACAACAGGGTGGCATATGTGGGCGGTTTCAATGTGGGAAAGGAATACATTGATCTGGATGAAAGGTTCGGGCATTGGCGTGATACGCATCTGCGTATCCGGGGCAACGGAGTCATGGGGCTGCAGATGCGGTTTATTTTGGACTGGAATTATGCGTCCGGGGAAAATCTGCTGTGCAGCCGTCTTATGTTTTCGGAGCCTGAGCCAGGCATCAGAGATTTCTGCAGGCTGCAGATTATCAGCAGCGGCCCAGACAATTCCCTTGAGCAGATCAGGGACAATTATCTCAGGCTGATCACCCGGGCCAGACGCAGAATCTGTATTCAGACACCTTATTTTATTCCCGATGAGCCGGTGCTGAATGCCTTGCTGATCGCTGTGCGCTCGGGCATAGAGGTGAATCTGATGATCCCCTGTAAGCCGGATCATCCGTTTGTGTATTGGGCCACCTATTCATATGCGGGTCAGCTGGTTGGCGCCGGCGCCCGCTGCTATGCTTACTGCAGCGGCTTTCTCCACAGCAAGGGTATTATTGTGGACGGAGAGGTGTTCTGCTATGGAACGGCAAACATGGACATCCGAAGCTTCGCCCTGAACTTTGAGGTAAACGCCGTGGTATACAGTCGAAAAAAGGCGGAGGAGATGGAGAGGGTCTTTTGGGAGGATATAAAGGAATGCCGGCAGATCACCATGGATCTGTACGCCGCCAGACCGCTGAAAATCCGCGTCAGGGAGCAGATGTGCAGGCTGCTGTCGCCGCTTTTGTAGCAGGGAGGCACCGTGGGACGCTGTGAAAAGTAACTGGAAGGTTACATTGATCATCAAAAAATGTGCAGGGGGCTTTTAAAAAGAAAGCATCTGTGGTATAAATGTAGAGAGTAAGCGCCGTGCTTTGGCGCAGGGCGCCCGAGAGCGGGCAGGAAGGTATAGAGTATATTTTATGAAAAAATGGACGACGGTTTCGGCGGCCTTGCTGGCAGCGGCCTGTCTTTTGGCCGGATGCGGAAGCAGGGTGGATGTGCCTCTGAATCAGATGGAGGTGGAAAAATATGTGACCCTGGGAGATTACAGCAATCTCAATGTATCCGTGGCTCCGGCCTCTGTGGACGAGGAAGAGCTGGAGCAGCTGCTGCGCAGTGTTTACAGCGCCCATGTGACGGCCCAGTCCGGCGGAGTGACGGATCGTGCGGTGGAACAGGGCGATACGGTGGTCATGGACTATGAGGGAAAAAAGGACGGGGTTGCCTTTGAGGGAGGCACGGCCCAGAATGCCAGCCTCACCATAGGAAGCGGCCGGTTTATCTCCGGATTTGAAGATGGACTTATAGGTGTGATGCCCGGAGAGACGGTGGATTTGAATCTTTCTTTTCCCGAGGGGTATGGAAATACGGAGCTGGCGGGGCAGGCGGTGGTGTTTACCGTCACCGTGCACTTTATTGTTCCCTCACAGATGGAGGATGCCGTGGTGGCGGGAATGGGCATAGAGGGTGTGGACACCGTGGAGGGTCTGCGGCAGTATGCTTATGATTACCTTTATGAAAATGCCAATACCAATTATATCTACATTCTTCAGGATGCTATTGTGGGAGCGCTGCTGGAGCAGTGCCGATTTGAAAATATTCCGGAGGAGATGGTGGAGGAGTATCGGCAAAAGATGCGGGAAAATCTGGAGACTGTGGCGGCTTCCTACGGGACTACGGCGGATTCCTATGCACTCTACACCTATGGAATGAATTGTGAGGACATGGTAAATGCCTATGCGGAGGACTCTCTGCGCCAGAACCTGGCCATGCAGGCCATAGCCAATGCCGAGGGGCTTACCGTAGGGGATGAGGAGCTTCAGGAATCCCTGCTGGAATATGCCGTGAGAGCGGGCTTTGAAACCGTGGAGGAGTTTATCGGGGAGGATTCCCTGGAGGATTATCGGAATTATTTTATGAACGAGAAGGTGATGGACTTTCTCATAGAGAGAGTAAATGCGGAATAGAAGGGAATTCGGAGCCTGTACAGAGAGCAAAGAGAGGAGAGACAAAACATGGAATTGACAGACATCAGGGCGCTTTATCGGGAAAGGGAGAGTTATATCGGCAGGGAGGTGACCGTGGGAGGCTGGGTCAGGAGCAACAGAGACTCCAAAAATTTCGGCTTCCTTGTGATCAATGACGGTACCTTTTTTGAGCCTTTGCAGGTAGTCTACGGGGAGGGGCTGGATAATTTCCAGGAGCTTCGCAGGATCAATGTAGGAGCGGCGCTGGTCATCACCGGCACCATTGTGGAGACACCGGGGGCAAAGCAGCCCTTTGAGATGCAGGCGGCGCAGGTTTTAGTGGAAGGTCCTTCCGGAGCGGATTATCCTTTGCAGAAAAAGCGGCACAGCTTTGAATATCTGCGGACCATCTCTCATCTGCGCCCCAGAACCAACACCTTCCAGGCGGTGTTTCGGGTGCGTTCTCTGATTGCATACGCCATCCACAGCTTTTTCATGGAGAGGGGCTTTGTATATGTGCATACGCCCCTGATTACCGGCAGCGACTGCGAGGGAGCGGGGGAAATGTTTCAGGTGACCACACTGGATCTGGACAAGGTGCCCAGAAAAGAGGACGGAAGCGTGGATTTTGCCCAGGACTTTTTCGGAAAGGCGGCCAACCTTACCGTCAGCGGCCAGCTGAACGGAGAGACCTTCGCCTTTGCCTTTAAAAACATATACACCTTCGGTCCCACCTTCCGGGCGGAAAATTCCAACACCACACGGCATGCGGCGGAATTTTGGATGATCGAGCCGGAGATGGCCTTTGCGGATTTGAAGGACGATATGCTGCTGGCCGAGGGGATGCTGAAATATATTATTCGCTATGTGCTGGAGAATGCTCCGGAGGAGATGGCGTTTTTCAATCAGTTTGTAGACAAGGGGCTGATCGAGCGCCTGCAGCATGTGGCGGATTCCGATTTTGCCCATGTGACTTATACGGAGGCCGTGGAGATTTTGGAGAAGCATAACGATGCGTTTGAGTACAAGGTTTCCTGGGGCTGCGATTTGCAGACGGAGCATGAGAGATACCTGACGGAGGAGGTGTTTAAGCGTCCTGTGTTTGTCACAGATTATCCCAAGGAGATCAAGGCGTTTTACATGAAGCTGAATGAGGATGGAAAGACTGTGGCGGCCATGGACTGCCTGGTGCCCGGCATCGGCGAGATCATCGGCGGCAGTCAGAGGGAAGACAAGCTGGAGGTGCTGGAGAAGAGGATGGAGGAGCTGGGCCTGAACAAGGAGGACTACGGCTTTTACCTGGATCTGCGCAGATATGGTTCCGCCCGGCATGCAGGCTTCGGCCTGGGCTTTGAGAGGTGCGTCATGTACCTTACGGGTATGTCCAATATCCGCGACGTAATCCCCTTCCCCCGGACAGTGAAAAACTGTGAACTGTAAATCTTAAGGTTTTCGGGGGTTATCATATCCCGGAAAGTGTGATATGCTTTTTGCATGAAAAAAAGAAGGAAACAGATTATTATTTTCATATTAGTCCTCAGCATCGGAGCGGCGGCGAATCCTGCGGGATTTGGCCGCCTTGCGGTGGAGGCGGGATCTATTTCGGATGTTCAGGAGCAGATTGACGCTCATCAGCGGGAGCTGGAGCGCATTTACAGCCAGATCAGCGAGATGGAGGAGGAGCAGGATCTGCGGCTGGAGGAAATAGAGGATCTGAATGCCGAGATCATCAATACCATGACCAGCATCGGCCTGAAGGAGGAGGAGATCGCAGCCAAGGAGGAAGAGATCGCTGTCAAGGAGGCGCAGATCGAGGATAAGCGTCTTCAGATCCAGCGGACGGAGGCGGAGTATGAGGCGGCCAGGGAGCGGGAGGAGACCCAGCGCCAGAGCATGGCCATCAGTACCCGCCTGCTCTATGAGCGGGGGGAGACCAACTACCTGGATGCCATCGTGCAGGGCAAGGGGCTGGCGGGGCTTTTGAACCGGATGGATTACATCGAAAAGATCTATGCATACAGCAAAGCCCGGCTGGAAGAATATATGGAGACCAAGGAACAGGTTCTCCAGCTGTGGAATCAATTGGAGGAAGAAAAGACGGGACTGGAAGCAGACCGGCAGCTGCTGGAGGAAGACCGACAGCAGCTGAAGGCAGACGAAGCCGAGCTGAAGGATCTGAAGGCGAATCTGGACATCCAGATGGCCAAAAAGGAACAGGAATCAGCTGATTTTGAGGCCGAGATCGGAAAGGCGCGGCAGGCTGCGGCAGTGGCAAAGAAGCTTCTGCAGCAGGAGCAGCAGCGGCTGAAGCAGCTTCAGGAAGCCCAGAAGCCGGTGCAGAACGCCGCCAATGCCACGTATACCACTACGGATTATACGTCTATAATTGAAAGCTCCTCCGGAAGTGATCTGGGCAAAAAGGTGGCCAAATATGCCTGCCAGTTTATCGGCAACCCGTATGTGTCGGGAGGCACAAGCCTTACTAACGGCGCCGATTGTTCCGGTTTTACTTACAGAGTCTATCAGGATTTTCAGTACAGTCTGCCGCGGACCTCCTACCAGCAGAGGAGCGCGGGAACAGGAGTGGATTATGACAGTGCGCAGCCCGGAGATCTGATCTGCTATGAAGGGCATGTGGGCATCTATATTGGCGGAGGGCTGATCGTTCATGCCAGTACTTCCAAGACAGGAATCAAGGTCAGCAGAGCGCAGTACAAGACAATATTATCGGTGAGACGCATTATATAGCCGGGAAGTGAAAGGGAAGAGACATGTTGCGGATTGGATGTCATTTATCTTCATCAAAGGGTTTTCTCGCCATGGCAAAGACGGCGGAGTCCATAGGGGCTTCCGCCTTCCAGTTTTTTACCAGAAATCCCAGGGGCGGGGCTGCAAAACAGTGGCAGGAGGCGGATGTGCATGCCATGCTGGAATATTTTAACGGATCGGAGGTGGGGATGCCGCTGGCTCATGCGCCTTATACGCTGAATGCCTGCGCCGGGGAAGAAAAGACCAGGAATTTTGCGCTGGAGGCCATGGCGGAGGATCTGAGGAAGCTGGAGATGATCCCCAACGCCATGTATAATTTCCATCCGGGAAGTCATGTGGGGCAGGGGGAGGAAAAGGGAATCGAGCTTATTGCCGACACGCTGAACCGTACTCTTTGGGAAGATCAGCATACTCTTGTGCTGCTGGAGACCATGGCGGGCAAGGGAAGCGAGGTGGGGCGAAGCTTTGGGCAGCTTCGGGCGATCATGGACAGAACCGCGCTCCAGGAGAAGCTGGGGGTCTGCCTGGACACCTGTCATGTGTGGGATGCGGGGTATGATATCGTGGACGACCTGGAGGGTGTGCTGGAGGAGTTTGACCGCATTATAGGACTGGACCGCCTTAAGGCCATTCATCTGAACGACTCCATGAATGTCCGGGGAAGCCGAAAGGACAGGCATGAAAAGATCGGACAGGGCCATATTGGCCTGGAAGCCTTTGAAAGAATCGTAAATCATCCCGGACTTAAAGATCTGCCTTTTTATCTGGAGACGCCCAACGAGCTGGAGGGATATCAGGCGGAGATTGCCATGCTGCGGAATCTATACCGCGGTCAGGATGGGGAGGTATCAATGTGAAGATAATTATTGCCGGTGACGGGAAGATGGGAGCCAAGCTGACCCGCCAGCTGTCTGCGGAGGGGGACGATTTGACGCTGATCGACTCCAATCCCAGAGTGCTGGAGTCCAGCGAGGAACGCTATGATGTGATGGTAGTGCAGGGAAACTGTGCTTCCATGGAGGTATTGTCCCAGGCAGGGGTCAGAGAGGCCGATCTTCTGATCGCCATGGCCGGAGCCGATGAGATCAATCTTTTGTGCTGTGTGACGGCCCACAGCATGAATCCCAATATCCATACCATTGCCAGAGTGCGAAATCCGGAATATACGGATCAGGTTTATAAGATGAGGGAAATGTTTGCCCTGTCTATGACTGTGAATCCGGAGAGGCAGGCGGCCTCGGAAATCGTCAGGCTGCTCAGATATCCGGGCTTCTTGAAGAGGGACACCTTTGCCAAGGGGCGGGTGGAGATTGTGGAGCTGAGGATTGAAAAAAACAGCAAGCTCTGCAATGTGGCGCTGAATGATATGGACGGGATCGTAAAGTGCAAAATCCTGGTGTGTGCCGTGCTGAGAAACGGTTCCGCCATTATGCCGGGGGGCGGCTTTGTCCTTCAGGAGGGCGACAGGATTTTTGTGACGGCTCCCACCAATACGCTGGCAGTGCTTCTGCATAATCTGGGGGTAATCACCCACAAGGTCAAAAGCGTCATCCTGTGCGGCGGGGGGCGCATGAGCTATTACCTGGCGAAGGAGCTGCAGAAGAGCGGCATGGGGGTCAGCATTATCGAAAGGGACCAGGGACGCTGTGAACAGCTGGCGGCAATGCTGCCCGATACCAGTATCATCCAGGGAGATGCCAGCAGCCAGTTTGTATTGGAGAGCGAGGGCATATCCGAGTGCGATGCCCTGGTGACTATGACCGGACTTGATGAATTGAATATGATTATATCGCTCTATGGAACCAGCTGCGGGGTGCCGCAGGTGATCACCAAGCTTGGGCGTATGGATAATTCCAATATTCTGGACAGACTGACTCTGGGAAGTGTGATCAGTCCCAAGGAGCTGTGCTGCAACACCATCGTGCGATATGTCCGGGCCATGAAGAACCAGACAGGGGCGGCCCTGACCATGCATACCATTGCGGAGGGGCAGGCGGAGGCCATGGAATTTATGGTGGATAAGGATACGCCTCACTGCGGGGAGCCTTTGAAGAAGCTTAAGCTGAAAAAGGGCGTACTGGTGGTATGCATCACCAAGGGAGGCCGTCAGGAGATTCCCAACGGTGATTCCTGCTATTATCAGGGGGACAGCCTGATCATTGTCACGAACAGTGAGAGAGGCATACGCCAGCTGAAGGATATTTTCGAGTAAGAAACTGCCAGTGATTGAGGTGCGAGGTCTATCATGAACTATAAGATGATGGGAAGATTCATCGGCAAAATATTAATGCTGGAGGCGGCATTTATGGTGCCGGCCCTGTTGATCAGTGTCTGGGAAGGAGAAATTGCGGCAGTCCGGGCCTTTATGCTGAGTATAGGAGCCACCGCTCTGCTGGCCTGGGGACTGACGTGGTTTTGCCGGGGATCAAAAAATAAATTTTATGCCAGGGAGGGTCTGGCCTGTGTGGGCATCAGCTGGATTATCATGAGTCTGCTGGGATGCATGCCCTTTTATCTTTCCGGGGAAATTCCCGGCTTTGTGGATGCGTTTTTTGAGATTGTTTCCGGATTTACCACGACAGGAGCTTCGATTGTGCCTGCGGTGGAGGAATTATCCGGAGGAATCCTTTATTGGAGAAGCTTCAGTCATTGGCTGGGAGGGATGGGGGTGCTGGTTTTTCTGCTGGCCATCTCCACTGTAAGCGGTAGTGACAACGGTTTTACCATGCACCTTCTGCGGGCGGAAAGCCCCGGGCCTAATGTGGGCAAGCTGGTGCCCCGCATGAAGAAAACGGCAGGCATCCTGTACCTGCTCTATATTTTGCTGACTGTGGCCAATGTGATTTTTCTGCTGGCGGGGAAAATGCCGCTTTTCGATGCGGTCTGCACGGCTTTTGGAACCGCGGGTACAGGAGGCTTTGGCGTCAAAAACGACAGCATAGCCGGCTACAGCCCCTATATTCAGAATGTGTGCACGATATTTATGCTGCTTTTCGGCGTAAATTTCAGCTGCTATTATCTGCTTTTGATCCGGCAGGTAAAGAATGTGCTGCGGGACGAGGAGCTTCGGCTCTATCTGGGGCTGGTGGCCGGAAGCATCCTTTTGATTGCATGGAATCTCCAGGGAACCTATAAGACCCTGGAGGAAACGGTACGGCATGCGGCTTTCCAGGTGTCCAGCATCATTACCACCACCGGGTACGCCACAGCCGATTTTGATCTGTGGCCGGGGCTGTCCAAGGCAATACTGCTGGCGCTGATGATCGTGGGCGCCAGCGCCGGGAGCACAGGAGGCGGTTTTAAATGCGGCAGAGTGCTTCTGGTGCTGAAGAGCCTGCGCAGGAGCGTACAGCAGGTAGTGCATCCCAGAAAAATACAGGCGGTTCGGATGAACGGCCAGCCCGTGGGGGAAAAGATTCTCCAGAATACCAACGCTTACCTGGCGGCTTATACGATCATCATCATTTTGAGCTTTCTGCTGATTTCTGTGGATGGGTTTTCCATTACCACCAACCTTTCGGCTGTGCTGGCCTGCTTTAACAATATCGGGCCGGGCTTTGAGATGGTGGGGCCCGCCAGTAACTTTGCGGCTTACGGAGCGTTTTCCAAGCTGGTGCTGATCATGGATATGCTGGCGGGAAGGCTGGAGATTTTCCCGATTTTGATTCTCTTTTCCAGAACCACCTGGAAAAGGCGGTAACCCCGGGCTGAAAATCAGGCCGAATACAGTCCTGGAGGAGTGCAGATCAGAGAGGATTATAATTCGTAGAGGAACATTATTCAGAGAGGATCACAGATGGATGCAGTGAAGAAATTTTTTGCAGGCAAAAACGGTGTATACGCGGCGGAAGCGGTTTTTATCCTCATTCTGATGTGCGTGGTGCCGGCGCTGTTTGATTATCATTATGCCATGAATGACGATGTGCTGATCGACTCTATTGTATCGGGAAGATATTCAGGCACGCCGGATGTGCATAATATTCAAATGATCAGTATTTTGAATATGCTGTTTAATTTGCTGTATCGTATTGCGCCGGTGGTTCCCTGGTTCAGTTTTTTCATGATAATATGCCAATATGCGGCGCTGTATTGTCTGGCAGTAAATTTGACAAAAATCCTGAAGCTTAAAAAGCTTCGGATGTGCATTGTCCTGGCCTTTATTACTTTGCTGTATGCCGGAACCATGATCAGTGATTTTGTCATGGTTCAGTATACGTTTACAGCTGGCTTGCTGATGGCATCGGCGGCTGTACAGCATCGTTGTATAGAATATTGCAGTTTCAAAGACAGAAAGTGTATTCTAAAATATGTTGGGATTATATTACAGTATTTTCTGGCCTTTTGCGTGAGAACGGAGGTATTCTGGTTCTTGCTTCCCTTTTCATTGCTCCTGGCAGTGGTTCGTTATTACAGGAACAACGGACTTCATGTGGTTGGGAGGAAGCTGCTTGGAGATGGGATCGTTTGGGGAAGTATTTTGGTGGGAGTGCTGGCGTTGTATGCCATAGATTTATGCAGCTATGGCAGCGCAGGATGGAAAGAATATCGGGAGATATTTTCATGCAGAACCGAACTGTATGATTTTCTGGCGCTTCCGGCCTATGACGAAAACAGAGAATTTTATGAGTCTGCGTCAATTACAAAGGCCCAGTATGATCTGCTGGATACCTATAACTATTCTCTGGATGAAGAGATCACTGCGGACACAATGCAGAAAATTGTGGATTACGCCAATGAAAAAAGACTGGCCGGAAGCGGGGGATTGAACCGGCTGTATCTGCAGATGTTTACCCTGCCCCTTGGAGAGGGGCTGTGGTCCTATGGGCACAGAGCTCTGTATATTCCGGCCCTTTCCGGGGAGGAACGCCCCTGGGGGGAGGAATACCCCTGGAACATAATCTGTATTCTTTTGTATCTTGTTTTTTTCGTATTAACCTGTTGCTCCCGCAGATGGATGAACCTTCTGTTTATGACGGGAATGATTGGAGTGCGCTCCGTATCGTGGATGTACATTATATTGAAACAGAGGACGCCTGCCCGGGTGACTCACTCGCTGTTTGTTATGGAAATGGCGTGTCTGCTGCTGCTGATTTTTGAGGAGCTGTGGCATCTGCGAAGCATATGGAGGCCGAAAGGAGGTGCCGGAAAAAAGTGGATATCCACGGCTGCCGCCGGGGCGCTGATATTGGGCGCCTGCCGCCTGACTGCAGACGCCTGGGGAAGCTTCCGGGAGGAATATGCAGTCACCACAGCGCAAAATCGGGAATGGTATGAGCTGCAGGAGTATTTCCGGGAAAACAGTGAATCCTTCTATTTCGTGGACGTGTATTCCATGGTGAATTATTCCGAAATGATGTTTGACAGACCCATGCCTGCCGATGGAGAGCGGGGGTATAACTACGATATCTGCGGCGGCTGGCTGGCAAAAAGTCCGTTGACCCTGGAAAAGTATCGACGGTACGGAATATCTTCCGTGGAGGAGGCTCTTCTGGAGAACGGGAATGTGTATTTTGTGGCTGCCCGGGGAAGAGATCTGGAGTGGCTTGCGGGATATTATGCTGAAAAGGGAATACGTCTGGAGATGGAACTGCAGGAACAGACGGGAAGCTTTGACGTTTACAGGCTGAGGGCAGGTGTA
>CAMWUL010000066.1 GCA_947177445.1 uncultured Lachnospiraceae bacterium | reverse complement strand
CCAGCTGCAATGACAAGGATTTCCAGAATCTGATGCATGTGTATCTGGATGCGGTGTTTTACCCCAATATTTATGAAAACGAGTCTATTTTCCGCCAGGAGGGCTGGCATTATGAGCTGGACGAGTCCGGAGAGCTTGGCTTAAACGGGGTCGTGTACAATGAGATGAAGGGAGCCTTTTCATCCCCCGACGATGTGCTGATGCGGGAGATCAGCAATTCTCTGTACCCTCATACCACCTATGGCGTGGAGTCCGGGGGAGATCCGGATGTGATTCCCCAGCTTACCTATGAGCAGTTCCTGGATTTCCACAGAACCTATTACCATCCCTCCAACAGCTATATTTATCTGTATGGCGATATGGATATGGCGGAGAAGCTGGCCTATATCGACGAGCATTATCTGTCCGCCTTTGACGCCCTGGAGGTGGATTCGGAGGTGGGGGTGGAGCCTGCCTTTGATAAGCCTGGCCGGGTTGAGAGAGAATATCCCATCAGCGAAGGGGAGGATACAGAAGAAAATTCTTTCCTGGCCTGGAATCTTTCCGTGGGGAACAGCCTGGACCGGGAGCTGTACGTGGCGTTCCAGATCCTGGACTATGTGCTCTGCTCCGTGCCCGGCGCACCTCTGAAAAAAGCGCTCATCGAGAGAAACATCGGCAAGGATGTTTACAGTATTTATGACAACGGCATCAAGCAGCCCTTTTTCAGCGTGGTGGCCAGGGGAACCTCTGCATCCCGGGAGGAGGAATTTGGCAGGGTGATCCGGGAAACCCTGGAAAAAATCGTGAAGGAAGGCTTCGACGAGAAGGCGCTTCTGTCAGCCATCAACTATTTTGAATTTAAATACAGGGAGGCGGATTTCGGTTCTTATCCCAAGGGGCTCATGTATGGACTTCAGGTGCTGGACAGCTGGCTTTACGACGAGTCCAAGCCCTTTATCCATATTGAAGCCAACGACACCTATGCCCTGATGCGGAAGAGGGTAAAGGAGGGATACTTTGAAGGGCTGGTGAAAACCTGGCTTTTGGAGAATCCCCACAATGCCATGGTAGTCTTGAAGCCCCAGCCCGGACTGGGCCAGCGCCAGGAGGAGGCTCTGCGCGAAAAGCTGGCGGAGCGCAGGGCGCAAATGTCCCAGGAGGAGCTGCAGCAGGTGAAGGATACCCTCCAGGCCCTGAACGCTTTCCGGGAGCAGGAGGATAAGCCGGAGGATCTGGCCAGGATTCCTCTTCTGACCCGGGCGGATCTGAAGAAGGAGGCGGCCCCTCTGATCTATGAGGAGCGGACGCTGGGAGATACCCCTCTGATTTACCATAACCTGTTTACCAACGGAATCGGATATCTTCGTCTGGTCTTTAAATGCCGGGAGATCCCCGGGGAATATTTCCCCTATATCGGGGTTCTCAGAGGAATGCTCGGGCTTTTGAACACGGAGAACTATTCCTACGGGGATCTGTTTAACGAGATAAACCTTGTGACCGGCGGCATGAGCCCGGTACAGAATACCTATGAAAATATAAATGACAGCGATGAGTATACGGTAACTCTGGAGCTTAAGACAAAGGCATTGCATGAGAACCTGGAAAAGGCCCTGGCTCTCATGGAAGAGATCCTGTTGAGGAGCGATTACGGGGATGCCAGAAGACTTCGGGAGATTCTGGCGGAGGGAAAATCCAGACTGCAGGCTCAGATGACCTCTGCGGGACATACCCTGGCCGCAGGCAGGGCCGCGTCCTATGGAGGAGGCGCCTCGGCAGCCACAGAGGCCCTGGGAGGGCTGTCCTTCTACCGTCTGCTTTCTGATCTGGAGACGAACTTTGAAGAGAGGAAGGATGAGCTTTCGGAAAAGCTGCGCCGATTGGCTGAAATGATCTTCCGCCCGGAAAATCTTATGGTGGATTTTGTGGGAGATGAAAAGGTGATCGGAGCTTTGGAGGCGCCTGTGGCGGCTTTAAAGGCGAAGCTGTATACGAACCCGGTGGAGAAAGGGAGCTACAGGCCAGAGGCAGTCAGGAAGAATGAAGGCCTGATGACCTCCGGCCAGATACAGTATGTGTCCAGAGCTGGCAATTTCCGCAAAAAGGGACTGGAATATAAGGGAGCCCTGAAGGTGCTGAAGGTGATGATGGGCTACGAGTACCTTTGGGTGAATGTCCGGGTGAAGGGCGGCGCCTACGGCTGCATGTGCGACTTTGGAAGGGCGGGAGAGTGCTTCTTTGTGTCCTATCGGGATCCCAACCTGGGAAAAACGCTGGAGATCTATGAGAATGCGGCGGAGGCAGTCAGCAGCTTTGACGCGGACGAAAGAACCATGACCCAGTATGTGATCGGGGCCGTAAGCGATCTGGATATTCCCAGAAATCCTGCCGCCAAGGGACTTATTGGGCTGACCGCCTATATGTGCGGCCTGACGGATGAGATCCTGCAGCAGGAGCGGGATGAGGTGCTGGCGGCCACTCCCGAGGACATCAGATCTCTGGCGGGGCATATCAGGGCCTTTATGGAGGATGACTGTCTGTGCGTGGTGGGAAATGCCCAGAAGATAAAGGCGGAGGAAAGCCTGTTTATGAAGACGGAGAATCTTTTCTGAGATCCCTCGCGTCCGGTATAATCTAACCTAATTGCACTTATGTTTAGCGCAGAATAAATTTTCAGCCTGCAAGTCGGCTGAACGAGGCACAGCGGCGGCACAGGGCCGCCGCTGCGGGAAGGCAGATAATTGATAAATGAAAAATGAAAACACATCCTGTAAGTCCGGGTTTGCGGCGCTGATCGGCAGACCCAACGTGGGGAAATCCACTCTGATGAACCAGCTGATCGGCCAGAAAATTGCCATCACATCCAATAAGCCCCAGACCACCAGAAACCGGATCCGGACGGTGCTGACCCGGCAGGAGGGACAGATCGTGTTTCTGGACACGCCGGGGATTCACAAGGCCAAAAACAAGCTGGGAAACTACATGGTCAGTGTGGCCGAAAAAACGCTTGAACAGGTAGATGTGGTTCTGTGGCTGGTGGAGCCCTCCACCTATATCGGAGCCGGAGAGCGTCATATCATCGAACAGCTGAAGCGGGTAAAAACGCCGGTGATTCTGGTGATCAACAAGACGGATACCGTGAAAAGAGAGGCGGTTTTAACCTTTATAGACGCCTACCGCAAAGAAATGGATTTTCAGGAGATCGTGCCTGTGTCCGCCCTGAAGGGAGAGGGCACGGAGGAGCTGGTGTCCTGTATTTTCCAGTATCTTCCTTATGGTCCTGCCTTTTATGATGAGGACACCATTACCGATCAGCCCATCAGGCAGATCGCGGCGGAGCTGATCCGGGAGAAGGCGCTGCGGCTGATGCAGGAGGAAATCCCCCACGGGATTGCGGTGAGCATTGAGAGCATGAAGGAAAAAGGCTCCGTCTGCCACATTGAAGCTACGATTGTCTGCGAAAGAGAATCCCACAAGGGAATGATCATCGGAAAGGGCGGCGCAATGCTTAAAAAAATCGGCTCCGCCGCCCGCCCGGAGATCGAAGAGCTTTTGGAAATGCAGGTAAATTTAAAGCTTTGGGTCAAGGTAAAAAAGGATTGGAGGGACAGTGATTTCCTTCTGAAAAATTTTGGATATGACCCGAAAGATATCACCGCCGGCGAATAGAAAAAAAGAAAATGCAGACCCTAAAACGGGAACATTACATGACGGATGACAGGGGATGCAGAAATGAACATGGAATACTGGAAGCAGTTTGAAAGCAGCGGAAAGATAGAAGATTATCTGTCCTTTGTGTCCTGTGAGAGGCGGGAGCAGGACCAGGGGGAACAGAAGCTGAAGGAAGGCTCGGATGCAGGAATATATTTCGGTGACAGGGATCGTGCTGAAGCAGTCTCCTGTGGGGGAGTACGACAGGAACATCAGTATCTTGACTAAGGAGAGAGGAAAGATTTCAGCCTTTGCAAGAGGGGCCAGGAGGCCGGGCAGCAAGCTGTCGGCGGCTGCGGCTCCTTTTTCCTTTGGCACATTTCGGATGTATCAGGGAAGAAGCGCCTATACCCTGACGGAGGCGGAGATCCAAAATTACTTTGAAGAGCTCCGGGAGGATTACATCGGCGCCTGCTATGGCATGTACTTTGCCGAGGTGGCGGATTACTATACCCGGGAAAATAACGACGAGAAGCAGATGCTGAAGCTTCTGTACCAGTCCCTCCGGGCGCTGTGCGCGGCTTCTCTGCCAAATCCGCTGGTGCGGTGTGTTTTTGAATGCAAGGCCATAGCGGTTAACGGAGAATTTCCGGGGCCTCCGAAGGACAGGCCGCTGGAGGCTTCCACTGTCTACGCCCTGCAGTACATAGCCGCAAGCCCCGTGGAAAAGCTATACACCTTTACTGTGACGGAGCCCGTGCTGGAACAGCTGAAAGAGGTGGCCGGGGAATATATGAAGCGTTTTGTGGGACGAAAATTTCACAGCCTGGAGGTCCTGCAAAGTCTTTGTTGAAAAACCAGTTTTTTTTTGATACAATATCTTCAATATGTGTTGCGGCACGACGCAGGATATAAAGCGTCCGGAGCCGGCAGATAGGGGCATGATCATGAAAAGGAAAAGAACTCTTGCGGTTTGCCTGGGACTTTTGGCAGTGCTGCTGTCAGGCTGCGGTCAGGCGAAGGAACCGGACACGATCGATAAACCCACCCTGGTCATTATGGAGACCGGCAAAGTGACGGCGTATCTTGTGGGAGAGCTTGATAAGGATTACTATGAGCTGGCGGAGCTCGAAGCCATGGCTCTGGAGGAGGCGGAGGAATTTAACCGGCTCCATCCCATGGACGGGGGAGAAATGGTAACTCTGGAGAGTGTGGAGGTTTTGGATGAGAGCGGAACCCGAGTGGTGGTGTCCTTCGGATTTGAAAATGCGCAGGCCTACACGGAGTATACGGGACAGCCACTGTTTTTCGGAAGCCCGGAGGAGGGGCTGAAGGAGGCCGGTGAGGGACTGCCCGTGCTGAAAAATGTAAAGGACGGCACTGAGGCCACGCAGGAAAGCTTAATGGCTCAAGGGGGAAAGCTCATTGTGGTGGGAGCGGGAACGGTGGTCTACTGCCCCTATCGCGTGACGCATGTCAGCCAGGGCGCGGTTCTGAATGCGGATGGAAGCGTGGACGCTCTTGAGGCGGAGGGAACCGTGTACATTCTTATGAGATGAAGCAATAAATGAGCTGCAGCCGCGGCAGAATGAGAGGATTGGTATTATGGAAAAGACAATGGAAAAGATTGTAGCTCTGGCAAAGGCCAGAGGGTTCGTGTATCCCGGCTCGGAGATCTATGGGGGCCTGGCAAACACCTGGGATTACGGCAATCTGGGTGTGGAGCTGAAAAACAATGTGAAAAAGGCCTGGTGGCAGAAATTCATACAGGAAAATCCTTATAATGTGGGCGTGGACTGCGCCATTCTGATGAATCCTCAGACCTGGGTGGCCAGCGGTCATCTGGGCGGCTTCTCCGATCCTCTCATGGACTGCAGACAGTGTCATGAGCGTTTTCGGGCCGACAAGCTGATCGAGGATTACTGCCAGGAGAAGGGAATTGCCCTGGAGGAGAGCATCGACGGCTGGTCTCAGGAGCGGATGAAGGCCTTTGTGGAGGAGCATCAGATCCCCTGTCCTTCCTGCGGTAAGCATGATTATACGGATATCCGGCAGTTTAATCTGATGTTCAAGACCTTCCAGGGTGTGACGGAGGATGCCAAAAATACCGTGTATCTTCGGCCCGAGACGGCTCAGGGTATTTTTGTGAATTTTAAGAATGTGCAGAGGACTTCCCGGAAGAAGATTCCCTTCGGCATCGGACAGATCGGGAAATCCTTCCGAAACGAGATCACTCCCGGAAACTTTACCTTCCGCACAAGGGAATTTGAGCAGATGGAGCTGGAATTCTTCTGTGAGCCCGGCACGGATCTGGAATGGTTCCAGTATTGGAGAGGTTTCTGCCGGGACTGGCTGCTGTCTCTGGGAATGAAGGAGGATGAGATGCGGCTTCGGGACCACAGTCCCGAGGAGCTGTGTTTTTACAGCAAGGGGACTACGGATATTGAATTCCTGTTTCCCTTCGGATGGGGCGAGCTGTGGGGCATTGCCGACAGAACCGATTACGACCTGTCCCAGCATGCGAATACCTCCGGTGAGGATATGAGCTACTTTGACGATGAGAAGAAGGAGAAGTACATACCCTATGTGATCGAGCCCTCTCTGGGTGCGGACCGGGTGGTTCTGGCTTTCCTGTGCGCCGCCTATGACGAGGAGGAGCTGGAGGGCGGAGACATGCGGACGGTGCTTCGTTTCCATCCGGCGCTGGCGCCTGTGAAGATCGGCGTACTGCCTCTTTCCAAGAAGCTGAATCAGGGGGCGGAAAAGGTGTATCAGTCCCTGTCCCGCAAGTACAACTGCGAGTTTGACGAGAGAGGAAATATTGGCAAAAGGTACCGCCGGCAGGACGAGATCGGCACGCCGTTCTGCGTCACCTATGATTTTGACTCGGAGACGGACGGGTGCGTTACAGTTCGGTTCAGGGATTCCATGGAGCAGGAGAGGGTGGCCATCGCCGATTTGGATGCCTATTTTGCAGATAGGTTTACATTTTAACGATTTCACCGCCGGGGAGCAGAAGCCTTTCTGCTCCCTTTGCCTGCGCAGGGGAAAAATCCTGCAAAAGGAAACAGGGGAAAAGCAGTATGAACGGTAGAGAAGCATTTCAGGTATTGGGGATCGATGAGACAAAAGAAGAGCGGGTAATCAAAAACGCTTATCGGGAAAAACTGGCCGTGACCAACCCGGAGGATGATCCGGAGGGGTTTAAGCGGCTCAGAAACGCTTATGACACTGCCTGTCGTCTTGCCAGGCAGGAGGACAAAGAGGAAGAGCCGCCGAAGGACGAGACACCCTCTGGTCTGTGGGTGGAGCGGGCGGCTCAGATATACGGAAACATTCGAAGCAGGCAGGACCTGGAGGCCTGGAAGGAGCTGTTTCGGGATGAATGCTTCCTTTCTCTGGAGGAAGAGGAAAACTGCCGGCTGAAGCTGCTGCGGTTTATGATGGACCATTTCCGCCTGCCGGACGCCGTGTGGACTCTGCTGAACCGGAAGCTGTCTATCGTAGAGGATGCGCCGGCGCTGCGGGAGCGTTTCCCGGCGGATTTTGTCCGATATCTCATCAACAAGTGTGAGCGGGGCGAGGACGTGGAGTTCGACCAGTTTCAGGGAGCGGAGGATGCGGACTACGACCTGTTTCTGCAGTATTATGACCGGTGCTGGCAGGCGCTGCAGGAGGGAGAGCTGGAGCAGGCAAAGCAGAATATCAGGGATGCGGATGCTCTGGAAATCCGCCACCCGGTCATGGAGATCTGCCGGGCGGAGCTTTTGGCCAGGCAGGAACAGCCCGAGGAGGGCATTCGTCTGCTGGAGGAGCTTCGGGAAAGGTATCCCCGGGACGGGATGATCGGATACAACACTGCGGAGGCCTTGTGGCGCCAGGGACCGGCAAAGGAAAGCAGCAGGAGAAAGGCGGCGGAAATATACCGTCAGCTGAAGGAGGACAACGACACTCATTACATGGCCAATGTGCGCCTGACCGAGTGGTATTATGAGCAGAAGGAATACCGTCAGGCGAAAAAATGCGCGGAGAAGGTGCTGGCCGCAGGGGGTGACGACGCCTTTATGGCGCTGCTGGGAAAGGTGAACGCCCAAATCGAGGAGCAGCTGGAGGCGGAGTACCGCAAAGGGCAGGGCTGGGATCCCGCCCTGGAGCTGTGCTGGTGCTATCTCCAGGACGGTAAAATTTCCCGGGGAATCCGCCTTGCCCTGACCATTGAAAAACAGATTCCCCCTCAGCGGGAAGCCGAGTATAACGGGCTTCTGGCAAAGCTGTATGTGGAGGAGGCCGAGTACGAGACTGCAATCACCATGAGCCGTCTTTGGGAGGAGTCTCTGGAAAAGAAGCTTGTGGGCGAGGAGGGCGAAGAGCGGGAGAAGGATCTGGACCGGCTCAAGCAGGCCCGGCTGATCCGGATGCAGAGCTTTCATAATCTGGGCTTTCGGAACAAGACAGGCTTTGAAGACGCTGTCCGGGAGGGCGAGAGCGTTCTGGCGGGAAGTGTGAAGGACATCGGAGTTCTGCTGGAGCTGGCTCAGATTTATACGGAAATGGGTGAATATGAAAAAAGTGAGGAGCTGGCAAGAAAGCTGGTAGAGGACTACCAGATCTACGCCGCCTATGCCACCTCCCTGGAGGCCTACCGACGTCAGCTGAACGCTTCCGGTGTGGTGCGCACCGGCAGTCAGTGCATTCAGTATTTTCCCAATTTTGCCAAGGCCTATGAGTATGTGGCCAAGGTATATCTGGATTTGGAGCGTCCGGAGGATCTGGACAAGGTATTGTCGGATGCCGCTCAAAATAACGTAAAAAGCGCCGTGCTGGAGGCCTATGCGTATCAAAAGCAAAAAAAGCCCATGGAAGCCGGTCTGCTGGACCGGAAGCTGAAGAAATTCCGAAAGGAATTCCGCGCTCATGTGGAAAAGGGTGAGCTGGCTTTTTATGATCAGGGGCTTCCCATTTTGACGGAATACCTGTACAATTGTCCTGACAGCTATATGTTTGTGGAGCGGGGCATTTTTCACCGGGCGGCTCATCACTATCAGGAGGCCAGGGAGGATTTTGAGAAGGCTGCCGCCATGAACCCGGCCAATCCCTATGCGCTCAACGGGCTGAGCTTTGTGTGTAAATATACGGGAGATTTTGAAAAGGCGCTGTTTTTTATGAAGCGGGCCGTTTTATATATGGATGAAGATATGTCACCCGTTATTTATGCGGATATGGGAAATCTATACAGCCTTCTGGGCGATTATGAAATGGCGCTGGCTTCTTACAGGCAATATGAAGCGCTGGCGGGAGAAAAGCGTCCGGCATGGTTTTACGACAATATGGCTCAGATTCAGGCTCAGCTGGGAAATACACAGGAGGCTCTCGGCCTGTATGAGAAGGCCTGTGAACAGGATCGGTTTGCTTTCCTGGAAAAGTCTGCGGCCCTGTATGCGGGAATGGGAATCCATGACGAGGCGTGCCTGAAGGCCTGGAAGAATACGCTGAGATATTCCGGGGATAAGGGGAAACGCAGCTCCCGGGAGGCCAGACTGGCATATCTGCGGGGAGCCGGCTGGGCCGGTCTTGAGACCGGATCAAAATACCAGAGCCTGCATAACCTGACGAAGGCCCTGCGGTACTGTCAGGAGGAGGAGCTGGGAGAAGCGTTGGGAGATTTGGTGTTTGCGTGCATGCTGTGGCAGGAGGACAAGAAGGGTAAAAAATATGGGAAAAAGCTCAGGGACTGGCTGAGGAGAGAAAAATTTTCCGGGCGAAGCGCTTACTTTAACAGAGGTAAGGCCTATCTTCAGCTGGAATTTTTAGCCGCCTGTTACCTGGAGCCGGAGGATAAGCTGCAGGAAATTCTGGATCGGGAAAGGGTCTGTGAGATCTGCCATTTCTGCACCAGCTGTGTCTGCAAGGAAATGGAGGGTGTGCGGATCGCTTTTTTGCTGCGGACGGGCCGCCGGGAGGAAGCTGAAGAGCGGCTTAGGAGGAATCTGGAGCTGCAGCCCTGGGACGAATATATGCAGGCTGTAAAGCACGTGGCATTTCAGGATCGGCTGCAGTAAAGCGGACAAAGGGGAAGAATAAATGATAGTAGGAATCGATTTGGGCACTACAAACAGCCTGGTGGCATATTTTGCGGATGGACAGCCAAGGATCATCCCCAACCGGCTGGGAAAAAATCTTACGCCCTCTGTGGTCAGCGTGGATCAGGAGGGAAATGTATATGTGGGCGAGACTGCCAGGGAGCGCATGAGCCTGTATCCGGATTCCGTGGCCCAGACCTTTAAACGCAGCATGGGCACGGAGCGCGATTACGTGCTCAGCGGAAGGCATTTTAAGCCGGAGGAGCTTTCCAGCATGGTGCTGCGCTTTCTGAAGGAGGACGCGGAAAGCTTCCTGGGGGAGGAAGTGACGGAGGCGGTGATCAGCGTGCCTGCCTATTTTGACGATAAAAGGAGAAAGGCTACGAAACGGGCCGGGGAGCTGGCCGGGCTGAAGGTGGAGAGGATGGTATCCGAACCCACGGCGGCGGCTGTGGCCTACGGGCTTTATGATAAGACCCGGGATACCAGGTTTTTGGTATTCGATCTGGGGGGAGGCACCTTTGACGTGTCCATTCTGGAGCTGTACCATAATATCCTGGAGGTCAGAGCCGTGGCGGGAGACAATTACCTGGGAGGCGAGGATTTTACCCAGGTGATGGCCAGGCTGTTTCTCCAGAAGGCCAAGCTCCAGCTCCAGGATCTGTCGGAAAAGGAGCAGGTAAGGCTTTATCGGCAGGCAGAAAAGGCAAAGTGCGCCGTCAGCGGACAGAACAGGGTATCCATGAGCTTTCTGTATAAGGAAGAGACACTGGAGAAGGAGATCTCCAGCAAGGAATATGAGGAGGCCTGCGAGGATCTGCTGATGAAGATCAGAGAGCCGGTGAAAAAGAGCCTGGCAGATGCGGGGCTGAAGCTTTCGGATATCGATGAGGTGCTGCTGATCGGGGGAGCCACAAGACTTTCGGTGGTCAGGGATTTCCTGATCAGGCTGTTTCGTAAATTTCCGGATACCAAAATGAATCCCGATGAGGCGGTGGCTCTGGGCGCTGCAGTCCAGGCGGCCATGAAGGAGCGTCGGGAGGAGGTAAAGGAGGTCATCCTGACGGACGTGTGCTCCTTTACCCTGGGCACGGAGGTGGTGGTAGAGTATGAGGAAGGAAAGTTTGAGGACGGAAGGTTCTGTCCCATTATTGAGCGCAACACGGTGATTCCGGCCAGCCATACGGAGAGACTTTACACTGCCAGGGACGGCCAGGACAAGGTGCGTGTGCGGGTGCTTCAGGGGGAGAGCCGGTTTGCCAGGAATAATCTGTTTCTGGGAGAGCTGGAGATTCAGGTGCCTAAGGGCCCCAAAGGGCAGGAGTCCGTGGATGTGACCTACACCTACGATATCAATTCCCTGCTGGAGGTGGAGGTGACGGTGGTCTCCACAGGCGCCAGCCAGAAAATGATCATCAAGGGCGAGGACAGCCAGATGACCGACGAAGAGGCGAAAAAGCGCATGGAGGAGCTGGCCTACCTGAAGATACAGCCCCGGGACTATGAGGAAAACAGGCTGGTGCTGACCCGGGCAGAGCGTATGTACGAGGAAGCGCTGGGAGACCGGCGCAGAAAGCTGGACCACTATATCACACTTTTTGAGGCGGCTCTGAAAAAGGGGGACCAGAACCAGATTCTGGAGACCAGGAAGGCTCTGAACGAGACTCTGGGAGAAGAGGATGAATGAGAATAAAAATATTTTTTGATCGGAGGACAAACCCATGAGACCTATCGGTGTAAATGAACTGAGAAGAATGTTCCTTGAGTTTTTTGAGGGGAAGGACCATCTGAAAATGAAAAGCTTTTCACTGGTGCCCCATAATGATAACAGCCTGTTGATCATTAATTCCGGTATGGCGCCCTTAAAGCCCTACTTTACCGGGCAGGAGATTCCGCCCAGGCGCAGAGTGACCACCTGCCAGAAGTGCGTCAGAACCGGCGATATCGAGAATGTGGGAAAAACAGCCCGCCATCTGACTTTTTTTGAGATGCTGGGAAATTTTTCCTTTGGTGACTATTTTAAGCACGAGGCCATTGCCTGGAGCTGGGAGTTTCTGACCAAAGTAGTGGGCATGGATCCCGACAGGCTGTATCCTTCCATCTATTGCGAGGATGACGAGGCCTTTGATATCTGGACAAAGGAGGTGGGGGTTCCCGCCGAGAAAATCACCCGTTTTTACAGGGATGAAAACGGCGCCTGCGATAATTTCTGGGAGCACGGGGCAGGTCCCTGCGGCCCCTGCTCGGAGATTTATTACGACAGAGGTATCAAGTATGGCTGCGGCAGGCCGGACTGCAAGGTGGGCTGTGACTGTGACCGGTTTATGGAAGTGTGGAACAATGTGTTCACTCAGTTCGACAACGACGGCCACGGCAATTACACGGAGCTTGCCCAGAAGAATATCGACACGGGCATGGGTCTGGAGCGTCTGGCAGTGGTGGTTCAGGACGTGGACTCCGTGTTTGATATCGACACTATGAAGGCTGTCCGTGACCGGATCTGTGAGATTGCCGGGGTGGAGTATCGGAAGGACGATGGAGCGGATGTATCCATTCGTCTGATCACCGACCATATCCGATCCACCACCTTTATGATCAGCGACGGCATTATGCCCTCCAACGAGGGGAGGGGCTATGTGCTCCGCCGGCTGATCCGGCGTGCGGCCAGGCACGGAAGGCTTTTGGGGATCCAGGGCAAGTTTATGGCCCGTCTCAGCGAGACCGTCATCGACGAGTGCCGGGACGGTTATCCTGAGCTGGAAGAAAAGAAGGCGTTTATCCTGAATGTATTGACGCAGGAGGAGGACAAATTTGACAGAACCATCGACCAGGGGCTGAGCATTCTGGCTCAGCTGGAGGAAGAGCTGCGCGGGGCCGGCGTCACACAGCTTTCCGGCGAGAATGTTTTCCGGCTTTATGATACCTTTGGCTTCCCGGTGGATCTGACGGAAGAGATTCTGGCGGAAAAGGGCTTTACCATTGATCAGGCGGGCTTTGACGCCTGCATGCAAAAGCAGAAGGATACGGCCCGTAAGGCCAGGAAGACCACCAACTATATGGGGGCGGATGTGACGGTGTACGAGTCCATCGATCCCGAAATTACCACGGAATTTGTGGGCTACGACAGGCTGGAGCATGAGTCTCCCGTCACCGTGCTGACCACCGAGACCGAGCTGGTCTCCGCCCTGACGGACGGACAGACGGGAACTGTGATCGTAGAGGAGACTCCTTTTTATGCCACTATGGGAGGACAGTGCGGCGATACGGGAGTGATCACTACGGCGGACGGCAGCTTTGAGGTGAAGGATACCATTAAGCTTTTAGGAGGTAAGGTAGGCCATATCGGCACCGTTGCCAGAGGCATGATCAAGGTGGGAGATAAGGCATCGCTTTCGGTGGACAAGGACAGAAGGGCTGCTGTCTGTAAAAACCACAGCGCCACGCATCTGCTTCAAAGGGCGCTTCGGGAGGTGCTGGGATCCCATGTGGAGCAGTCCGGCTCCTACGTGGACGGGGAGAGACTGCGCTTTGACTTCAGTCACTTTGCGCCCATGACAAAGGAAGAGCTGGAAAAGGTGGAGGCCATGGTCAACGAAAGGATCGGAGAAAATCTGCCGGTGGTGACACAGATCATGGACATTGAGGAGGCCAAGAAGACAGGAGCGATGGCTCTGTTTGGCGAAAAATACGGCGAGAAGGTCAGAGTGGTCAAAATGGGAGATTTTTCCGTGGAGCTCTGCGGCGGCACCCATGTGGGAGGCACAGGGGTTATCGCTTCCTTTAAGATTTTGTCCGAGGGCGGCATTGCCGCCGGAGTGCGCAGGATCGAAGCGCTGACCGGGAACGGGGTCACTGCGTATTACAGAGGGCTGGAAGAGACTCTGGAGGCGGCCAGCCGGACGTTGAAGACCACGCCTGCCACATTGGTGGAGAAATGCGGCCATTTGATGGCGGAATTGAAGTCCCTTTCCTCGGAGCTGGAATCCATGAAGAGCAAGGCGGCCAGGGAAGCTTTGGGGGATGTGATGGATCAGGTGCAGGAGATCGGGGGCGTAAAGCTTTTGGCGGCCAGCCCGGAGGGGGTTGACATGAACGGCCTTCGGGATCTGGGAGATCAGCTGAAGGAAAAGCTGGGAGAGGGCGTGGTGGTGCTTTTGTCCGCTCTGGACGGCAGGGTGAATATGATCGCCATGGCCACCGACGAAGCCGTCCGCAGGGGAGCTCATGCCGGAAATCTCATCAAGGGAATCGCCGCTCTGGTGGGCGGAGGCGGAGGCGGACGTCCCAATATGGCCCAGGCGGGAGGGAAAAAGCCCGAGGGTATTCCTGCCGCGGTAGCGGAGGCGGCAAAGCTTCTGGAGAGCCAGCTTGGATAAAAAAACAAAAAAACTGTTGACTGCCGGGAGTTTTATGGTATAATAGCTAGTGTGTATGGCTCCAGGCAATACATAATATTAACCCAATCAGTCATGATACTTGAGGGACTGAAGGGAGGTCGGGTAGAGATGTCAAACGTAATCGTGAAGGAAAACGAGACTCTGGACAGCGCACTGCGCCGTTTCAAGAGGAGCTGTGCGAAGGCTGGTATTCAGCAGGAGATTCGGAAGCGTGAGCATTACGAAAAGCCAAGCGTAAGACGTAAGAAGAAGTCTGAGGCAGCCAGAAAACGGAAATATAACTAATACGTAAAGACCCTCGGCCAATCTGACCGGGGGTTTTGCAATAGCGGGGATTAAAATATGTGGACCATGAAGCTGTTTGGTACAGATGTGTATCATTTGGTGGCGGCATTTTTAGTATACAGTATTTTGGGATGGTTTGTGGAATCGGTGTATATGTCTTTCTGCAACCGGAAAATAACCAACAGAGGATTTGCGAAGGGACCCTTCTGTCCCATCTATGGAGTGGGAGCTGTGTGCTGCTACCTGATTTTCAGTCCTTTAAAGGGACAATACTTGAAAATATATTTTCTGGGAGCTCTGCTGGCCACGGTATTTGAATACCTGGTAGGCCGGGGAATGATTTTGCTGTTCGGGGAGCTGTGGTGGGATTACAAGGAAAAGCCCTTTAATTTTCAGGGGATTATCTGTCTGGAGAGCACGGTGGCCTGGGGTTTTTATGCACTGGGTATCGTACATATTCTTCACGGATGGGTCTATGCGCTCATCGACAGCCTGGATATGGGGCTGGGGATCATAATTGTCTGTGTGCTGCTGGCGGTGGCTTTGGTGGATTACTGTATTCAGCTGGGGAAGGTGTTCCATGTAAAGGAGCGGTACCGCAATTTTATGTCCAGGCGCTGACAACATCTGTCATAAGTTTTGCCGTATTTCCATATTCTTTAAAGAGAAAAAAGAATAGGAGTGCGGCTTTTTATGTTTGGAAGGAAATCTTTAATGGCTATCCTGCTGGCGGCGGAAATGTGGCTGGGGGCCATTATGCCGGCAAGCGCCAACGTGGCGGTTTCATCACCCTCGGTGATACTGATCGAGAGCTCTACGGGGCAGGTGATCTATGAGTCCAACTCCACAGAGCGCAGGAGTCCTGCCAGCATCACAAAGATTATGACGCTGCTTTTGACCTTTGAAGCCCTGAAGGAGGGAAGGGTCAGCCTGCAGGATCAGGTGATTACCAGCGAATATGCCAGCTCCATGGGAGGCTCCCAGGTGTTTCTGGCGCAGGGAGAGATTCAGACTCTGGATACCATGATCAAGTGTATTGCAGTGGCTTCCGGGAATGATGCCAGCGTGGCGGTGGCCGAGCATATCGCAGGCAGCGAGGAGGCCTTTGTGGATTTGATGAATCAGAAGGCGGCGGAGCTGGGCATGGTGGACACCCATTTTGAAGACTGCTGCGGGCTGTCGGATTCCGACGGGCATTATTCCTCGGCCAGGGATGTGGCGCTCATGTCCCGGGAGCTGACGGTAAAGTATCCTGAGGTGTTTGACTATACGAAGATCTGGATGGAGGATATCACCCATGAAACCAAGCAGGGTACCACCAATTTTACCTTAAGCAGTACGAATAAGCTGCTGAAGCAGTATCAGTGGGCCACAGGGCTGAAGACCGGTTCCACCAGCAAGGCGAAATACTGTCTTTCGGCTACGGCCAGCAAGGACGGCATCGACCTGATCGCGGTGGTGATGGGGGCGCCTGACTACAAGGTTCGCTTTCAGGATGCTCAGGCTCTGCTCACCTACGGTTTTGGCGTATGCAAGATCTACATAGACGAAAATAAGGATCCGCTGAAGTCTTTGACGGTGGAGGGCGGCGTGGAGGAACTGGTTCCTCTTCGGTACAGCGGTGAATTCCGCTATCTGGATACGTCCGGAAGCGATCTGTCGGCCGTGGAAAAGGTGCTGGAGCTGCCGGAAGCAGTGCCTGCGCCTGTGGCTGAGGGGGATGAGGCCGGACGCGTCAGATATCTTTTGAACGGAGTAGAGATCGGAAGCGTTCCCATTGTCTTTGGGGCGGCAGTGGAAAAAGCCGGATATTTGGATTACCTGAAAAAAATATTCGGGGTTTTTCTTCTGCAGGAAAGTGCGTGAATGGAAATCAAACTGGGGATGCCGGCATAGGGGCGGCATCCCCTGACTTACGAAATGAGAGGAACGATATGCTGGATATGATAGTTACTGTTTTGGGGATTCTGGTGCTTGCGGTATTGTGGGTGGCGCTTTATGACAGCAACCGTTTTGTATTGAGGAAGCTGGAGATATCCGACCCCAGGATCAGGAGACAGGCCAGGGCTGTGGTTATTGCGGATCTGCACAATAAGCAATATGGAAGGGATAATGAAAGCCTGCTTTGTGCCATCAGGGAGCAGAAGCCGGATTTTATTCTGATTGCCGGAGATATTCTGACGGCAGCCCCTGGAAAAACCATGAAGCCTGCCCTGCATTTTTTGAGGGCTCTTGCGGAGGAGTACCCTGTCTATTACGGAAACGGCAATCATGAGCACCGTCTGAAGCTGTACCCGGAAACCTACGGCGGCATGGCCCGGGAGTATGCGGAGGGACTCCGTGAAATAGGCATAGAACCGTTGGTAAACAGTCATGTATCTCTGGCGGAGCTGGGAGTGGCCGTATACGGAGCGGAGATTGACAGGAAATATTACAGACGGTTTCAGATTCCCGGCATGGAGGATGATTATCTGAGCAAAATTTTGGGACAGGCCGACTCTTCCGTCTACACTGTTCTGCTGGCCCATAATCCCGATTATTTTCCCCAATATGCAGGGTGGGGAGCGGATCTGACGGTTTCCGGACATGTGCACGGAGGCGTTGCCCGGGTGCCCCTCTGGGGCCGGGGAGTTATTTCGCCCAGCATGCTGCCCTTTCCTAAATATGACGGAGGCATTTTCCGGGAGGGAAAGGCGGTTATGCTGCTCAGCAGAGGGCTGGGAATGCACACGATTCCTATAAGAATCTTCAATCCCGGAGAGCTGTGGGTGGTGGACTTCAGCCCCCTGACGGATCAAAAAGAAAAATAATTTTTTTCTTCCTGTCCCCGTTTTCACTTTTGCTGCGAATATCGAAATGTAAATATCTATATGTGAAAGTGAGTTAACAAGGAGGAAAACGATTATGAAAAAGAAACGACTTATTGCTGCGCTGACATCATGCCTGGTGCTGAGCGCCTGTCTGGGACTCAGTTCCTGCGGAAACGGCGGCCATCATGAAGAGGGTTCCCAGGAGGGTGCGGGCTCAGATGTGCCTTTTGATTCCGGGGCAGATACGGATTCGGAACAGGGGAATGAGGCGGCGGATGAATTTCCTGCAGGCACTGTGCCTGTCTGGCTGCTGGCGGAGTCCTATGTCTATATTGGGGACGAATTCTGGGATCATTATGTATGCGAACGCAATCAGTACGGAAACGTCCTGACACGAAAAAAATGCGGGGAGGACAATTACGACGTAATCTCTGTGGACTATCGGGCCGATGTGAAAGAGGAGGAAGGAGCATATTACATAGATACACCGTACAAGGGTCAGGGCATAAGCTATCGTTTTGCCATTGATGAAAACGGCAATGTAACCGCCATCAGCGGAAAGGACTGGACACTGACCTACTCGGATGATGATTCATCTGTATTCAAAATCACCTCTGTGAATAAAGGAAACACCACCAGTACTACCGTAAGAAAGTATGATGATAAATATCGTTGTGTGGAGTATGAATTTTACAGCGGAAGTATCAGCGAACCCAAGGCGGTTAAATATTATGCTTATGACGACAGAGATCGGTGCGTTTGGATGCGGGAAATAAACTACGAGCGCAACTATGATTTTGAAAACACCATATCGTCATTCTGCGAGATGGATCGCCCGCTGGTGAGCTTCTATGTGGAAAGCAGCCGTAAGGACGGCGTTCAGCAGAGGATGACTGAGTATACCTGTGAGTGTACTTATGACGGCGCGGGCAACGTCATCACAGAGATTCACAGGTTTAAAGAAAATGACAAGATCGATTTCACCTATGCGTATGCCTATGACGAGGCGGGAAACATGATTGAAATGAAGGAAATAGAAGATGACGGTTATATCCGGGATATCTACGAATATGACGCTGATGGAAACCAGATCGGTTATCGATTAAGTGAAGGTAAGAGTCATGATATTTACAGGCCCTTTCCTGTGCAGGATGATGCGCTGGTGCTTGCTTTTCTGACCTTAAAGGCGGAGAAATACTGACAGCCGTGAAATGCTTGACAGTTACTTTAAGGGAGCGGTAAAATAAGGGAGTAACTTAGCAGATATTACCAAGTAATATCTGCAATTCAAGCAAAGGAAGGAAAAACGATGAGGAAGAGAACTAAAACACTGTTCCGAAGGATGTCGGGGCTCCTGCTTGCAGGGCTGGTGCTGACATCTACGGCGGCTCCCGTCAGGGCAGCCGGCACATCCAATGCCACAGGTCTGAGTGTGGCGTATCATACCCAGGAGGAGATCCTGGCCCGGATGAAAAGCGACGGACTTTCGCTGAGTGATCCCTTTACCTATGGGGAAGCACCTGTAACGGAAGGGAATTACGCACCGGGCAGCCTGTCCCAGGACACCCTGGACAAGGCCCTGAAAATGCTGAACCAGGTGCGGTATATCGCAGGGCTGTCGGACAATGTGACGCTGTCCGATGAGTACAACCAAAAAACCCAGGCGGCTTCGCTGGTGATGTTTTTGAACAATGAGCTGACCCATAAGCCGGAGAAACCGGAGGTATTTGGAAGTGAGTATGACCAATTGTACCAGTTGGGCCTGGCCGGGGCCAGCAGCTCCAATATTGCCGTGGCCATAAGCACCAATACGACCAGCGGGGCGGTGAGCCTGCATAATACCATTGTCAAGGGCTGGATGGCGGACGCGGACGGCAACAATATCGAGAGAGTGGGACACCGTCGGTGGATCTTAAATCCTGCCATGAAGGCTACCGGCTTCGGTGCGATTTTCGGAGCTATAGCTGTGGATGGCAAAAGCTATGGGTATACCTACAGCGCCATGTATTCTCTGGACGGGGCCGGGGATGGCGGAGAACGCAGTGTGGCCTGGCCTGCCCAGAATATGCCGGTGGACTACTTCAACGCGGCATATCCCTGGTCCATTTCCACGGGGGCCGAGGCGGATCCCGCAGCGGTGAAGGTAACTCTCACCAGAGCCTCCGACGGCAAGGTCTGGAACTTCTCTGCCGCAAGCGCTGACGGGGATTTTTATGTGCAGAACAGTAGCGATTCTATTGTGGGACAAATGGGAGCATGTATCATTTTCCGCCCCAAGGATATGGAGGCTTATCAGGCAGGAGACTCCTTCCAGGTGACCGTTGAAGGCATTTCCACGCCCATTTCCTACACAGTAAATTTCTTTGACGAGAACAGCGTAGGAACAACACCGGGAGAAACCACGCCTCCCACCGGAGGAGACCAGCCCGGAACAACCACGCCTCCCACCGGAGGAGACCAGCCCGGAACGACCACGCCTCCCACCGGAGGAGACCAGCCCGGAACGACTACGCCGCCTTCCAGTGGTAATCAGCCTGGAACAACCACGCCGCCTGCCAGCAGCAGTCAGCCCTCCGGCACTCAAAGCGGTGTCAGCCAGGCGCCTGTGATTGTGAATGTGGACTGGAATTCAGTGAATAACAGCATCAGTACGGCGCCCGCAGCAGGCAACGACCAGAATGTAAATGCCACAGTGGGCAGTCAGTTTGAAGTTCCCGCCGATGTGCTGAACAATCTTGCGGGGAAGGACACCACTCTGTTTCTTCACACAGGAAGCGGAATCGCTTTTGGTCTTTCCGGCTCTGATGTAAAGACCGGAGACGCCTCTTTCAAGGTGACTATGACCTCCGGCGATGTGCCTGAGGAAGCAAAGCAGCAGGTACTTACGGGCGCTTATGCCAGCCGAAGCTTTGGTATGAGCGAAAAGGGAGATTATTCCATTCCGGTGAGCGTTCATATGAACCTGGGCAGGGAAAATGCAGGAAAGCAGGCCTTTTTATACAGCTATGACGAGGAAGCCGGTACTATGAAGCTGGTTGGAACCTTTACTGTTACGGAACAGGGACAGGCTATGTTTGGCATCAGCCGTGGAGACGAATATATTGCCGTGGTGGCCGACAAGGCTGTGGAGGGGGTCGGAAATGCCTCACAGGGAAGCGGCAGAACCTATACGGTGAAGAATGGAGATACCCTTTTTGGCATTGCCAGAAGGAACGGCGTCAGCGTGAATACGCTGATTCAGGCCAACCCCCAGATCAGAAATATAAATAATATTCATCCTGGCTGGATCATTAATATCCGGTAGCGGAAGAAAAGAAACGGTGCAGCGTGCTGTGCCGTTTCTTAAATTAAGAGATTACCTGCAGTTTTTTATAAATATATCTTGCATATTTTCCTTAAGTATGATAACTTGTTTTCAAAGCATAATGATTCTGGATTTATTCTGACACTTCTAAGCCGTCATTTTTAACATCGGAAAATCTATGCTTTTTATCCAAAAATTTAAAAATAAATAACAAAGCAGAGGATTTTCAAATGTGTGCCATCCGCAGACGT
>CAMWUL010000065.1 GCA_947177445.1 uncultured Lachnospiraceae bacterium | reverse complement strand
TACGAGGTCGATGAAGCAGGAAGCCCATTGGCTTTAGACAATGGGTAGTTCACTTGTTAAAGGCGGTGGTGATTTTTTATTTTCTTCCCCTGTCATTCTTCTTTTTAAAGAAAAATAAGCAGGAGATCGGAAAGGGCTATCTATTCAGCATGACGCCGGCATATGCCTGGATCAGCCGGGTTTTTCTCGCCGTTTGGACAGTGGGAATGATTCTATTTTTCCTGGGAGTTTTTTGCAGATGGCTTATGCTTCGCCGCAGAGAACAGGACTTGATCCCATGCGACGAGGATACCGTCAGGCAGTTTCGTGAGATCTATCAAAAGCTGGGAGGGAAGGGAGAGAGGCTGGCGTTATATCAGTCTTATCGGTTTGAGGTTCCCTGTGTGACGGGGATTTTCCGGCCCAGGGTGATTCTGCCCATGAGAAAATATACAATTGAAGAACTTCAGGTGATATTCACTCATGAAATCACACACTACCGGCAGAAGGATTTGCTTTTGAAATGGGTATCCTTGATTATGGTGGGAATACATTTCTTTAATCCTCTTGCGTGGATGCTGTATCGAAATGTACGAAGGTGGAGCGAATATGCCTGTGATTTCAGAGCCTGCGACAAGGCGGGAGGATTCAAAAATTATTTTGGAGTCATCGCGGAAATTGCAGTCTGCGATTCCGGCGATGTAATGGCATCTCAGTTAACAGAAGATAAAAATGAGTTGGAAGAGAGGATCAAAAGAATGGTAAAAAACCGTAAGGCAAAACATTGCCGCAGATGGGCGGCGGTTCTATTATCGGGAGTTGCTTTTATAGTCAGTTCTGTTTCTGTCTATGGAGCCACACTGGCCAGTGCAAAAGGGTATGTTTATTTGTATCATTTGACCGAGCAAGTGATTGAAGTAGAACCTGTGGAACCTGTTTTTTATGAGGAATTCGAAGAAACCGGATATGCAGAAGGGATTACAGTAAAGACAGGGGAAGTAAATCTGTTGAACCGCGCGTTTTCGGAGATTAGTAATTGGTCAGTGGGAAGCGGTGAGTCCATGGAAACAGAAAGCTTTTACTGTAATAAGGGAGAATCTATTACAGTCATAATGGATATTTTGCCGGAGAATGTAGAGGTAAAGATTGGAGTGATAGATGCAAATAGCGTAAAAAATTATATTATGGCTAAAGGGAAGAGTGTTTATCATGAATTTTCGGTTTCAGCCACGGGTACGTATAAAGTATTTGTAGAAAATCAAAGTAAAAGCTCTGTTACAGTGGATGGAGTCTACAGAGTGCATTAATATTTTGGAAACATATATTGACTCAAGTTGTAAATAGGGTAGCAGCAATAGTGAAATACTGTGTTGCTATCCTATATTTTCCACTATATTACTATAAATATAGTAATATAGTGACGTGATTCTTGTATGAGATATGTTTTATATCAGGGGTTATTCCATTGTATTAATGAGAGCTGCAATTGTTAGAATACGACAACTAAATACAAAAATATCCAAATATTATATATTAAAAAGAGAGATATTCGGAATTTAAGTTGAAGCTGGTAAAAAAATGTGGTAATATACTGTTGTAGATCTCAGAATAGTCATTAAAGGAGGAGTGGTATGAGAGGAAAAGCCATGGAAACAGTGAAAGCTTCATCGGATCAGTCGAAAAGGGGTATCAAGATCGCCCTGTTTATCCTTGGGGAGGCAATCATCCTGCTGGCGGTTTTCCTGTTTATGAAACTGCAGGATACCGGGCTGGCTATGGCCTGGTTTCATAATCCGGCAGGGGAAACAGCTGTATTCGGCACTACACTGCTTATGCTTTTGGTTACAGGCCTCTTTCCGGACTTTCTGCATGCATTTGTATATTGTGTGAAAAATCCGGAGGAGCTTACGGCGGTACAGGTGAAAAAATCATTGCTTTCGGTGAGGCTGGCCATGCTGACGGCTATAATAGCTGATTTGCTGGTGCTGATATACTGCTTTGTTGCAATGATAAACAGTATCACTGCATATAGTGATCGTCTGGGGGAAGTGCTTCCATACAGCCTGGCTGTTCTTGGAGGAAATGCGATTTACGGCCTTATTGTGACAATGATCCTGCTTCCCGTATATGCAAGGCTGAAAGCCCAAATGATTTCAATGTAATGTCCGGTTGTAATAAAAGCCTTCCGCTTTGTGGTGGAGGGCTTTTGATTTTACTGCATATGTATCATAAGAAAATGAAGCCTGTGACCAGAAGCACAGAAAGAGCAATGCGTATGATATGGTGCTGAAGGTGGAAATTGTCATTGGATAATCCGTTGTATATGGCAGCGCCGCAGATCAGGGCATTTCCTGCAAAGGCGATGATCCAGTCAGCCTTCAGCTTCAACAGCATACCAAGGACGGCAAGGATGAGAAGCGCACCGCCCAGGATCATCAGTCTGGGAGACAGCCTGCGCTTTGTATTTTTTATTTGGCTCAGGGCGGCGATTATGGATAAAAGGCCGAATAAAATACTGATTATACACAATAAGATTTTCATACGAATGCCCCTTTTCTAAAATACATTATTTCCTTATCCACTCTATGAAAATACTTGAGGATATATTACTATCGGTAAATTGCCTGGACGATTTCTGCTGCGGTGCCAGGCTTGTTCATGGTATAGATATGGATATGGTTTACGCCGTTTTCCTGCAGATCCCGGATCTGGCAGATGGCGTAATCAATGCCGGCCTTCCGCATGTCTTCGGCATTGTCGCCGTGAGCGGCGATCAGGTCGGACAGCCGCTTGGGCACACTGGAGCCGGACAGGGAGATGGTAGTGCCGATTTGCTTGGCGGAGGTAATAGGCATGATACCTGCGCAGACAGGAATATGGATTCCCTTTTTCTCAGCTTTTTCCAGGAAGGAATAGTAAAAGTCATTGTCGAAGAAAAGCTGGCTGATGAGAAATCTGGCTCCGGCCTCCTGCTTCTCTTTCAGGTGGTTTAAGTCTGATTCCATGCTGAAGCTTTCAAAGTGTTTTTCGGGATAGCAGGCGCCTGCCAGGGTCAGATCCGTATGCTCCTGCAAAAATGTCATCATGTCGCTGGCATGGGCGAAATCCCGGGAGTGGAACTGCTCGTCAGTCATATCCTTGGGACGGTCACCCCGCAGGGCCAGCACATGGCTCACATTGGCGGCCTTCAGATCCGCGCATACTTTGAGCAGCTGTTCCTTTTTGGAGCCCACGCAGGTCATATGGGCAACGGCATCGATGCCCAGGCTGTTCTGAATGTAAGAAGCAATCTCTACGGTTTTGCCGAAACGGCTGCCGCCGGCGCCGTAGGTGACGCTGATAAAATCGGGATTCAGCCTGCCCAGGCTGTCAAGCACCTGGAAGGCGGATTCGAATTCGCCGTCTTTTTTGGGAGGATAAACCTCGAAGGAAATCGTGCGTTTGTTTTCAAGTATATTCTGTATCATTGGTGCACCTCTTTATCTTTTCAAAATAAACATCTTGATTTTAAAACGAGAATATCGTAACATAAAGTGGAGTGAAATTCAAGGGAAAGGTGTGTAAACCAAATGGGACAACAGGGATTTCAGGGAACGGGAGAATATGTGGCCAGTGAAGAGCTGATGGCCAGTGTCAATATAGCCATAGCGTTAAAGAAACCGCTGCTGATCAAGGGAGAGCCCGGAACCGGCAAGACCATGCTGGCGGAGGCTGTGGCAAAGGCCCTGGGGAAGCGGCTGATCATCTGGAATATTAAATCCACCACCAAGGCCCAGGAAGGGCTGTATGTGTATGATACGATTCAGCGTCTTTATGACGGACAGTTTGGGGAGGAGGGCGTAAACGACATTGCCCGCTATATCAAGCTGGGAAAGCTGGGAGAAGCCTTTGATAGCGACGAGCAGGTAGTGCTTCTGATCGATGAGATCGACAAGGCGGACCTGGAATTCCCCAACGACCTTTTGTGGGAGCTGGATCAGATGGAATTTTATATTCATGAAACAAAGCGCACCGTCCGGGCAAAGCAGCGTCCTATCGTGATCATTACCTCCAACGCGGAAAAGGAGCTTCCGGATGCGTTTTTACGGCGCTGTATTTTTCACTATATCGATTTTCCTTCTCAGGAATTGATGGAAGAGATCGTGAGGGTGCATTTTCCGGAGGTGGAGGACAAGCTTCTGAAAAATGCCATGGAGGTGTTTTACAACATCAGGGCGATCCGGGATATTCGCAAAAAGCCCAGCACTTCAGAGCTGATCGATTGGATTAACGCTCTGCAGGTGGGCGGGATTCCGGCGGAGACCATCAGAAAAGCGCTGCCCTTTGTGGGAGTAGTGGTGAAAAAGGATGAGGATCTGGAGCTGGTCCGGCAGGAGCCGAATCTGTGACCCGGACCGGGGTTTTTAAAGACCGGCGGTGCAGACAAAGCGTTTAATCTGTGAAAGGATATTTCCGGCGCTGCCTGGAAACATATTGGCTATGTTTATCAATTTTTTCAATACCCTCCGGGGAAAAGGACTGAAGGTGACGCTGGGAGAGTGGCTGACTCTTCAGGAAGCTCTTGATAAGGGGCTGTGCGGCAGCTCCCTGACACAGTTTTATTATGTGGCCCGGATGATACTGGTGAAGAGCGAGACGGATTTTGACAAATTTGATATGGCGTTTGAGGAATGCTTCAAGGCAGCCCAGAAGGAGACCGAGGTGGGAAAGGAAATGCTTCGGTGGCTGGATAAATCCGACATGATGGAGCTGGCTCATGAGGAGGCCAGAAACCATTTAAATCAGGTGGAGGAGATCCAGGTGGACAAGGATGACGTGGAGGAGAAATTCCGCCAGCGGCTGAAGGATCAGGACAGCGAGCACAACGGCGGCAGCTTCTGGATCGGCACCATGGGAAAGACCTCCTTCGGCAACATGGGAGGCAATGTGGGCGGAGTGAGAGTCGGAGGAAAGACCGGTTATCAGTCGGCATTCTCCGTTGTGGGCGCCAGAAAATACCGTGATTTCAGGGATGACAGGGTGCTGGATAACCGGCAGTTCCAGATGGCCTTTCGAAAGCTGAGACAGTTTTCCAGCAGACTGGATATTCCCGAGACGGAGCTGGACATCAATGGTACGGTGGACAAAACCTGCAGCAATGGGGGATGTCTGCGGATCGTTATGCAGAAGCCCCGGAAGAATGCTGTAAAGCTGCTGCTTTTGATGGATTCCGGCGGAACCATGATCCCCTTCAGCAGCCTGCTGAACGATTTGTTTCAGGCCGTGCATAAATCCAATCATTATAAGGATGTAAAGACCTATTATTTTCATAATTGTATCTACAGCAAGCTTTATAAAACCCCGGAATGTGAGAATGGGGACTGGGTGGATACAGAGTGGATGTTCCGGAACGTGGGAAGTGACTACAAGGTGATTATTGTGGGAGATGCGGCCATGGCGCCGGAGGAGCTGTATTCCACTACGGGCAACTACCGGGGCCCCAACGGAGGACTGTCCGGTTATGAATGGCTTCAGCTGGTAAAGAGGAAATATAAAAAGGTGGTGTGGCTGAATCCCAAGATGGCGCCGGGAAGAGCCCCCTGGAGAGAGGCGGAGACCGCCGTGAAGGAGATGTTTCCCATGTATAAGCTGACGGTGGACGGCTTGAACCGGGCTATGGTGAAGCTTATGTCAAACAAGCAGTGAAATGTATGCCGGGCTTGGAAAGCATAACGGCATAGGGTAAAAGAGAAAGGTATAAGGAAGATGAAAGTATTTGAGGAATTAAAAGCGAGAGGGCTCCTTGCCCAGCTGACAGACGAGGAGGAGATCCGGGAGCTGATCAACAACGGGAAGGCCACGTTTTACATCGGCTTTGATCCTACCGCGGACAGTCTGCATGTGGGGCACTTTATGGCGCTGTGTCTGATGAAGAGGCTGCAGATGGCGGGCAACAGGCCTATCGCTTTGATCGGCGGCGGCACGGGGATGATCGGGGATCCCTCCGGCAGGAGTGATCTGCGCACCATGATGACTACAGAAAACATCGACCATAACTGTGAGTGCTTTAAAAAGCAGATGAGCCGTTTTATTGAATTCGGCGAAGGCAAGGCTATGATGGTAAATAACGCAGACTGGCTCCGGGATCTGAACTATATTGAGTTTATAAGGGATATCGGGGTGCATTTTTCCGTAAACCGCATGCTGACGGCGGAATGCTACAAACAGCGTATGGAAAAGGGTCTGAGTTTTCTGGAGTTCAACTATATGATTATGCAGAGCTATGATTTCCTGCAGCTCTACGAGAAGTACGGATGCAATATGCAGTTTGGCGGGGATGATCAGTGGAGCAATATGCTGGGAGGCACTGAACTGATTCGGAGGAAGCTGGGAAAGGATGCTTATGCCATGACGATTACGCTGCTTCTGAATTCCGAAGGAAAGAAAATGGGAAAGACCCAGAAGGGAGCCGTGTGGCTTGATCCCAACAAGACCTCGCCCTTTGAGTTTTACCAGTACTGGCGAAATGTGTCCGATGCGGATGTGCTGAAGTGCATGAGGATGCTGACCTTCCTGCCCATAGAGCAGATCGACGAGATGAACCGGTGGGAGGGAAGCCAGCTGAACCAGGCCAAAGAGATTCTGGCATATGAGCTGACAAATCTGGTGCATGGCGAGGAAGAAGCGCAAAAGGCTCAGGAAAGCGCCAGAAGGCTGTTTTCCGGCGGAGCTTTTGCAGGAGGCGCAGACGGAACCGATTTTGAAATGCCTGTCTGTGAGCTTAAGGAGAGTGATTTTCAGGACGGAACCATCGACATTCTGGGAGTACTGGTGAAGGCGGGGCTTACCGCTTCCCGTTCCGAGGCCCGGCGTGCTGTGGAGCAGGGCGGCGTTACCGTGGAAAACGAGAAGGTCAGCGATATCAAAACGGTGTATCAGCCGGAACACTTTGCCGGAAAGGGGATTATGATCCGGCGGGGCAAGAAAAATTATAAACGTGTGCTCATAAAATAAGATACAGGAAAAAAGGAGGAAAACAAATGATCTTTCTGACAGCTGAGGCGGAAGGCCCCTGAAGAAAAAGCCGCACAGGCATCCGCTTAAAAGTGCGGATAAGCGTAATGGGCCGGATATGGTAAAAGTAACAGACAAATAAATATGCAATCATTCAGGAAAGAGGTTATACAGATGAATAATATAGTGGAATTTGGCAGAATGTTTTTATCTTATGGAGTATTGATGCTGATCATCGCCGCTGTGGGCGGCGCGGCAATTGCCATTGGCATTACCATGGCAAAAAAGAAGAACGCAAAGGCGGCAGCGGCGGACACCCCGGCAGAATAGGTTTTCCGGAAACCGGGCAAGGAGTATCGATATGGCAAAATCGCCGGGACAAAAGCTGAAGCTGTTATATATCGTGAAGTTCTTAACGGAAAATACGGACGAAAACCATCCTGCCTCCACGTCGGATATCATTGCGTATCTGGAGGCCAACGATATTCATTCCGAGCGCAAGAGTATATACGACGATATTGAAAAGCTCTGTAACTTCGGATATGATATCATTACCGTTCAGAGCAGGCTGGGGGGCGGATACTATATGTCCGGCCGGGAGTTTGAGCTGGCGGAGCTGAAGCTCCTGGTGGATGCGGTTCAGGCTTCCCGGTTTATCACGACAAAGAAGTCCAGGAGCCTGATCCGAAAGCTGGAGCAGATGGCCGGAAAGTATGATGCGGTGAAGCTGCAGAGGCAGGTATATGTGGCCGGGCGCGTTAAGACGGAAAACGAGAGTATTTATTACAATGTGGATAATATTCACAGGGCTATTCAGGAAAACCGGCAGATCAGCTTCCGGTATCTGGACTGGAATCTGAAAAAGGAGCTGGTTCCCAGGGCGGAAGGAACGCGCCAGGTGAGTCCCTGGGCGCTGATCTGGAAGGACGAATACTATTATCTTGCGGCCTATGATGAAGAGGATGCCATCATGAAGCACTATCGTGTGGACAAGATGGGACAGGTTGAGGTGCTGAAGCAGCCAAGGACAGGGCTGGAGCTGTTTTCCCAGGTGGATCTGGCGGCTTACACCAACCAGACCTTCGGCATGTACGGCGGAGAGGAAGAGGTAGTCACCCTGGAATTTCCCAACAGACTGGCCGGCGTGGTGATGGACCGCTTTGGCAGAGAGGCGGATCTGCGGCCCATGGAGGGCGGGAGCTTCCGTATTCGTGTCAAAGTGGCGGTCAGCGGCCAGTTTTTCGGCTGGCTGGCTGGAATCGGCGCCGACGCATCGGTGGCGGCGCCCGAGGCTGTGAAGGAACAGTACAGGCAATGGCTTTTGAAAATTGTAGACCGCATGAAGCCGGCAATTCAATAATTTCCGCCGCAGAAAAAATTCCGGCTTCTGACGGCGCTTTTTTTGTATGTTTTTTCGAAAAATCTGCGTTGACAAGCCGCTTTTTTTTTTATATACTGGTACTTACCCGACACTACATATTGGCGTAAATATCCGGACTTTTCGGAAGATGAATACAATATATAGTATCGATAGTACAAGGAAGGGAATGGGATGGATGAGCAGTAATTTTGATCAGGCGGTTGCAAATAATGTGGATTACGAGAAGGAGTTCGTTCCTGCCAGAACGGTATGGGTGATCAAAAAGGATGGCAGCAGGGAAGCGTTCAATGTGAAGAAGGTGATCTGTGCCGTGGGAAAGAGCGCGTACAGAGCGCTGACCCGGTTTACCGAGGATGAGGAGCGCCATATCTGCGAGTATGTAGTTAACAAGGTGGACGAGCTTGATGCAGACGAGATTCCCATTCCTATTATGCACAATATTGTGGAGAGCGCTCTGGAGCAGGTAAAGCCTGTGGTGGCGAAAAGCTACCGGGATTACCGCAACTATAAGCAGGATTTTGTGCGGATGCTGGATGATGTGTATAAAAAGAGCCAGTCCATCATGTATATCGGAGACAAGGAAAACGCCAACACGGATTCGGCGCTTGTAGCCACCAAGAGGAGTCTGATTTTCAACCAGCTGAATAAGGAGCTGTATCAGAAATTTTTTATGACCACCGAGGAGATTCAGGCCTGCCGGGACGGCTATATATATGTACATGACATGTCTGCCAGAAGAGATACCATGAACTGCTGTCTTTTTGATGTACAGAATGTATTGAACGGCGGCTTTGAGATGGGCAACGTTTGGTATAACGAGCCAAAGTCTCTGGATGTGGCATTTGACGTGATCGGCGATATCGTGCTGAGCGCGGCCAGCCAGCAGTACGGCGGCTTTACCGTTCCCAGCGTGGACCTGATTCTGGAGCCCTATGCGGAGAAATCCTACAAGCGGTATATAGAAAAATATATCCGGCTGGGCATTGATCCGGAGGAGGCGGAGAAGGAAGCCTATGCAGATGTGGTGAGAGAGTTTGAACAGGGCTTTCAGGGATGGGAATATAAATTCAACACCGTGGGCAGCAGCCGCGGGGATTATCCCTTTATCACAGTGACGGCAGGCACAGGAACCGGACGCTTTGCAAAGCTTGCCTCTATCACAATGTTGAATGTGCGGAGAAGGGGACAGGGGAAAAAGGAGCACAAAAAGCCGGTGTTGTTCCCCAAGATAGTTTTTCTTTATGACGAGAACCTTCATGGCCCCGGGAAGCCGCTGGAGGATGTGTTTGAGGCGGGTGTGAAATGCTCTGCCAAGACCATGTACCCTGACTGGCTGAGTCTGACCGGAAAGGGTTATGTGGCCAGCATGTATAAGCAGTACGGGCGCATTGTTTCTCCCATGGGCTGCCGGGCGTTTCTGTCTCCCTGGTATGAGAGAGGCGGGATGCATCCTGCGGACGATAAGGATATGCCGGTATTTGTGGGGCGCTTTAATATCGGTGCAGTATCTCTGCATCTTCCCATGATCCTGGCCAAGGCCAGAAAGGAGAGCAGAGATTTCTATGAGGTGCTGGACTACTATCTGAATCTGATCCGTCAGCTGCATATCCGCACCTACGCCTACCTGGGAGAAATGAGGGCTTCCACCAACCCGCTGGCCTATTGTGAGGGCGGTTTCCTCAACGGCAATCTGAAGTTTACGGACAAGATCAAGCCGCTTTTGAAATCTGCCACAGCCAGCTTTGGCATCACCGCACTGAATGAGCTTCAGGAGCTGTACAACGGAAAATCCCTGGTGGAGGACGGACAGTTTGCCCTGGAGGTAATGGAATATATCAACAACCGGATCAGTGAGTTTAAGGAGGAGGATGGCAACCTGTATGCTATCTACGGAACCCCTGCCGAGAATCTGTGCGGTCTGCAGGTAAAGCAGTTTCGGAATAAATATGGCATTGTAGAGGGGGTATCCGACAGGGAGTATGTGAGCAACAGCTTCCATTGCCATGTGACAGAGGATATCACGCCTATTCAGAAGCAGGATCTGGAGGACCGGTTCTGGAACCTGAGCAATGGGGGGAAGATTCAGTACGTAAAATATCCCATTGACTATAATACCGAGGCGATTAAGACGCTGATCCGCAGGGCCATGGATATGGGCTTCTATGAGGGGGTCAATCTGTCTCTTGCCTACTGTGACGACTGCGGTCATCAGGAGCTGGAGATGGATGTATGTCCCAAGTGCGGCAGCCGCAACCTGACCAAGATTGACCGTATGAACGGATACCTGTCCTATTCCCGGGTGCACGGGGATACCAGGCTCAACGATGCCAAAATGGCGGAGATCGCGGAGAGGAAGAGTATGTAAAAATACTCTGAACAGGGGTGAATAGAAAATATGAGATATCACAATATAACCAGGGACGATATGCTCAACGGAGACGGTCTGCGGGTGGTGCTGTGGCTGGCAGGCTGTAATCATTGCTGCAAAAACTGTCATAATCCTATCACCTGGGATCCGGACGGCGGCCTGCCCTTCGACGAGGCGGCAAAGCAGGAGATATTTGAGCAGCTGGGGAAAAGCTATATATCCGGAATCACTTTTTCCGGCGGAGATCCTCTGCATCCCGTAAATCGAATGGATGTCAGAGAGCTGATGGCCCAGATTAAAGAGAAATTTCCGGATAAGACCATCTGGATGTATACCGGCGACTGCTGGGAGGACATTCGGCAGTATTCGTTGCTGTGCTATGTGGATGTGCTGGTGGACGGAGAATTTATAGACGAAAAGAAGGATCCGAAGCTTCTGTGGAAGGGAAGCGCCAATCAGCGGGTCATCGACGTGCAGCAGACGCTGGCACAGGAGGATCCGTCGGTGCCTATACTGCACTGCGGCGATTATGGGGAAGCCTTTGTACATACCCGGAAGCCGGAAAATGTACGGGGCTGCTGCGATTGAACAGAACGTAATAAAAATGAACAAACAGGCAAAAGGAAAGCAGCAGGATGAAGAGAATCGCACAATTTTTTAAAGTAAACCAGGAACAGTTCTGTCAGGCTTTGACGGAGGAGTTTCCCCAATATACAACAGAGGAGGCCCGGGAAATCTACCGGACGCTGGAGCTGCCGAAAAGGGCTACCAGGGGCAGCGCAGGCTATGATTTTTATGCACCTGTTTCTTTTTCTCTTAAGCCAGGGGCTACGGTAAAAATACCTACAGGGATCCGGGTACATATGGCCGAAGGGTGGGTATTGCAGATTTTCCCCAGAAGCGGACTTGGCTTCAAATACAGGCTGCAGCTTGATAATACTGTGGGAATCATAGACAGCGATTACTTTTTTTCCGATAATGAGGGACATATTTTTATCAAGCTGACAAATGACACCAATCAGGAAAAGACGCTGGAGGTTTCGAAAGGGACAGGGTTTGCTCAGGGTATTTTTCTGGAATACGGTATTACCACGGACGATACGGCGGACGGTATCCGAAACGGCGGCCTCGGAAGTACCACTTTATAGACGGTATATTTTTCTCCCTTTGGTAAATGCTAATCAAAAAGCATTTGCGGAAAGGGAGATTTATTTTGGAGAGAGAGGAAAAACTCACAGGGCAGTTGTCCCGGGATATGCAGTATCTGAATGGTGTGCTGGACGTGGAGAAGAATTTTGATGTGATTTACCGGGTCATCAACATCGGCGGCAGAGAGGCCTGCATGTACCTGGTGGACGGATTCTGCAAGGACGATCTGGTTCAGAAGCTGCTGCAGTATTTTATGGATCTGACTCCGGATAAAATGCCGGAGGATATGCATGGCCTGTCAAAACAATTCACGCCCTATGTGGAGGTGGAGATCGAAGACCGCTGCGGCGTACTGGTGGATTCCCTGCTGTCGGGAATGTTTTTGCTGCTGGTAGACGGCTTTGAAAAGGCGCTGGTGATCGATTCCCGGACATATCCCTCCCGGGGAGTGGAGGAGCCGGAGAAGGATAAGGTACTGCGGGGTTCCAAGGACGGCTTTGTGGAAACAATCGTGTTTAATACGGCGCTGATCCGCCGCAGGATCCGAAACAGCGATCTGCATATGGAAATGCTGAGCGCAGGTGAAAGCTCTAAAACGGATATTGTGCTGTGCTATATGAAGGACAGGGTGGACGCGGATTTCCTGAAGGCAATCCGGCGGAAGATTCAGAGTATTCAGGTAGATGCCCTGACCATGAACCAGGAGTCACTGGCCGAATGCCTCTATCAGCGAAAGTGGTATAATCCTTTTCCGAAATTTAAATATACGGAACGGCCTGACGCGGCGGCGGCCCAGGTGCTGGAGGGAAATATTGTGATTCTGGTGGACAATTCCCCTTCTGCCATGATCCTGCCGGTGACCATCTTCGACGTGCTGGAGGAGGCGGACGATTACTATTTTCCTCCCATAACGGGAACGTATCTTCGAGTAACCCGTTTTTTGATCGCTCTCCTCACGTATGTTCTCACGCCCACCTTTCTGCTGCTGGTTAATAACGAGGGGTGGATTCCGGACAGCTTTTCTTTTATTATGCTGAAGGAGGAGCCTAATATTCCGCTGATCTGGCAGTTTCTCATTCTGGAGCTGGCCATCGACGGACTGAAGCTGGCGGCGGTGAATACTCCCAACATGCTCAGCACGCCGCTGAGCGTTATGGCGGCGCTGGTGCTGGGGGAATTTTCGGTGAACAGCGGGTGGTTTTCCTCAGAGGTGATGCTCTACATGGCCTTTGTGGCCATCGCCAATTATACGCAGTCCAATTATGAGCTGGGCTATGCGCTGAAATTTCTGCGGATCCTCAGTCTGCTTTTGACCCAGTGGTTCGGTCTGTGGGGGTATCTGGGAGGATATGTGATAGCGGTACTGGCTGTTTGCTGTAACCGAACCGTATCCCACAGAAGCTATATTTATCCGTTGATACCCTTTGACTGGAAAAACCTGAAAAACCGGCTGATCAGAAGAAGACTGCCGGGGGCGGCGGAGAAGAAATAGAGGGAGCTTCAGGGCTCCCTTTTATATGTTACAAACTGTATCTTTTTTGGGAACAAATTGAAATGGTGACGGGAAAATGATATACTGATGTATAATATATTGTAATTTTGGCAGCCTGAAAAGCGCAGAAGGAGGAGCTATGTTTAAGATCACAACAGACAGCACGGCGGATCTGCCAGTGTCATATCTGAAAGAGAATAATGTGGGATGTATGCCTATCAGCTATATTCTGGACGGAGTTACATACGGCGGGGACAAGGAGCTGGACTGGAAAGAATTTTATGCCATGATGCGGGAGCAGGGAAAGATGCCCACCACATCACAGATCAATCCTGCGGAGGCAAAGGAATATTTCGAGGAGTATATCAAGACAGATAAGGAAATTCTGCATCTGGCTTTTTCATCAGGGCTCAGCGGTACCTGCGGCAATATGCGCATGGCGGCGGAAGAGATTATGGAGGAACATCCTGATGTGAAGATTGTAGTGGTGGACAGCCTCTGCGCTTCCATGGGAGAGGGGCTGTTTGTGCACAAGGCGGTGAAGCTGCGGGACCAGGGAAAATCCCTGGAGGAGACGGCGGCTTGGCTGAATGAGAATGTTCAGAATTTTGTGCATGTGTTTACGGTTGATGATCTTTTTCATCTGTACCGGGGAGGGCGTGTCAGCAAGACAGCGGCTGTGATCGGTACGCTGGTCTCCATCAAGCCCAAGCTTCATGTGGACAGCGAGGGACATCTGATTGTCATCGGCAAGGTGAGAGGACGAAAAAAATCTCTGAGCGCGCTGGTGGATTACATGGAAGAGAAGATGGGGTCCCGGGTTCAGGAAAATAAGGACGATTATGTGTTTATCAGCCACGGAGATGCCCTGGAGGATGCAGAGTATGTTCGTGATCAGATCCGGGAGAGGTTTGGTATGGAGCATTTTATGATCAATCATATCGGGCCTACCATCGGCGCCCATTCCGGTCCGGGAACCATTGCGCTGTTTTTCATGGGAGAGTCCAGATAGACTTGAACCACAGAGGGCCAATTATCTGCGTCATGTTTTTTTCACAGATTTCTTTTTCTGACATATCATAATATCAAGTTAGATTGACAGATGAAAGGAATCAAAATGCAGGATCATTCACATGAAAACAATATTGACAAATTTCCTGTAGCCATGGCCTATGTTCCCTGGCAGAGATTTGACAACATGTATGACGATCTGGAAAAGGCATACTGCACCGGGACCATATTTCCTGAACTGAACAAACCCTTCACCGGAAGGAGATGTGTCTAATGGGAAATCAGGAACAGCTTTTCAGAGATATCGGGATCGTTGATTTTGTACTGACGGATTTGACCTTGTACCTGGATACGCATCCGATGGATCGCAATGCCATGGAATACTTTAACCACTATAACAGGATCAAGCACCAGATGGAGAAGGAATTCTCCATGAAATACTTCCCGCTGAACACGAGTCTGGCAGAGAGCAGCAAGGAATGGCGCTGGGGTATGGCTCCCCTGCCCTGGGAAGGAGAGTGCGGATAAATGTGGAGTTATGAAAAAAGACTGGAGTTTCCCGTCAACATCAAAGAGCCCAACGCAAAGCTGGCCCAGGTGATCATTTCCCAATACGGCGGTCCGGACGGCGAGATGGGCGCCAGCATGCGTTATCTGTCCCAGCGCTATTCCATGCCTTACAGGGAGGTTGCGGGGTTATTGACGGATATCGGCACGGAGGAGCTTGCCCATCTGGAGATGGTGGCGGCTATCGTCCACCAGCTCACCCGAAATCTGTCTATGGAAGAAATCGAAAAAAGCGGGTTTGCGCCCTACTATGTGGATCATACCGTAGGGGTATGGCCCCAGTCAGCAGGAGGCTTTCCTTTTTCTGCCGCACAGTTCCAGGTGACGGGAGATCCTATTACGGATTTGACGGAGGATCTGGCAGCAGAGCAGAAGGCCCGTACCACCTACGACAATATTCTGCGCCTGATTAAGGAGCCGGATGTGTGTGAGCCCATTAAGTTTCTGCGTATGCGCGAGGTGGTGCATTTCCAGCGGTTCGGCGAAGCCTTGCGTATCACCCAGGATCGGCTGGACGCCAAAAACTTCTATGCATTCAATCCTGCCTTTGACAGGTGCGAGAGCTGCGACTGAGAACAGAGGGAAAGCAGCGGCTGTAAAATACAAATGTAATACTTCTGAATAACCGACCGGCAGGAAAGTCCTTTTTGGAAGGGGACGTTCCTGCCGGTTTTCCTGTAAACAAATTGTAACCTATACATAATATATGGTTGACAATAAGGCTTTCGTCCGCTATAATGCAAAATGCATCCCGTCCTGTCGATATCGGAAAGGTCCGGACAGCATAGGCGGGAAAGTGGCTGAACGAGAGGATATTTATGAAAAACAGAGAGAAGATCAGAGAAATGACCGTAACCGCCCTGTTGGCGACCCTGCTGGCCGTATTTGGCATGTTCAAGCTTCCCAGCATCATTCCGGGCTGTGAGTTCCAGCTTTCGGCTCCTTTTGCCGTGTGTATTGCGGCCTGTTTCGGTTTTAAGAGATATCTTAAGATAGGCATCCTGGCCAGCGCAATCAACCTGATTCTGAGCACCCATACCATCATGAACGTCACCATAGCCATGATATTCCGGCTGGTGGCGGGAGGAATCCTGTCGATTTTCGGCGTGAATCCGGTGACCATCATCATCAGCGGCCCTCTGGGGACAGTGGCTGGGCGGGTGGTATTGGGAGGAATTTCGGGCACGAATCCCCTGGCGCTGATTGCCGCAGCCGTGCCGGGCATGGTATTCACGGCTGTGGGCGCGGCAGTGATGTATCCGGTAATGAAACGTCTGGTGCGAAGGGAGGCTGCTTCGCTGACGCAGTCCTGATATCCTGCATGGGCTGATACGATATCCGGCTGCCTGCGGCGCAGAGGCGGGAGATTGACATAATAAGATACAGAGGAAACAAAATGAATCGATACAGCATCAAAATGAGGGCATCGAACAAAGAGGAAGGCCATATCTCCGGGGCGGAAAAAATCATCCCGGAGGAAGAACTGGAGCAGTACTGTATGCGGCTCCTGACCAGAGCCCTGCGGCACAGTAAGGGAAAGCCTGATTTCATCAATCTGAAGATCGAAGCCGTTAGGGAAGAAGAAATCCTGCATCTTCCGGCGCTGGAAGTAACTACGGCAGCGACTTCTTCCCCGGAGGAAGGCATGGCGGTGGTGTTGGATTATCTGCGCAGGCTGGGGCTGGAGCGGGCGGAGGAGATTCTGGCCCTCTGGAAGCAGAGCTACAGCATGCGGGGCGCCATGCTGCTGGACGCGGACACGCTCAGACGGCTGGAGCCGGACAGAGACCGGGGCATCCGCGCCACCTACATGGACATGGAGACGGAGGATGCGGAAAGGCAGTCCGCCTGCGGGGGCAAGAACCATTTCAATGAAGCGCTTGTGCTGGCCACGAAGGTGGTGAACCATCCCAACATCCTGGCGGAGCTGTGCATTTCCGATGATCCGGACTATGTCACCGGCTATATCGCCTCCAGAGAGTTCGGCTACGTGCGCATCACCACGCTGAAAGAACTGGGCAGCCCTCTGGGCGGGCGCATCTTTCTGTTCCGAGGGACTGATGGGGAGCGGGACGACTGCATTCGCTACCTCCAGCAGCAGAAGGTGCTGGTCCATGTGGGTGACAAGGCATCGATACCTGCCTCCCATAACGGGGGCCCAATGAGCCTGGAACGCTATACGAAAGAAAGGGGAACAAAACCTGTGGATAAATGGAAACGTATGGAAGAGGAGCTGCAGGCCCTTCGGGAACAGCATCTGTACCGTGAAATCAAGGTTATCGAGAGTCCACAGCGTGCCCATGTCCGGTACCGGGGCAGGGACATGCTGATGCTGGCCTCCAACTCCTATCTGGATCTATGTGACGAAGCCCAGGTGAAAGCATATGCGGCAAAGGTCCTGATGGAGTATGGCACAGGCTCCGGCGGTTCCCGTCTCACCACCGGAACCGGCATCTGCCATACTCAGTTGGAGGATGCCCTGGCCCGGTTCAAGGGCCGAGAGGCGGCAATCGTGTTCAACACGGGCTTTGCGGCCAACAGCGGCGTCATCCCCTGCCTGTGCAGGGAGGGGGACATCATCTACAGCGACGAGAAAAACCATGCCAGCATCATTGACGGGTGCAGGCAGTCCAGGGCGGAGACGGTGGTCTACCGGCACAACGACATGGCAGACCTGGAGCGGAAAATCCGGGAACGCCAGGGAAAACAGGGGCTGATTGTCAGTGATGGGGTCTTCAGCATGGACGGGGATATCGTAAACCTGCCGGGGCTCGTGGAGCTGGCTGACGCTTACGGTCTGCTGTCCATGATAGACGAAGCCCACGCCACCGGCGTGATCGGAGCCACAGGCCGGGGCTGCGAGGAACATTTCCACATGGAGGGACGGGTGGATATCCTCATGGGAACCCTCAGCAAGGCCATCGGCGCGGAGGGCGGTTATGTCTGCGGCTCCCGCACCCTGACGGAATACCTGAAGAACAAGGCCAGGAGCTATATTTTCTCCACCTCCCTTTCTCCCGTGACCATGGCGGCGGCAAAGCGGGCCCTGGAGCTGATAGAAAAGGAACCCTGGCGTGTGGAGCGGCTGCAGGAGAACATCAGCCATTTCTGCGGCCAGCTTCAGGAGCACGGCGTGGAAGCAGATTCGGAGACCGCCATCATACCGATTCGGATCGGAGAGGAAGAGATGGCCGTAAAGGTTTCCGAAAGGCTGATGGAACAGGGATTTTTCATCTCCGCCATCCGCTATCCCACGGTGAAAAAAGGGGAAGCCATGCTGCGTGCGGCGCTGATGGCCACCCACACGAAGGAAGAGCTGGCAGCCGCAGCCGCGGCCATAGCGGAAGCCATTGATTACTGTGGCGGCTGTTGAACATAACATATCCTGAACATAAAAACATCCGGAACTTTCCGTAGATACGAAAGGAGCAAGCATCATCATGGGCATCATACAGGAACTGAAAGAAAAAGCGCTCGCCACCGGGGACATTTCCCGGGAGGAGGCGCTGCTGCTGGCGGAGGCTCCTCTGGAGGAGCTGGCGGAGGCGGCGGAGGAGATTCGCAGGAAAAAGTGCGGCCAGGGCTTTGACCTGTGCACCATTGTCAACGGCAAATGCGGCCGCTGTCCCGAGGACTGCAAATACTGCGCCCAGAGCGCCCACTACCAGGCCAAGTGCACGGAAGCCTACGGACTCCTGCCCACGGAAAAGCTCCTGGAGGGAGCCAGGCGGGCCAAGGCCGGAGGGGCGCTGCGCTATTCCATCGTCACCTCCGGCAGGAGGCTTTCTGACCGTGAGGTGGAGCAGGTCTGCGAAAGCATCCGCGCCATCCGGCAGGACACCGGCATCCAGGTCTGCGTGTCCTTCGGCCTGCTGGAGGAAGGGCAGTTCCGGAAAATAAAGGAGGCAGGCGCTTCCCGGGTGCACTGCAACCTGGAATCCTCCGCCGGATTTTTTCCGAAGATATGCACCACCCATACCTACCAGGACAAAATAGATACCCTGAAAGCGGCCCGGAGGGCAGGCCTGTCCGTCTGCTCCGGAGGCATTCTGGGGCTGGGAGAGGCCATGGAAGACCGCATCGACATGGTACTCACCGCCAGGGAGCTGGGGGTGAAGTCCATTCCCGTCAACTTTCTGAACCCTATCCCCGGCACGCCCCTGGAGCACAGGAAGCCCCTGACAGATCGGGAGGCCAGGCGCTGCGTGGCCCTCTTCCGGTTCCTGATTCCGGACGCATCCATCCGGCTTGCGGGAGGGAGAGGGCTTTTGGAGGACAAGGGAAAGCAGTGCTTTCAGAGCGGCGCCAATGCGGCCATCTCCGGGGACATGCTGACCACTGCGGGAATCACGGTGGAGAGGGATTCGGAAATGGTGCGGAATCTGGGATTTGAGGTGAGGCTTTGCAATGAGTGAAGGAATGAAGGACGGAATCAAAAAAGAATTAAAAAAGGCGAAAAAAATCTTCATTGTGGGAACCGGCACGGATGTGGGCAAGACCTATGTGACGGGCCTGATCCTGAAGAAGCTGAGGGAAAGCGGAAGGCTTGCAGGATACTATAAGGCGGCCATGAGCGGCAACGTGCGCAGAAGCGACGGCACCCTGGTTCCGGGGGATGCCCTCCATGTGAAAGAGGTATCCGGCATCGGCCAGCCCCTGGAGCAGATGTGCCCCTATGTCTATGAATATGCGGTATCACCCCACCTGGCCTCCAGGCTGGAGGGGAATCCGGTGCAGCTTGACATGGTGGAGAAGGGCTTCCGGGAAGTGTGCAGGGAGTACGACTATGTGACCATGGAGGGCAGCGGCGGCATCCTCTGTCCGGTCTGCTTCGACCAGGCGGAAATCTGGCTGGAGGACGTGATCGCCAGGCTGGAGCTGTCCTGTTTGCTCATTGCCGACGCAGGGCTGGGCACCATCAACAATGTGGTGCTGACCGCGGAATACATGCGCTCCCGGGGCATCCCCTTAAAGGGCATCCTCTTCAACCGCTTCCACCCGGGAAACGTCATGGAGGAGGACAATGTGCAGATGTGCCGGCACCGGACAGGGCTGAAGGTCATCGCCTGCGTGGAGGAAGGAGCAAAGGAGCTTGCCCTGGACGGCGGCGCACTGGCGGCGCTGTATGAAGAATGACTTCGTTACTTTTCATGGGAAGGGGCCGCGAGGTGTTTTTGTGCGCTGTTTGCACAAAAACCCGAGACAGCACGTGCTGGGCATCATGTTGCTTTGAACGGCGAAGACGTGAAAAGTAACAATGACTTTGGGCTTGATGCATTGGTGATGACAGTGCTTTGAAAGCAGAGAATGATATCATATAGAAAGAAGGGAACCCCATATGATCTGGTATCCATACCAACAGATGAAGACGATGAAAGCGCCTTATGAAATCATAGATGCAGAAGGCGTTTATTTATATACGAAAAATCAGAAGCTGATTGACTCCGTATCCTCCTGGTGGAGCGTAATCCACGGCTATAAGCACCCTGCCCTGACAGAGGCCATCAAGTCTCAGGCAGACCGCTTCTCCCATGTGATGCTGGGCGGGCTGACCCATGAGCCGGTGCGGAAGCTGGCGGAGAAGCTGGAGGAATGGCTGCCGGGGGATCTGGACTACTGCTTTTTCTCGGACTCGGGCAGCGTGGCGGTGGAGGTGGCCCTGAAGATGGCACTGCAGTATTATGTGAACCGGGGGGACTGGAAGCGCACGAAGGTCCTGTCCCTGACCCATGCCTATCATGGGGACACCTTCAAGACCATGGAAGTGGGGGACGACGAGGACTATCATTTCATTCTGGAGGCCTATGGGGAGAAGAAGGACGTGATCCACATCCCCACCCGGATCGACGCGCTGGAGGAGG
>CAMWUL010000064.1 GCA_947177445.1 uncultured Lachnospiraceae bacterium | reverse complement strand
AGTCTAACCATTTCGGTCAGTTCGTTATTAACTTAATGACATTGATTCACAGCCACATGAAAATCAGCAGACAGATTCGTCAAGCTTGCTTGTAAGAAGCTGGCTGATGGTTCTCATGTGACTGGAAGCAGTCACTCCACACACATAAGCAAAACAAAAAGCCGCAAAGCGGCGGCAGACAGCAGCGCTGGCTGGTTTTGCCCATGGGCGTGGAGGGGCTGTGAATAGTAACTTCGCTATAAAAGCCTGCTGGAAAAAATTCTTGACAGCCCCATCCTTTATGCCGTATAGTAATTTTTGAATATAGCAACCGCTAGGGGAGCACATCGCTGAGATTGAAACAGCATCCTGCTGTTTTCTGACCCTCACTACTTGAACCGGGTAATACCGGCGTAAGGAAGCAATGCAGTATATTCTGTCCGCGGAAAGCGCATATAACGCAGGCGTTATGGTTTGTGGTATCCTTTGTGTCTCTTCCGGCGTATGGAATTTCTGCCGATGTCGTCCCTCCTAAGCCACACTTAAGGAGGATTTTTTTATGAGCAAAAATGTCTTTACTGCCAAAAAGCTGGTTTTCTGTGCCATGGCCATCGCCCTTGCCACGGTGATCTGTGCGGCAATCAAGCTGCCCTCACTGCCAAACGGAGGCTCCGTCACATTGTTTTCCATGCTGATCATCTGTCTGGCCGGCTATTGGTACGGCCCTGTCCTGGGACTGATCTGTGCCGTGGCTTTCGGTATTCTGCAGTTTATCGTCGGCCCTTATTTCGTCCATCCCCTCCAGGTGCTGCTGGATTACCCCCTGGCCTTTGGCGCCCTGGGACTGTCAGGCTTTTTCTCCAATAAAAAGCATGGACTCCTGCTGGGATACATAACAGGAGTCCTGGGACGCTTTATTTTTCATGAAATTTCGGGATTTATATTCTACACGGAATATGTGGGAAATGTTGAAGGGAATCTGTTGGCAATTCTGGCCTCCACGGTCTACAACCTGAGCTATCTTCTGCCGGAGATGATCATCACCATTATCCTGCTGGCCCTTCCCCCTGTGGAAAAAGCCATGGCCAGAGTCAAAGCAATGGCACAGGCATAAACGATATTGGGGGCCGGCCTTCCTTCCGGAAAGCCGGCCTCTCTTTTACTATTTTCTGATCCAGTATCCGTCGTAAGCATAGCCTGTCTTTCCAATCAGCAAATGCTCTGACCTGACAAACCCGGCTCTGGAAACGGCTTTCATTCTTTCTACTGCATATATGGGAACCTTGGTTATGGCTGCGTCACAGCCCAGCATTTCCGGTATTTGAGGTGCTATAAGCGTACAAATATCATATAACACATCTTCTTTCTCATAGTCGCTTCGCACATCAACCCTTAAAATCCCCATATGATTAAACGGATCCTCAGAAATCCTTAAGCATAATTCGACGGTTCCGATTACCGCTGATGCCTCTTTGTCAACAATGGAAAGCCTCACAAACCAGCCGTTTTCATATGACAGCTTCCAAAAGTCCAGCGCTTCTCTCATTCTTTCGCCGGTTGCATAATAAAAATTGTCTCCGTCACAATTATCGCTGTTGAAAAACGGAAGAGCATTTTTATCGCTGTAAACCTTCAGCAAATCGTCACAATCCTGATTCTGAACCGGTCTTAATATAAATCTGCCGCTTTCCAGCACAGGACATTCCTCATAAATGTTCAAGCTTATTCCCTCCTTCCGATCCGGCCTCCTTATCGCAGCTGCTCCAGTCTGGCGTCCACCTGTTCCTTCATCTTTGTATATTTGGCCAGCTTCTCCTTCTCCTCGGCGATCTTGGCCTCCGGAGCCTTGGACAGGAACCGCTCATTGGACAGCATGCCGTTGACCCGGGCCAGTTCTCCCTCCAGGCGCTTCTGCTCCTTTTCCAGACGCTGCAGCTCCTGAGCAATGTCCACCAGGTCCGCAAAAGGAATGTACAGGGTTGCGCCGGGGATCACCACGGACACTGCATCCGGATCGATCCCGGCCTTATCCATCTGAAGAACCACCTCGCTGGCCGAGGCAAGAGATGCAAAGAACAGCTTTCCTTCCTCAAAAGTATCCAGAATCTCCTTGTCCTGACTGACCACATGGACGCTGGCTTTTCGGCCCGGAGCCACATTCATTTCACTGCGCACATTCCGGATTCCCCGCACGGCCTCCTTGATGATCTCGATGGCCTTCTCCTCCTTCGGAAAGCTTCGCTCCTCCAGATACTCAGGCCATCTGCTGATCATGATGGATTCGGAATGCTCCTCCTCCATTTCCTGGAGAGTGCAGTAAATTTCCTCGGTGATAAAGGGCATATACGGGTGAAGCAGCTTGAGAGCATCCGTCAGCACGGTCTTTAAGGTCCACAGCGCCGCGTTCTGGCTGACGGCATCGTCGGTGTTATACAGCCTGGGCTTTACCATTTCAATATACCAGTCGCAGAATTCATCCCAGATGAAATCATACACCTTCTGCACCGCGATCCCAAGCTCGAAGTTCTCCATATTGTCGGTGGCATCCTTCACTAAAGTGTTCAGCCGGGAAAGGATCCATCTGTCCACAGGCTGCAGCTCCTGTGCGGAGGGGACCGTCACCGTCTTCCCATCCATGTTCATCATGATAAAGCGGGAGGCGTTCCACACCTTGTTGGCAAAATTGCGGCTGTTCTCCACCCTCTCATAATAAAAACGCATATCGTTGCCCGGGGCATTGCCTGTGATCAGTGTCAGCCGCAGGGCGTCCGCACCGTACTTTTCTATGATTTCCAGCGGATCAATGCCGTTGCCCAGGGATTTGGACATTTTCCGGCCCTGGCCGTCCCTCACCAGCCCATGGAACAGCACGGTGCGGAAGGGCTTTTCTCCCATATGCTCATAGCCGGAAAAGATCATGCGGATAACCCAGAAGAAGATAATATCATAGCCTGTCACCAGCACATCCGTGGGATAGAAATATTTCAGCTCCTCGGTCTGTTCCGGCCACCCTAACGTCTCAAAGGGCCACAGGGCAGAGGAAAACCAGGTATCCAGCGTGTCGGGATCCTGTGTCAGATGGGTGCACCCGCACTTGGGGCACTGCTGCGGCGCCTGGCCGGCCACCACACACTCTCCGCATTCATCGCAGTAATAGGCGGGAATCCGGTGTCCCCACCAGAGCTGGCGGCTGATACACCAATCCCGGATATTGTCCGTCCAGTTAAAATATGTCTTCTCCATTCTCTCGGGAATCAGACGGATCTCTCCGTTTTTCACCGCCTCCGCCGCAGGCTTTATCAGCTCCTCCATTTTCACGAACCACTGCTCCTTCACCAGCGGTTCAACGGTGGTCTTGCAACGGTCATGCGTCCCCACATTGTGCGTATAATCCTCGATCTTTACCAGAAGCCCCAGCGCTTCCAGCTCCTTTACAATGGCCCTTCTGGCCTCATAGCGGTCCATACCCGCAAATTTTCCGCCGTTTTCGTTGATAGAGGCATTGTCGTTCATCACATTGATCACCGGCAGGTCGTGACGCTTTCCCACCTCAAAGTCATTGGGATCATGGGCGGGCGTGATTTTCACCACGCCGGTGCCGAACTCTCTGTCCACATAGGTGTCCGTAACCACGGGAATCACCCGGTTCATCAGAGGCAGCATTACGCTTTTCCCGATCAGGTGGCTGTAGCGCTCATCCTCCGGATGAATGGCCACAGCCGTGTCCCCCAGCATGGTCTCGGGACGGGTGGTGGCAAAGGTCAGAAATTCCGTATCGCTGGGCGTTCCGTCCTCCTTCATCACAGGATACTTGATATGCCACAGATGCCCTGCCTGCTCCTGGTATTCCACCTCTGCGTCGGAAATGGATGTATTACACACCGGGCACCAGTTGATGATCCGGGCGCCCTTGTAAATATATCCTTTCTCATGCATCTTTACAAAGACTTCCGTCACGGCTCTGTTGCAGCCCTCGTCCATAGTGAAACGCTCCCTGTCCCAGTCGCAGGATGAGCCCATCTTCTTTAGCTGGGAAATAATACGTCCGCCGTATTCTTTCTTCCACTCCCAGGCTCTCTCCAAGAATTTCTCCCGGCCCAGGTCATGCTTGTCGATGCCTTCCTCCTTCAGCTTTTCCGTGATCCGCACCTCCGTGGCGATGGAGGCATGATCCGTACCCGGCTGCCACAGCGCATTATATCCCTGCATCCGCTTAAACCGGATCAGAATATCCTGCATGGTGTTGTCCAGCGCATGGCCCATGTGCAGCTGACCCGTAATATTTGGCGGCGGAATCACAATGGTGAAGGGTGTTTTGGAATGATCCACCTCCGCGTGAAAATACTTTTTGTCGAGCCATTTCTGATACAGTCTGTCCTCCAGCCCCGATGGGTCGTAGGTTTTTGCCAGTTCTTTTCCCATTTTTTCTCCTTTCCTGATCCCAGCCCTGTTCCGGGCCGTCCTCTTTGTTGCCTTTCACGACTTCGCCGCTCAAACTCCTCTTTTCGGCAGATACCGCTTTCCCGTGACATTTCCTCCGGCGCCTGTTTGCAAAAAAAATACCCTCTGCCGGCCTAAACCGACAAAGGGCGTCATAAACGCGGTACCACCTTTGTTCACAGCAAAACACTTCTGCTGCCTCATGGAACTTCCAACAAAGTCCTATCCGATAACGGGGATAAATCGTGAAGACTTACGGCCTGCGGCTTTAGTACGGACTATTTCCCGCCTGTCCCTGATTCCCATTTGCCGGGAGGGATGCATACCGCCTGCTTTGGCTCCTCCGGCTCGGAAGCTACCTTCCCCATCCCTTCCTTCAAACGGCCTCTCAGCGTCCTCCTGCGTTTCTGCATTCTGCAGGCCCGGACAGCCGTCCTCTCTGGCAAGGGGCGACGGGTACTCCTCTTCGTCATCGCCTTTTTGCTATATTGAAACTATAATTGATGGAGACGCCGTTGTCAAGGAAAAAATACTCGGGTTTTCGTCTCCTATGTCGTCTCCATCCGATAAAAATTCAAAGCCGCCAGCACCATAAATATCGCCGTAGCCAGCACAAGGAACACATCCATCATCAGATAAGCCAGATCTGTGCCGCCCGCCAGATTTCCTGTCACCGCCCCCAAAAAGGCCAGCAGAATCACAAAGCTCTGAAGGAACAGCTGGAACATCTGCTTCCCCACAGTTCCCAGGGTTCCTCCCACCACCGCCTCGGCCACGGCCAGCGCATAAAGCTTGTTGGCCGCAAGAGCCATATAAAATATTACGCACAGCGCCGCCCGCATGGGCGTCATTCCCATGACCACAGCCCCGGGAACCGTAATCAGAAGGCCGTTGATCAGATTCTGCACATGCTGCATGGCCGTGGCCTGCATCAGCTTGCGGAACGGCGTGTCCGGAATCATATAGGTGTAGGGGGATTTCAGCTCCTTGGCCCACTTTCCGTTCACGGCGGTAAAAATAAGGATCAGGTATGCGGACAGACCCGGTATGACAAAATTTGTAAATATTTCCGCCTCAAAACCGCCTTCCTCCACATAGAGCCATGCAAGTCCGATGCCGGCGATCAGCGCCACAGCCGTGTTCAGGTCAAAGATAAAATATTTACTCTTCTTATATTCCAGAAGCTGCCTGTAAAAAAGCGCCCTGGCCCCCTTGCCCCGCCATACCACGCTGGCCTTGCCGAACTTCTGCTTTTTTCCCAGCCTCTTTTCCGTGTTGCCCTGCCTGCGGCTGGCAAGGACCTCCTCGTAATCCTCCGCAAATTTAATGGCGTCCTCATAATAGGCTCCGGTACATTTCATGCGCACGGCTGCCATCACCAGCTCCGCCGTCAGCAAAAAGTAAAGCACCGTTCCGGTCACATTCACCACCGTTGGCCCGATGAAAAGCAGGTGGATCACCGAAATGTACCATCCGATTACAGGCACCATCTGCACCAGGTCGCTGTGCAGGAAGCCCACTACGCTCTGAAAGCTCAGGCCCGTTTGAAAATAGGTATATATGCCGATGGCCGCCAGAATTCCCACCAGGGCATAGGCCCCGCGGATCACCAGCCCCCGCCTTTTCTCGTCCAGCCGCTCCGAGCCGTAGAGCAGCATCATGATGCTTCCCTCCAGCACATTTTCCACCACCAGCGAGAAAAAGAAATATACCGCCAGCTTCCATGCCGGCACCCCGCAGATGGTGCCGCCGCAGCATACCACAAAAAGAAGCACCATGCTCTGTGCCACCAGGCTCTTGAGGTGGGCAAACAGCAAAATCTGTTTAGGTCCCGTGGGCGAGGGAAACAAAAAGTGAATGTCACTGTTGCGGAATATTAGACCCTTTCGCCTGGCATAGGCGATCAGATTTGCGGGAATCACCCAAAAGGCAAACAAAGTGAGTACCGCCGCCATGCCGTCGGGAGCGTCCAGACGATATTCCTCTGCCAGTACTTTCAGGGACATGGGAACCGCAAACATGTAAATCAGAAAAACCACTATATAAAAGTATGTCACCGGCCTGCGCAGCGCCATTTTGATGCGGTTGGCAAGAATCCGCCGGTATAGATATCCGATGGCTCCCATGTTCATACCCCCTTTTGTCTGGCCACGGGCATTTCCGCTTCCCGATTTTTTCCGGACTGACCTGTGACGGAGAAAAACAACTCCTCCAGGTCCTCTTCTCCGAGCGCCTCCCTGGTGTAGGTTCCCAGAATACGGCCCTTATCCATGACAAAGGTCACATCCCACAATTCCTTCACCATCTCCAGCATATGGGTGCTGATCAGCACCGTGGTCCCCCGGGCCTTCAGCTTCAGAATCACTTCCTTCAATTCCTTGATGGCGGCAGGATCCAGCCCCACCATAGGCTCATCCAGCAGGATCACACTGGGACGGATAATCAGCGCACAGCAGATGCTGACCTTCTGCATCATGCCCTTGGACAATTCGTTCCCCAGCTTATCCTGCTTATCCTCCAGCTCAAACTGCTCAAGAAGCTCCCGGATCTCATCCTCCGTCACCTCCACGCCGTAGGCTCTGACGATGAATTCCATGTGCTCCCTCACCGTGAGCGCATCATACATGTAGGGCATCTCCGGCACATAGGCAAAGCACCTTTTCGCCTCCAGAGAACGGGAATCATGCCCCTGTATCCGAATGCTCCCCTTATATCGCAGCAATCCGGCAATGCTTTTGATCACCGTGGACTTTCCCGCCCCGTTAGGCCCCAGCAGAATCCCGATCCGCCCGTCCGGCACCGTAAAGCCCACACCGTCTGCCGCCAGCGTCTTTCCATATCTTTTTGTCAGCTCCATTACTTCCAACATATCGTTTTCTTCCTTTCTCTTATATTCCCGGCAGGTCTCCCATTCCCATGGCTGCCGCCACCAGGTACAGGATCAGCAGATGGGCCGGATAAAATATGTAAAAGAAATACTTTATTTTCAATCCTCTTTTTCCGTTGTACAGCGCTATGGGAAGCAGGGCGGCAAATGATGTGAATTCGCTGAGCTCTCCCAGGGTCAGCACAATGTTGCCGGCCAGCATGGACCTTACGGGCTTCTTCCGGAAAAAGTACATCACGGAAATGGTCAGAATTCCCAGGGATGCATAATCCGTCTTCAGGAAGTCTGCGGCAAACATCATTACGGCCATCACTCCCAGGTTTACCGCCAGACTTCGGGCCGGCTCCAGCCCCCGCTTGCACGCGTATACCCCCAGAAGAAATGCTATGATGGCAAACGTCACTATGATAACCCTCAAAAGAGCTCTGGGACTGATATACCATCCGAACAGCCTCTGTGAATTATGGTGCAAAAACAATGCTATATACATTCCGGGTATAAAAATACCGGCAAAGAGACAAACCGACTGCAGTTGAGCGGGAATCTCACGGGAATCAAAAAAATCATAGGCACACAGCGCCACCACTCCCAGAAACAATGTAAAGAAAACATTTTGATAGCTAAATTCCAGTATTTGTCCCCTTACGGCCAGGTCAAAGGGAATCTCGGAGATCAGAGCAAAACAGCCCATCCGCAGAATATACTTCATTTTGCTTCGGGTATGCCGGATTCCTTCGATCAAAAGAAAGCAGAATATGGGAAAGCCCAGCCGTCCGATCAGCCGCATCGCCCAATACAGCACTAAAATCACCATATTTTGTGCCTGCCATACCTCATATGCCCCCGGCTCTGTGTTCAGCATAATCCTTGCATATCCGTTCCGAAGCAGAAGACGTCCCAGCACCGCCATCGCCGTATGATCCAGCAGCATAACCGTCAGGGCTATAAGCTTCAGCGTGCTCCCACTGATACCTCCCTTCCACTTAGGCCGCCCTGCCGTCTGATTTTCCTGTATGTTTAGTGATGCTCTGTCCATTGCTCCGTCCCCCTTATATTTTTCAATACTATCTTCTTTTGTTATATTGTATGTCTTCTACAATAGATTATTTTTTCATCCCTGTCAATGACTATCTGCGCACGTTCTTCACCTTCAACGTGCTTTTCATGTACCCGAAAAAGGACTGTTACGCATACAGGTAACAGCCCTTCCTTTGAGTTTTTGTCCAATAGGCACAAATTGGCAGCAGTCAGGCTCATCCCACCTTATACCCATTGCCCCACACCACCTTCAGGTACCTGGGCTCCTTGGGATTGGCCTCTATCTTTTCCCGGATATGGCGAATGTGCACCGCAATGGTATTGTCCGCTCCTATGGCCTGCATATGCCAGATGTTTTCATAAATCTGGCTGTTGGAAAATACCCGTCCCTTCTGCTGCACCAGAAGCCGGAGAATCTTGTATTCAATCGGCGTCAGCCTTACATTTCTGCCTTCTACGGTAACCGTTCTCTGGATATCGTCGATCACCAGTCCGTCCACTCTGTAGATCCTGTCAATATTTACATACATATTCACCAGCTGCGTATATCTGCGCAGCTGAGACTTTACCCGGGCCAGCAGCTCCAGCGGATTGCAGTCTGTGGTCACATAATCATCCGCTCCCGCCTCCAGAGCCATAATCTTAGCCGTCTCCGCAGACTGGGCCGACACCACGATCACCGGAATACTGCTCTTGCGGCGCAGATTTGCAATGACCTCGATTCCTTTATCCCACCCCTTATCGTTTAGTTCCACATCCACCAGCATCAGGTGGATCTCACTGGCATCCAGCCGGGCATACAGCTGATCCAGATCTGCCGCCACCACCATTTCAAGCCCCTCACCTGCAAACAGCGGTTCCATTTTCTCCGCGATTCCTGTCTGATTGTTGTAAACTAAAACCTTTTTCATCTTATACTCACACCTTTCCCGCCCGGCATTATGCGGCGTCCGCCGAAAATAATCCCACGCGTCATTTTTATTCCTGAAAAACCTGTTTCATGCTTCCGCACGAAAAATGAAATTTTTAATCCGTAAAGTACACTGACAGATCCATGGCCGTCAGCACCTGCTCCACCACACCCGTCTCAAATCCCCTGAAATCCAGGGCCAGATCTCTGCCGTTCACCGAAATCACGGCGTGAATGCTCTCCAGGCTTCCGTCCTCCGACAATGTGTCAAATACCTTAAAACACATCCCCTGGTCGGTGACAAGATTCCTCTCATTGGCGTTTTCTCCGGAAAACGACGTGGTTGACGCATATGAATCGCATTTTCTGTGGTCGAACTGCCGCAGAAAACAATACCGCTCCCCTGCCCTGAGAGTGATGGTCAAATGCTCCCCTCCGTTGAGCACCAGGATATTTTCCTCCTGAAAGACCGCCGGAAAAAGCGCAAAATCCGGAAGGGCCACCGCCACTGTTTCATGGTTGGAAAATTCTTCCAGGGAATTATACTCCACCGACTGAATGTCATAAATCTCCACAATTCCCTCGCACTCCTGGGGAGCCGCCCTGCCTCTTTCCATTGCCAGATCCACACCCGATTCCGGCACTCCGCCTGCACAGGTTCCCGCGTATGCATCCATCGAGGTGATAGAATATCCGTTTTCCTGCATCTCAATCACGCTGTTTCGATAATTCTTTGCCGCCGCTGTGCCTGCCCCGAACACCAGAAAAACCGCCGCCGCTGACGCAGCGCCCTTTACCAGCATTCGGTTTCGCTGTCTCTGCCGCATTCTGCGGTGATGAAGCTCGTCCCGGATCCGTTCGGCATCCATATGAAGCTCAGGCAGAATTTCATCCACCGCCTGGCGATATTTTTTCCGAAATTCATCCAAAGTCATATTCCTCCTTCAATGACCTCTTTAAAATTTCCCTTCCTCTGGTAAGCTGCGAAGTAACTGTGGACTCCTTGCTCCCGGTAACCTGGGCGATCTCCTTCACGGAAAATCCCTGATAATAGAAAAGGTGGATCACATCCCGATACTTGACCGGCAGGGCCAGCACCGCTTCCAAAAGCTTTTTCTTCGCCTCTCTCTGCAGCAGCCCCTCCTCCGGCCCGCCTGCAGACTCCTCCTGCATCCCCTTTCCTTCCTCCAGGATCTGCGTCCATTCCTCACTGCTCTGATGCCGCTTCCAGGCGCTTCTCCACACCTTCCGGCAGGCGTTCACCGTTGTCTTCAGCAGCCATGCCTTCTCGTGCTCCTCGCTTTGAAACGTTCCGTAAAACCTTATATACTGGTAAAACACCTCCTGCACAACGTCCTCCGCATCCTGCGGGTTCTGCAGACGCAGTAAACTCAGCTTGAAAAGCATGTCGCCGTATTTTCCGATCTTTAATTGTAATTCCCTGTTGTCGATTTCTGCTTTTGTCATTTGACCGTTTCGCGCCAAACCTTTTCTTCTACTTATTTATATCCCTCAGTATATCATTATACTGCATTTATATTAAAATATTTTTGTATCAAAGTTGCATAAGTAATATCCATTTCCACAAAGCGGTTCAGCAGAGAATACCCTGAAGGCACCCTCTGCTGTAATAGACGGTTTTTTTTCTAAATAAGTTCCAAAGTTCACAAAATTTTCACATTTTTTTGTCGGGCCCGCGCCTCCTGCGCCCTGCCTGCTTCTCCGCTTCCCTTTGCCGCTGAAATTCCTGCCGCTGACGATTGACCTCCTGTGCCATTTGCTGATTTTGGCTCTGCATGGTATCCACCTCGCTCATATCCTCACGGTCCAGCCGGCGGAAACGGTTGATACCGGCCATCAAAACCAATACGCTGTCCCTGGTAGTGTCGAAGGCCCCGTCCTCATACATGGTGTATAGAAGAAGTCCCAGAGGAACCGCCACGATCATGCCGACCACTCCTCCCAGCTTATAGCCTATGTACAGCAAAAACAGTGTGGGAAGCGGCGGAACCCCAATGGAATCTCCCACAATCTTTGGCTGGATCAGCTGTCTGGCCAGCTGCCCGCCTCCCCAGATGATCAGAAGTCCGATGGCCATTTTATAATCCGCCGTAAATATCTTGATAATGGCCCAGGGCACCAGCACGGTGCCCGTCCCCAGGAAGGGCAGAAAATCCAGAAAGGCAATTCCCAGCGCAATCAATGCGAAATAATTCACCCGGAGCACTCCCAAACCTGCCAGCAGAAGCAGATACATCCACACCTCTATCTTCAGCTGCGCCTTCAGATATCCTCCCACAGACCGCACAAGGCTCCGACACACCATATCGTAACGCAGCTGAACAGCCGCCGGCGCATGCATACGAAACCATTGGCTGATCTGGTGCCGCTCTGCCACAAAAAAATAGGAGGAGAGCAGCGCCATAATAATACCAATAAAAATGGAGGGCAGCCGCATGGCAAGGTTCCCGGCAGCCTCTATGGTAGGCGTTCCTATTTTTCCAAAAAAATCGCCCAGATTCGCCACAATCTGCTCCACGGTGTCATTGGAGCCCAGCTGGATATCCAGGGGAAGTCTTTCTAAAAAGGCGTTCAGACTCCTGCCGATGCTGTTCAGATCGGCCTCCATGCCCGCCCACATTTCAGGAAGCGCTCCGACCAGTCCCATGGCCTGCTCCAGCAGCTGCGCCATCACAAAATAAATCAAAATCACCACCAGCGCAATCACCGCCACAATGACGAACGCTCCGCCGATCTTCCGCTTCAGCTTCAGCCTTTTTTCAAAAAAATGAACCAGCGGTCCTGCCAGCAATGCGATGATCCAGCCCGTCACAAAGGGAGAAAAGAAAACCAGCGCTTTGGGGAGCAAAAAGACCACTGCCAGAAACAGCACGGCGGCAACCGCCAGATTTGTCAGCGCTTTACAATACTTCTTCATGTGTATCTTCCTCCACGATTCTGTCCAGAATCCCGTAGATTTCCTCCCTGCCCTGCTTCGTCTGCGCGGAAAAGGGAATGATGATGATCTCCTCCGAAGCCTTCAGCGTTTTGCGGATCAGCTGAAGCTGAGCTCGAATCTGGCTCCTCTTGATCTTGTCCAGCTTGGTGGCCACGATCACGGGGCGATACCCGTTCCTGCAGATCCAGTCGTACATAATGCAGTCGTTTTCCGAGGGCGCATGACGAATGTCCACCAGAAGAAAAACCAGACGCAGGGCCTTGGACTTATGCAGATAATTTTCCACCATCTTCCCCCACTGGGCCTTCACCTTCTCGTTTGCTTTGGCAAAGCCGTACCCCGGCAGATCCACAAAATAAAGCTGATCATTCACATTATAATAATTTATCGTCTGGGTCTTTCCCGGCTGGGAGCTGGTTCTGGCCAGAGACTTACGGTTCATCAGCGCATTGATCAGAGAAGATTTCCCCACATTGCTCTTTCCTGCAAAGGCCGCCTCGGGCCAGCTGTTGTCCGGAATCCTGCTGGTGACGCCGCAGACGGTCTCCAGACTGACATTTTTAATGATCATAAGCTTCGTCCTTTCACACGGAAAAGTCCCTTTACGGACACGGAGCACCGTCCCCAGGGACGATGCTCCGGCACCCAGGCACTTCGCCTGTCCTATATCGCTGTATCCAATCTTCTGCGCTCGTTCTTGTGAAGTGTGATAGGCTCCGTATTGCCCTCCACGGTTTCTTTGGTAATCACACATTCTTCAATGGTATCGTCAGAGGGGATTCTGTACATGGTATCCATAAGTACATCCTCCATGATGGAACGCAGACCCCTGGCGCCGGTCTTGCGCTCAAAGGCCTTGTCCGCAATGGCGTTCACAGCCTCCTCGTCGAAGGTAAGCTCCACGTCATCCATGCCAAACAGCTTCTTATACTGCTTGATCAGCGCGTTCTTGGGCTCCTTCAGAATGCGCACCAGCGCTTCCCTGTCCAGTCCCCGCAGAGACACACAAATGGGCACACGGCCCACAAATTCCGGAATCAGACCGAACTTTACCAGATCCTGGGGCGTCACCTCCTGAAGAAGGTCGCTCAGCTCTCTGGTATTCTTCTTGGAAATCTCCGTATTAAACCCGATGGCCTTGCGGTCCAGTCTGGCCTCCACGATCTTTTCCAGTCCGTCGAAGGCTCCTCCGCAGATAAACAGAATATTGGAGGTATCGATGGAAATCAACTCCTGATGGGGATGCTTTCTTCCTCCCTGAGGCGGCACGTTGGCCACGGTTCCCTCTACGATCTTCAGAAGCGCCTGCTGTACGCCCTCGCCGGACACATCCCGGGTAATCGACACATTTTCACCCTTTTTCGTGATCTTGTCGATCTCGTCGATATAGATCATGCCGAACTGGGCTCTTTCCACATCGTAATCCGCCGCCTGAATCAGCTTCAGAAGGATGTTTTCCACATCCTCTCCCACATAGCCCGCCTCGGTCAGAGTGGTGGCGTCCGCGATGGCAAAGGGAACATTGATGATCTTTGCCAGGGTCTGAGCCAGATAGGTCTTGCCGGAGCCGGTGGGGCCTACCATGATAATATTGCTCTTCTGCAGCTCCACATCATCCAGATCCTTGGGGGCGGTGACTCTTTTATAGTGATTGTATACCGCCACGGACAATACCTTTTTTGCCTCCTCCTGACCTACCACATAGTCATCCAGAAAGCTCTTGATCTGAATGGGCTTCAGCAGATTGATATCCGGACGGACAGATTCCTCCATCTCTTCCTCTTCCAGCTCCTCGTCCAGGATATCCACACAGATATCAATACACTCATCACAGATATAGACACCCGCCGGTCCGGCGATCAGCTTGCGCACTTGTGCCTGAGTTTTATTACAGAAAGAACATCTGATGTCATTTCCGATAATATTTGCTGCCATTATCTTCTCCTAATTTCCGATCCTTCCGCCCGGGGCGGACACGGATCCCCTTATTTTATACCCCATATCCGCCGAGGCGGAATAAAACTCAATAGTTGAAAGCGCTTTTGCTGTTACTTGGCGCTCTCCACGTCATGGGAAGTGATCACCATATCGATGAGGCCGTACTCCAGAGCCTCCTGGGCGCTCATCCAGTTATCACGCTCCGTATCGGCGCAGATGGTCTCATAATCTCTGCCCGTATTTTCCGCCAGCATGCGGTTCAGCTTTTCTCTTGTCTTCAGGATGTGCCTGGCCGTGATCTCGATCTCCGTGGCCTGGCCCTGGGTACCGCCCGAGGGCTGATGGATCATGATCTCCGCGTTGGGAAGCGCAAACCGTTTGCCCTTGGCGCCGCCGGAAAGCAGGAAGGAGCCCATGCTGGCCGCCATGCCGATACACACCGTAGATACATCGCACTTGATATAATTCATGGTGTCATAGATGGCCATGCCGGCGGTAATCACCCCGCCCGGACTGTTGATGTACAGGTGGATGTCCTTCTCCGGATCCTCCGCCTCCAAAAACAGCAGCTGTGCTACCACAATGCTCGCAGATGTATCATTTACTTCTTCCCCGAGAAATATGATTCTGTCTTTTAAAAGTCTGGAATAAATATCATAGGATCTTTCACCCTTGCTGGTCTGTTCAATGACATAAGGCACTAAGCTCATAGTAAATTCTCCTTCCCTGATTCTGCTTTACATCTTATTCCGCCCCGAAAAGCGCCTGGCCTTACTCCGCCTCGGGCTCCTTTTCTTCCGCATTTTCGGTCACGAGGGCAAGGGCCTTCTTCACGCACAGGTCCTGCATCACCTGCTCCCTGCCGTTCTCGCCCAGCATCTCCTTCACCTTATCGGCTTCCATGCCGTAAGCCTCCGCCATGGCCTGGACTTCCTTCTCAAAGTCTTCCTCGGAGGCCTGAATATTCTCGGCCTTCACCACTGCCTCCAGCACCAGCCTGGACTGGATTCTCCGCAGGGCCTGGGGCTTCATCTGCTCCAGAAGCATCTTGGCAGTCACGCCGGTGATCTGGGTGTACTGCTCCATGGAAATTCCCTGAGCCTGCATCCTCTGAGCGTAATCCTGAACCATCTGCCTCTGCTGAGTCTCCACCATAGCGTCGGGGATCTCCATCTGCGCCTCTGCGATCAGTGCTGCGATAGCCTCGTCCTCTCTGATATCCTTTGCTTCCTCTTCCTTCCTCTTTGTCAGAGTCCGCCTTACCTCTTCCCTGTATTCCTCCACAGTATCGCTTTCCTCGGAAACCTCACCCACAAAGTCCTCGTCAAGCTCCGGGAGCTGCTTTTCCTGAATCTTCTTCACAGTACACTTAAATACCGCGGCCCTGCCTGCCAGCTCCTCCGCCTGATAGTCCTCCGGGAAGGTCACGTTCACATCTGTCTCCACACCGATCTGCGCACCGATCAGCGCCTCCTCAAAGCCGGGGATAAAGGTATTGGAACCGATGGTCAGGGAATAGTCGCCCCCCTTGCCGCCCTCAAAGGCCGCGCCGTCCACAAAGCCCTCGAAATCCAGCACTATGCTGTCGCCGTCCCGAACCTCTCTGTCCGTAACCTCCACCAGCCTGGAATTCTTGTCACGCTCTCTGTCAATCTGAGCCTCCACATCCGCGTCGGAGACCTCTGTATCCATTTTGCTCACCTTCACGCCCTTGTAGGTACCCAGGGTCACTTCGGGCTTCAGAGCCACCTCGGCCGTAAAGATAAAAGGCTTTCCCGCCTCCAGCTGCACCACGTCCACCCTGGGGCTGGACACGATCTCCTCGCTGCACTCATCCAGTGCCTTGTCATAGGCATCCGGAATCAGCTCGTTGGCGGCATCCTCATAAAACACTGACTTACCGTACATCTGCTCGATCATCTTCCGGGATGCCTTGCCCTTGCGGAAGCCGGGAATGCTGATCCGGTTCTTATTTTTCCGGTACGCATTTTCGATGGCCTTCTCCAGCTCCTCGGCGGGTACCTCGATAGTCAGCTTCGCCATATTCTTCTCTAATTTCTCTACCTGTAAACTCATTATGCAATTTCCTCCTTTATCCCCCGGCGGGGCCATATCCATTGTCCCGAAATGTCCTGCATCCCCGAAAAGCGCTGTGAGCCGGCTTTTTGGCATATTCCGTCTTCCCGTGCGGACATGATCACAATCATTGTAGGATTATATCATAAAGTCTGTCAAAATACAAATTATTTTTCAAAAAGTGTTGTGCTCCGCAATGATTAAGGGCCTTTCTCCCTGCCGCTCCCGGATATAGCCCCGGGAGCGCTCTCCTGTCAGGTGGTCCATTCCGGTAAAGGGCTCGTCCAGCAGCACGAAGCAGGACTCTGCCTCCATGGCCCGGACCAGCGCCACCCGGCGCTTCATTCCGCCGCTGAGCTGACAGCAGGGCTTCTCCAGATCCCCCTCCTCAAGCACCCTTTTCAGAGCCTCCCTGGCACGTTCCCTGTCCCCGGTCACCATTTCCACATTCTTTACAGCACTGTATTCTTCGCAGAGCCTGTCCTCCTGAAACATCATGCTGCAGGGACCGGGAAGGCGGACGGATCCTTCGTCAGGCTCCTCCAGCGCCGCCAGAATACGGAGCAATGTGGTCTTTCCGCTTCCCGAAGGACTGGTGAGAAAGTAAGTCCGGCCCGGCTCATAGCAGACGCTGACCTGATCCAGCACCTTCCGGTCCCCATAACCCTTCGTAACACGAACCAGCTCCAGGGTGCCTGCCGTTTCTCCCTCTCCGGAGCTCTTTTGCTTCCCGCACTCTGGTTCCCAGGCAAAAAATTTTCCGGCCAGAAACAGAATCAATTTTTCAAAAATCATGCTCAGCAGAAGGATTACCACCGTCCAGGCAAAAACTCCCGCCGTGTTCAGATAGATCCTGGACAGGTAAAGCCCTTCCCCCAGAGAGGCCGCGGAAATCCCCATGACCTCTGCCGCCACGCCGGACTTCCAGCACAGCCCCAGAGAAATTTTGAGACCGGCATATAAAAAGGGCTTCATTGCAGGTCTGTAAATATAGAAGAAACGGGTGCCGAGGGGAAGCCGGAAAACCTTCGCCATCTCCAGTATTTTCCCGTCTACGCTTTTTAGGCCCTCCAGCACACTGATATAAAGCTGTGGGAGCACCACCAAAAAGCAGACTGCCAGCGCCAGAAAAGAAGAACCCCACCAGATCAGGAGCAGTACCACAAAGGAAGCCACCGGCACAGCCTTTAAAAAACGGACCGCCGGGGCCATCACCTCCTCCAGCACGGCAAATCGGAAGCTTCCTGCCGCCAGCGCCACACCGCAGACCGCTCCCGCCAGGAATCCCGTTCCTATCCGAAGAAGAGAGCCTCCCACCGCCCGGTAAAAGCCTGCTCCGCACAGCATTTCCCACAGCTCCCGGAAGGTCTCTCCGGGGCCGGCCAGCAATATTTCATTGTCCGCCGCCAGTGCCGCCGCCGCCCACACAGCCAGCCAAAACAGCACTATGGCGCTTTTTCTTATTTTTTCTTTCATGGGAGGAAATAAAAGTCATCCGCCGGCAGTTTTCCGCCGATGAGCCCGGAATCAAAATCTGCCAGTACCTCCAGATAAGCGGAAAGCGCATCCTTCATCTCCTGCCCGGTCATACAGGTAATGCCGCATTCCGGTATGGCTTTTTTTGCCACAGCCTCCTTAGCCAGGATTCCCGCCTCCACCGCCAGAGCAGCCCCCGTCTCCACATCCTCCAGAACAGCCTCCGCGCTGGCCTGATGCTCCCGGAGAAATTCCTCCACCGCCTCCGGATGCTCCTCAAGAAAGGCTTTTCGCACCACCGTCACGCCTGTGACCATGGGGCTTCCTTTGCCGTCCTTCATAAGCTCCTGGGCCGCTGTCCATTCCTTCCCCATATCCAGCACTGTCCGCAGGTCCTCATTCTGTAAAAGCGCCGCCGTCACAAAGGGCTGCGGCAGCAATCCCACCGCCTCCGGATGCTCCGCCAGGAGCGCCGCCGTCTGGGCCGCCTCCGACTGAAATTCAAGACGATAATCGTCCTCTCCAAGATCGTTGGCATGCAAAATAAATTTAAGCACCGCCTCCGGCGTGGTTCCCTTCCCCGTAAGATAAATTGTCCTGCCCTTCAAATCCGCCGCGCTGCCAACCTGGTCCGATCCCGTCACCAGATACAGGACGCTCAGCGTGTTGATATCCACTACAGCCACTCCGCCGTCTGTCTTTTCATATAATATGGCCGCCACGTTGGCCGGCACCAGCGCTATATCCAGCTCTCCCTTTACCATCAGGGGCAGCAGCTCCTCCGCTCCCGCCGCCATCCGAAACTCATACTCGTTCTTCGTCTCTTTATTTTCTGCTTTTTCCATTAAAAACAGAATTCCCAGAGAAGTAGGTCCTTTCAAAGATCCTACCCGGACTGTCACAGTCCCGCCGCTTTCTTCACTATGTCCGCAGCCGGCCAGAAGTACCGACAAAAGTATTGCAATCAAAGCCGGCAAAAGCTTGAAATTTTTCAACCCATTCATATTTATCTTCCCCATTGCGAATTTCTATGTAAAAAACCTTTTTTATTGTGCATGCTATCATCAGATAAGTCAAGCGAAAACTGAATTCCACATAACCAAAAGTTTCCAACATATTTTCATCCTGCCAGGTCATACTAAGACCAAGATAAGTCGCGGCAGACACCAAGCCCTGATCTTCAGGATAGGTGCATGCAGCACTTATCTTGAAGATAGAGAAAAAAAGGAAACACTAATGGAGGTGAAAAAGAATGTCCGGTAACAGAAGTAATAGAGTAGAAGTGCCTGAAGCAAAGGCTGCTATGGATCGTTTCAAGACTGAGGTTGCATCCGAGCTGGGTGTGAACCTGAAGGAGGGCTACAACGGAGATCTGACTTCCCGTGAGGCTGGTTCTATCGGCGGCGAGATGGTTCGGCGTATGATCAAGAAGCAGGAGGAGCAGATGAAATAAGCTTTCTCTGCCAACAATAGAATTCACGCTTCGCGTGTCTTCTATTGTCATGAATGAGCAGGGCCAGGGCGTAAGCCCTGGCCCATTTTATATGCTTCAAAGGACTTCCCTTTATTCTCCAAAAACTGCCCTGTAATCGGCCTGGAACTTGGCAATACCCGCATCGGTCAGCGGATGCTTCACCATCTGCTCGATCACGGAATAGGGAACGGTTGCAATATCTGCCCCCGCAAGCGCACAATCTGTCACATGGACAGGATTCCGCACGCTGGCCGCAATAATCTGGGTATCCAGATCCGTCACGGCAAAAATATCGGAAATCTCCCGAATCAGATCCACGCCTCTCTGGCTGATATCATCGAGACGGCCCAGGAAAGGTGATACATATGCGGCTCCTGCCCTGGCGGCCAGAAGTGCCTGATTGGCGGTGAAGATCAGCGTCAGATTGGTCTTGATTCCCTCCGATGAAAGAACCTTACATGCTTTCAGACCTTCCACGGTCATGGGAATCTTTACCACCATATTGGGATGAATCGCCGCGATCTGTCTTCCCTCCCGGATCATACCCTCCGCATCCACAGTGGTAGCCTTTACCTCGCCGCTGATGGGCCCGTCAACGATAGAAGCGATCTCTGCGATAACCTCCTCGAACACTCTCCCCTCCTTTGCGATCAGAGAAGGATTGGTGGTGACGCCGCAGATGACACCCATGTCATTTGCTTTTCTGATATCCTCAACCCTGGCTGTGTCAATGAAAAAACGCATAATCAAATCTCCTTTTTTTATTTTTTTTGCAGAATTTCTGCCGTTACCTTTTACAGTAACATCTTACATTCAGTATACTAGCCATGTCCTCAAAACTCAAGGGGTTTTCCATGGGCTTTCCCAAATATTTTTCTGAACCAGAATCCCCGATCCGGAAAGCTCTGTCTGCCGCCTGCTTCCGGCCTTTCCTCTCCGGCACCCGGCCAGCTCCGCCATGACGCTGCGCATATCCGGAAGCCGCCTTAGAGGCTCCTGCCGGGTACAGGCGGCTATCACCCTGGACAGCCGGCGGCCTGCGCCGTCTCCCCTCATAGCCTTCAGCGTCATTCCCAGCCCGTACACATCGCATCGCACCGTCAGCCCTCTGCTTCCTTCCAGCTGTTCCGGCGCGGCATATCCGGGTGTTCCCGCAATCCCCGCCCTGCTTTCTCCGATCTCACAGGCACAGCCAAAATCCAGAAGCTTTATTCTGCCGTCCTGCCGGATCATAATATTGGCAGGCTTTACGTCCCGAAAAATCAATCCTCCTGCCCCTTCATGAAGGAAAAGAAGGCCTTCAGCCAGCTCCATGCCTATCCTCACTGCCTGTGCCTCCGAAAACCCTCCACGCCGCTCAAGCAATGCCTCCAGACTGCCGCCCGGCACAAAATCCGTCACCAGGTACCCGGCTTTGTCCTCCACCCACCATTCCCGAAGGCTGGGAAACAGCGGATGAAGGGCCCTCCTTAAAAATAACGCCTCCCTCTTAAGCAGCGCCACGTTTTCACTGACTTTACAGGCATAGCGCCTGCCCGATGCCGCCTCCTCCACACAGTATACCCTGGAAAATCCTCCACGGCCCAGCAGCTGCCGCCTCAAAAAACCGTGCTCCTTCAATACACGCTCCATGCCCATCCTCCTTATCCCGGCTCAAATTCCCTCCCATACAATACCATCGCTGCCATATTCCTGCCGCCCCTTCGCTCCCCCTCCCGGGCCAGCTCCTTAAGCCTTCTGTCCGCCTGCTCCTGCGTAAAAGCCTCATTTACATTCAAGATCTCCTGTAAAAGCCGGGGCGAAAGACTGCTCTCAAAGTCCTGCGAAGCCAGCAGAATCCCCACATTGCTCTCCATGCCGCCCTCCCAGATCCAAAGACCGTCCCTGCCTCTCTCCCCGGAGAACTCCCGTACATGCCCTTTTCCGAACATGGTATTCAGCCAAAAAATCCGATGCCTGCCCCGGCCAAAAAGGATCACCCTTTCATCCGCACAAAGCATCCCGGCCAGATCCACGGCCTCTCCCTCTGCAAGCAGAGCGCCGTCCCAAAGCTCCCTGTCCGACTGTCTGATAGTCTCCTCAAGCTCTCTGCGGACCCTGAAAAAATATTTTTCCTTTCCTTTTGCCAGAGACATCCAGGGAATCCCCCGGAACCAGGTCAGAAGCCGGCCCGTCAAATATCCCCCGGCTCTGTCCATGTCATTGTGCCTGTCTCTGCATTCGTCCTTATCCCTGCATCCGCCCCTGTCCCTGCATCCGCCCCTGTCCCTGCATCCGCCCCTGT
>CAMWUL010000063.1 GCA_947177445.1 uncultured Lachnospiraceae bacterium | reverse complement strand
TTGTGCAAACAGCGCACAAAAACACCTCGCGGCCCCTACCCGTGAAAAGTAACCCCAGCGCCTGCTGTCTCGGATTTTGATGCAGAAGAACGCATTGAGTAAAATTATGAAATATGATAAAATATAAGGAGCAGGTACAAATGAAAAACGAAAGCACAACAAACACACCTTATGATGATGTGTTCCGCACACTGCTGAATGACTGTAGTCCTTTAATCATTCCCGTAATAAACGAAATATTTGGCGAACATTTTTCCGGCCAGGAAAAAATAGTCTTTTCCCCAAATGAGCACTTCCTGAACCAACAGGGGGGAAATGAAAAAGAGCGGATCACAGATACCAGTTTTATGATACAAGGAAAAGAAACAAAAAAATACCACCTGGAATGTCAGAGCAATGCTGATAACAGTATGCTTATCAGGTTCTTTGAATATGACACACAGATTGCTCTTGATGAAGGTGAGATCAGAGGAAATGTCCTTACCGTAACACTACCTCACTCTGCTGTATTGTTTTTAAGATATCATACATCCACGCCAGATACGCTGAAGATCAAAATAGCCACCCCAGGTGGGACATTAGAATATGATATTCCGGTGATGAAATCTCAACGATATCCACTGAACGAAATTTTTGAAAAAGATCTTCTTCTGCTGATTCCTTATTATATTTTTTCTCACGAAAAACAGTTTGAAGAATATGAAAAGGACAAGCTGAAGCTGGAAATACTCCTGAATGAATATGAGCATATCAAAAATAAGCTGGAAGATTTTATGAATCAGAAAGTCATCAGTGAATATATAAGATGTACCCTCATTGACATGTCAAACAAGGTATTGGAGCATATTGCTGCAAAATACAAATCAATAAAAGAAGGAGTGAAATCGGTTATGGGCGGAAAGGTTTTAGAGTATGAAGCAAAAACTATAAAGCGAGAAGGAATAAAGGAGGGTCTGGAGGAAGGTCTGAAAGAAGGCATCAAGGAAGGCATTAAAGGCACTGTCTCCATATTAAGAAATTTAGGAATCCCACAGCAGACTATTTTGTCCAAAATTCAGGAACAATATAACCTGAGTCCGGAAGCTTCTGAAAAGTATCTGTAAAATATCCACTTCCTGCGTAGTCAACTCCTTATGAAAACGGCACCGCCCTCAGGCGGTGCCGTTTCTCATACACAAAGCAATTTCCTAGAACAAGCAATCCACCGTGCCGCACTTTGTGTTTTTTTATAATACACATCCTGCCGACCTTTGATTATTGATTTCCGCGAGCAATGGCCAGGCAGACGTGCCTGCACATATATTTGTCCATTGCCGTGAGGGTCACGTACCCCGGCAATGTTGTAAAATCGATGTCCCCTTGCATTAAACGCTTACAAAATGTCAGCAACATATAGGAAGAAAAAGAGCAACAGGTAAGAAGACGGGATCTCTTAGTTCCAATATGATTATATATAAAGGGCATTCTAAAGCTCAAGCCAACAAAACAGGGGGTAATCTATGAAAAATATTTTTGCGCTAGCATTAGCTCTGATTGTTTTTACAACCAACCATCCTGCTACTGCATTATCCGTTTCAGCAGCAACTTGTAAGCATTTACATGGAGCTTATTCCGGTGTCAGCATAATGGATCATTGGACTGTCTGGCACAAAGGTCCTACAGAGTACACCGTTGGTGGAGATAGAGTCTATGTAGATTGTCTGATTACATATGAAGTCATCCGCTATGGGCTTTATTGTAATGATTGTAATAAACTGACCAGCTATAACGATGAGATACAGGAAACTCATTCGAAATCTCACCAATAAACTAATTCTTCTATAAACGAAAATATCGTCTGGCTGAATTTGGATGTCCTTTATCACTTTAGAAATCAAGGAGAACCAATTATGACAAAGAACTTTTTTAGAACTATACTGCTTATCGCCGCTGTCTGCCTTTGGGGATGTGCCAGTGAAAATTCCGCCAGTGAGAATTCCGATAAGTCCACTTTCGACTGGTATACCCAGAAATTCTCAATAAATGATCAAATTAAAGATAACCCCTCTCTCAGTGTCACAGATTTCCAGCTCTGGGAGCAGAAAGAGCAAAAAGATCCTGCTTTAACCTCGGACATGTTTTACGGCACAGACGGTACAAATTTCTATACAATGGAATGCCAGCCGCAGACCCTGGAAAACATTTGCCTGAGCATATATGATCCTGCCACTGGAAACAGAGATCAGATCATACTGCCCACCGACGCTCTGAAGGAGGATCCCGCTTCTTTTTACATCACAGCAGCATCTTTGATATCCCCGGAGAATTTTTCCATTCAAATAACCAGTCTGGGGCTCGATGAAAAGGGAAATATTCGCACGGAACAATGCCGGATTATCCGAATGAACCTCCAGGGCGAAATTCTGTCTGATGTGGATATGTTACCACTATACGAAGCTCAGGGACTAATCACTACTGGTGCACTCCATTCTGTAAACTATTGTTTCTCGGACGCAGATGACTGTATTTATAACCGTAAGAGCAACCGCATCCTGATTGCCGATAACAGTGGTAACCTCCTCATGGTCAAAGCTTATGCAGATGAAAGTCACACCACAATCGGAGAACCTGTCATCAGCGATGATGGAAAATTGATTTTTCCGGTAATAGACAGTGCGGAAAAAACTGTAACTCTTGTGTGGTTTGACACCCAGAATTCGAAGGAATATGTTCTCGCAGAGCTGGAATATCCCACTTTCCAAAAATTATATGCCCTGCGGAACCTGCACCTCTATTACGGCACACAGGACTGTATTATAGATTGGGATATAATTTCAGGAAATCGTTCTGTGTTGTTCCATTATAGAGATAATGCCATATTAAATACCGAAAATGCCATGCTGTCATTTGACGCGGAAGGGAACCCGATATTACGTGTAATATATGAAAATGAAGAGCTGTTACTTGTCTTAGGAGAAGAAAGCAGCGAGCGCGAAACCATCAGAATAGCAGATCTTTCAGGCAGTCATTACAATCTGCTCAAATCGGAAATTGCCGCTTTTTCCCGTCGAAACCCTTTGTACCATTTCTCATACGAGTATCCTGACGACGACTTGGATGCGGATTTCCGTAATAGAATCATGGCTGAATTGACATCCGGTACAGGCCCTGACATCCTTTACCTTTCCAGGGAGGATTTATCTCTTTTACATGAAAAAGGCATTCTGGAAGATATGAAACACCTTATCTCTCAAAATACACTTCAAGAATTACTGCCGGGAGCCGTAGATCTTGGATGTATAGGAGATTCTCTTTCAGGCATCCCCGGAGAGATTACTGCAAAAACCATTTTTACCCTTCCTGAGATTTGGAACGCCGCAGCCTGGTCTATAGATGATATCCTGAACCTGGTGCAAAACCGGGAACAGGCAGACTCCATCAAGGCAATCCTTCCCACTACCGGTGACGCTCTGCTTTACTACCTGGTTTTACTCGATTTAGAGCATTCTGCTTTTATCAATTGGGAAAGCAATTCCTGTTGCTTTTCCACAGAAGAATTTATAAACCTTCTTAAAGCCATCAAAGCATACAGCTTAAATGAGACGCTTATTTTAGACAGCGACTGGGAAATGCTCCGGGAGGGAAAATGCCTGGGGGTAACCGCAGACATTCTTTCCTTTACTATGTATGAAAGTCATCATAAAAAAAATGGGGAAGACATCATAACAGCAGGCTTTCCTACAGAAACCGGACATGGAAATTACCTTTCTGCCGACGGCATTCTTGCAGTAAATGTTAATTCTCCCAATAAAGAAGTTATATCTGATTTTCTGGAATACATACTGAGTATTCAGGGACAGAGCTTCTGTAATGTAATCAGTGTGCGAAAAAACATGCTTTCAGAAGACAATGTATTTTATGATGAAAATAATCGCCCCTATTTGAAAGAAGGCACAAATACCCGGGTGCCATTGGATACAAGAAAAGATGGAGCTGTGTATATCCAACAATACAATGAATTTCTTGAAAGTTGTGTACCTCTTCCAGATTCCTATAATGAGCTCGTAAAGATTATCAGCGAAGAAGCAGAACTCTTTCTATATGGGAATAAGACTCCAGAGCAGACAGCGCAGGCAATAGATGGACGGGTGCAGACATACCTTGACGAACATAACCAAACTCCAAACTCCCTTGAACCACCACTCCGGTGAAGTATCTTTCCGCAACTTCCAAAATCCCCAGCGGAAACCCGAATCAGCCTGCTGCAGCATACGCAGACAGATTATGAACGTTTTTTAAGAAATTAACGCACCACCATTTCTATTCTCGATTCATAGACAAACTAGTCAACTCCTTATTAAAACGGCACCGCCTGAAGGCGGTGCCGTTTCTCATACACAAAGCTGTTTCTTTTATATCTCCACTTCCAGATGCAGCAGGCTGCAGGCGGGAATGGTAAAGGTAAGCCTGTTGCCCTCTGCGGTCACTGCGGTAAATTCCTCCGTATGTACGGCATTGGGATTCTCAAAGGTATTGTGGGCTCTCATGTCTCCGGTGAGCACGGTTCCCTTTACGGACTTTATGGTGCTGTCCGCAAAATATCCCTGGATCTCCTGGCTGTCGGTAAGGGAAAGATTCGTCATGGTCACATGAATCCGGCCGTCCTTTGCCATGGAAACGGATTCCGTCAGGTTGGGAACCATGTAATCCTTCTCCAGTCCTGCCTGCACAGTTTCCACAGAGGATTCCACCAGCTCGCCGTCCTGATGGTGCTGATACATATAAAATGCATGCCAGGTGGGAGTCTTCACCATCTTCTCGCCCTCGGTAAGGATCACTGCCTGAAGTACGTTCACCATCTGGGCGATATTTGCCATCTTCACCCGGTCACAGTGCTTGTTGAACAGGTTCAGATTGATGCCTGCCACCAATGCGTCTCTCATGGTATTCTGCTGATACAGGAAGCCGGGATTGGTGCCGGGCTCCACATCATACCAGGTGCCCCACTCATCCACGATCATGCCGATCTTCTTTTCCGGATCATACTGATCCATAATGGCGCCGTGTCCCTTGATCAGCTCATCCATCTTCAGAGCCGCCTTCAAAGTGCGGTACCAGTCCTTCTCATCAAAGTCCAGAGCCGATCCCTTCTTATTCCACTTTCCGGTAGGTACGGTATAATAATGAAGAGACATGCCGTTCATAAAGCCCCAGCCATGGTCAAAGGTGGTCTCCAGCACCTTATCGGTCCAGTGATAATCATCCACATTGGCTCCGCAGGCAATCTTGAAAATCGGATTTTTGGAATCATAATTGCGTACATAGGTCTGGTATCTGCGATACAGATCTCCGTAATACTCCGGACGCATATTGCCGCCGCAGCCCCAGTTCTCATTCCCTACGCCAAAATAATCAACCTTCCAGGGCTCCTCGTGTCCGTTAGCCTTGCGCAGCTCTGCCATGGGAGAAACGCCCTTAAAGGTCATATATTCCACCCATTCGCTCATTTCCTGAACGGTACCGCTGCCCACGTTGCCGTTGATATAAGTTTTGCAGCCCAGCTGCTCACACAGCTCCATAAACTCGTGGGTTCCGAAGCTGTTATCCTCCACCACACCGCCCCAGTGGGTGTTGATCATTTTCTTGCGGCTCTCCTTGGGACCGATACCCTCCTGCCAGTGATACTCGTCAGCAAAACAGCCGCCGGGCCAGCGAAGCACGGGGACATGGATCTCCTTCAGCGCTTCCACCACATCTGTGCGCATGCCGTTCACATTGGGAATATGGGAATTTTCTCCCACAAAAATGCCTTCATAAATACACCTTCCCAAATGCTCTGAGAAATGTCCCTGCAGTTCCGGATTGATATGTCCCTTCTTCACATTTGGATTCACATATAACTTTGCCATATCTGTTTCCTGTCCTTCCTTTTCCGCCAATAGGCATTGTTTTTGTTCATCTTAGAATGAAATATTTAACTTATCCCTTACGTTTTCAGTCTATGACATACTGGCCAAAATGTCAAATAAAATGATAATAGCATATTTCACAAATTTTACCCTCATTTTTCAGCGAATCATCAAAAATAAATTTATTTCACTTCATACTTCACTAATTCCTCAAAAAGAGGTATACTGAACCCATAAATACTGAATGTAAAGGAGCGAATAACTATGCTTTACCTGTCATCTCTGGAGGAAGCCCAGCCGGTTATAAAAGCCCTCAGCGCCCCCATGCGCATGGAAATCATGAAAATCATCTATGCCACGCCGGGGGTCAGCATGAATTATCTGGCCAATGCTTTAAATCTGACCAACAGTGCCGTTTCCATGCATGTAAGCAAGCTGGTGGAGGCAGACCTAGTGCACATCGAGACCACCTCGGGAAAGCGCGGTACCATGAAGCTGGTCAGTCCCTGTCACGACAGAATGATTGTGGACATGCAGACCTCCTGCCGGCAGAATACGGACAGCTTCTATCAGGATGATATCCGAATCGGCTGCTTTACCTCCTGCCAGGTAACGCCTACCTGCGGCCTGTCCACTCCCCTGGGGCTGATCGGGGCCATAGACGATATCAAAGCCTTTACCTTTCCGGAGCACTTTGATGCCGGAATCCTCTGGTTTACCAGCGGGTACGTGGAGTATGGCCTGCCCAATCATCTCCAGGCCGGGCAGCGGCTGAAAGAGCTGCAGATCTCCTTTGAAATATCCTCGGAATATCCGGGGTTCAACACCGACTACCCCTCCGATATTCATTTCTATTTAAACGGAACCTTTCTGGGCGTGTGGGTAAGCCCCGGAGATTACGGTGACCGCAGGGGACATGTGTCCCCCGCCTGGTGGCCTGACACTTTAAATCAATACGGGCTTTTAAAAAATCTGATCATCGGCAGTCAGGGCACCTTTATGGACGGCGGTCAACGGCTTTCTGATCTGACCATAGAGGATCTGAAGCTGGATTACAACAGCCTGCTTACTTTCCGGATTCAGGTACCCGAGGATACGACAAACTGCGGCGGCTGTACCCTGTTCGGAGAGCAGTTCGGCGACTACAATCAAGCCATTCGTGTAAGAGCTTTTTATGAGTAGCAAAAAAACCGGAAATAAAAGCGAAAAAAAGGAAAGGAAAACAGAATATGAATCTGAAAGATGCCGTCGCCAGCCTGCAGCAAAGCCACCCGGAGGATTCCCTGATCCCCCTTTACACAGTCTGGGGAGAGGAGATCAAACGTTCCGACAGGGAGGATGTCTGGCAGGAATACCCCAGGCCCCAGCTGCGAAGAGATCATTACCAAATGCTTAACGGCAGATGGCGGTATACCTTTACGTCTGCAGCACAAGCCGAAAGCACGCCACAGGTTCTCCCTGGCACTCCCATCCCCGCCCAGGGAACTATTCTGGTGCCCTTTTCCCCGGAAAGCCTGCTTTCCGGCGTAAAGCGGCAGCTGCAGCCCGAAGAATTTCTCTGGTATGAAAAAAGCATTTCCTTTTCCTCCGGAGAATTGGCCCGAAAAGCCCGGGGGCAGCGCTGTATCCTGCATTTTGACGCGGCGGACCAGCAGGCGGCGGTATACGCAGACGGCCGGCTGCTGGCCTCCCACACCGGCGGTTATCTTCCCTTCACAGCCGATCTGACAGACCTGGTATCCCATAAGCCCCTGCTTCTGCAGGTCCGGATCCGGGATCACAGTGACACCTCTTACCACGCCAGAGGCAAGCAGACCCTGAACCGGGGCGGTATGTTTTACACCGCCCAAAGCGGCATCTGGCAGAGCGTCTGGTATGAATGGGTTCCGGATAACTATGTGAAAGCTCTGAAAATCACCCCTGATATAGATAAAGGGATTGTGATGTTGGAATTGAAATCAGATAAGCCTTTCTCCCATATATCCTGCAGGGTATTTGAACCGGAATGTTGCTTTGAAGCTTTTTCCAAAGGCAATTCCCCGAAAATCCCCCTGGAGGGCATTTCCATAGAAGCGCTCCCGGGCCGCCCCGGTGCCTTCATTGTAGCTCTGCCCGGGGAAAGTCTCCGGCTGTGGACCCCGGAGGAGCCTTACCTGTATCCCTTTGCTCTGACAGCAGACGAGGACACCATACAAAGCTACTTTGCCCTGCGCTCCTTCACCGTAGAGCCCGACCAAAAAGGGATCCCCCGGTTTTGTCTGAACCACAGACCCTATTTTCTTCATGGCCTTCTGGATCAGGGCTACTGGCCCGACGGCCTGATGACCGCCCCCTGCGACGAAGCCTTTGTCTGGGATATCCGGCTGGCAAAGGAGGCAGGCTTCAATATGCTGCGCAAGCACATCAAGCTGGAGCCCCTGCGCTGGTATTATCATTGTGACCGGCTGGGCATGATCGTCTGGCAGGATATGGTCAGCGGCGGCAGTACCTACCATATGCCCCTGGTCTGTTATCTGCCCACCCTGTTTCCCCATATAACCGCCCACACAAAAGACCATCATTACCGCCTGTTTTCCCGGGCGGACGAGGAAGGGCGGCGCAGCTGGGAGCAGGAATGTCTGGATACGGTGGAGCATCTGTACAATGTGCCCTGTCTGGGAGCCTGGGTACCCTTTAACGAGGGCTGGGGACAGTTCGACGCCGCCAGAATCGCAGAGCTTGTAAAAGAAAAGGACCCCACCCGTCCGGTGGACCACGCCAGCGGCTGGTTCGACCAGAAGGGAGGGGATTTCAGAAGCATCCACAATTATTTCAGGCCCCTGAAGGTAAAGCTGGACGGCAAAAGAGCCTTTGTGATCTCGGAATACGGCGGCTTCGCCTGCCACATTGCCGGCCATTCCAGCGTGGAACGCATTTTCGGCTACCGAAAATACGATACGCCGGAGGAACTGACAGAGGCCTTTCAGACATTGATCCATAAACAGCTCTTTCCTCTGAAGGATGAGGGACTGAGCGGCGCCGTTTACACCCAGCTTTCCGACGTGGAGGAGGAGGTCAACGGGCTGACCACCTATGACCGGCGGGTCATAAAGGTTACTTTGCGCCCCCAAGCCCCCGGTGAAAGCCGTGAGAAGGGATCCTGAGCTTCATTTTTCCAAAGCTTTCCTCCTTCTCCGCTTCCTCTTTTTCCCTTTCCTCCTCCAAAGCGGCCTTATCCCGGGCGGCAGCCGCAAGCTTACCCGCAAGAATCTTTTTCACATGGAAATAAGCCGGAATCAGGAATGCGTCGGCAAGCACCCAGGCAATGGGGCTTCCCAGTGCCGCTCCCGTAAAGCCCAGGGCAGGCACCAGCAGAAAGCCCGCCAGCGCCCTGGCGATCATCTCAAACACTCCCGCCAGTATGGCAAAGGTGGGAAAGCCCATGCCCTGGATCAGGAAACGAATGATATTGACCAGCGCCAGGGGAAAGTAAAAAGCGGTGCACAGAATCAGGAAAAACTGCACATTGCCGATAATGGCGGTTTCCGAGGCCTCCAGGAACAGCCCCGCCAGAGGTCTGCCCGCGAAAATGCTGATCCCCAGCGCTATCACGGAATACCCTGCCCCCAGCGTCACACAGGCTTTCAATCCCCGGCCAATGCGATCCAGTCTGCCTGCCCCGATATTCTGTCCTCCGTAGGTAGCCATTGTAGAGCCCATGGCGTCAAAGGGACAGGCCAGGAAGGCATTGACGCGTCCCGCGGCTGTCACTGCCGCCACCGCGTCGGAGCCCAGGGTGTTGGTGGCGCTCTGCAGGATCACACTTCCGATGGCTGTGACGGAGTACTGAAGCCCCATGGGCACTCCCATGCCGCACAGCACATACATCATATGTCTGTCCGGGGCCCACTCTCCTGCGCGGATCCGCAGAATCTCGAATTTCCGGATCACATACAGCAGACAGCAGACTCCCGAGACGCCCTGGGATATTACCGTGGCCCAGGCCGCCCCCTTCACTCCCATCTGCAGATTCAGAATGAAAAACAGATCCAGTCCCACGTTCAGGAAGGAGGCCAGGATCAGGAAAATCACCGGCGTTCTGCTGTCCCCCAGGGCACGGATAATTCCCGAAGTCATATTGTAGAGAAAGGTCACCGGAATCCCCAGGAAAATCACCCATATATAGGCATAGGAGTTGTCAATAATATTTTCCGGTGTCTTCATCAATGTCAAAATTCCTCTGCAGGACAAGGTGGTAGCCGCCGTGAGCACCGCCGCAAAGGCAAGGGCCAGCCAGATACAGTTGGCCACATATTTTCGAAGGCCTGCGTGATCTCCCGCCCCGAACTTGTGGGACACCGGAATGGAAAAGCCGCTGCACACTCCCATGCAGAAACCGATAATCAGGAAATTCACGGAACCGGTGGCCCCCACCGCCGCCAAATTATCCTTTCCCAGAAAACGTCCTACGATCAGGGTATCCACCAGGCTGTAAAACTGCTGAAAAAGAAAGCCGAATAAAAGCGGTACGGAAAATCCCAAAATCAGCTTCATGGGAGAACCCTTTGTCATATCTCTTGTCATGTACAAAACCTCTATTCTTCTCATATTTTCTGACAAAGTATAAGCTCTTTCCCGGCAAAGCGCAATGTACTATTTTGCCCTGAATTATGAATTCCTGTATTATTTTGTTCTGAATATGAGCTAAAAAAGGGCCTTCCCGCCGGATTTGGCAGGAAGACCCTCTCATTTCTCAATATGCTCTGATTTCAGATATCCGGTCCGAAAAGCCTTATGCGAAAGGATTCTCCGTGGGATACAGCACGCCCTTGGGCTGGTTGTAGTTCAGATCCGCCACCGGCACGCCGATGTATTTAAATACCTCAAACAATGCCTTTCCATAATGGCCGAAGGCTACCGCGCCATGATGAGGATAATTCTTCTCGATCAGCACATGGCGGTAGAACCGTCCCATCTCCGGAATAGCGAACACTCCGATGCCGCCGAAGGATCTGGTGGCCACAGGCAGAATCTCGCCCTGGGCGATATAAGCCCGCAGCTGATTGTCCGCGGTGGACTGGAGGCGATAGAAGGTAATGTCTCCGGGAATGATGTCTCCCTCCAAAGTGCCCTGGGTCACTTCCTCCGGCAGAGTCCTTGCCATAATCATCTGATACTTCATGCTGCAGGAGGTAAGCTTTTTGGTATTGGTGTTTCCGCAGTGGAAGCCCATAAAGGTATCGTTGTGGGTATATGTAAATTTATCCTTTACGGACTCCTCGTACATGTCGTCGGGCACCGTATTGTTAATATCCAGCAGCGTCACCACATCTGCGCTGACGCAGGTACCGATGAACTCGCTGAGACACCCATAAATATCCACCTCGCAGGATACCGGAATTCCCATGCCTGTGAGACGGCTGTTTACATAGCAGGGCACAAAGCCAAACTGTGTCTGGAAGGCAGGCCAGCACTTGCCGGCGATAGCCACATATTTACGATAGCCTCTGTGGGCCTCGATCCAGTCAAGCAGCGTCAGCTCATACTGAGCCAGCTTAGGCAGTACCTCGGGCTTCTTGTTGCCGACGCCCAGCTCTTCCTCCATCTCCTTTACCTTTGCAGGAATCCTCTCGTCTCCCTCATGCTTCTTGAAGGACTCAAACAGATCCAGCTCGGAATTTTCCTCGATCTCCACGCCCAGATTGTAAAGCTGCTTGATGGGAGCGTTGCAGGCCAGGAAGTTCAGAGGTCTGGGACCGAAGGAAATGATCTTCAGGCTGGAAAGTCCTACGATGGCCCTGGCGATGGGAATAAACTCATGAAGCATGTCGGCACACTCCGCGGCAGTGCCTACAGGATTCTCGGGGATATAGGCCTTTACATTGCGGAGCTTCAGATTGTAGCTGGCGTTGAGCATACCGCAGTAAGCGTCTCCGCGGCCTCCCACCAGATCGTTCTGGGTCTCCTCCGCCGCCGCAATAAACATGGCGGGACCGTCAAAATGCTTGGCCAGCAAAGTCTCGGAGATCTCGGGACCGAAGTTCCCAAGATATACGCAAAGGGCATTACAGCCGTTGCTGCGGATGTCCTCCAGTGCCTGCACCATGTGGATCTCGCTCTCCACGATGCACACCGGGCACTCATACACGGACTCCTGGCCGTACTTCGCCCTGTACGCCTCCATCAAAGCCTTCCGTCTGTTCACGGACAGACTCTCCGGGAAGCAGTCGCGGCTTACCGCCACGACACCGATCTTTACCTCTGGTAAATTGTTCATGTCAAAACCCTCCTGTTATGTAATATATAGAAATTTATTGTGCTTATTCCGCAATATCCAGATTCTTCCCCTTCAGACCCAGGAAGCACCCCTCATCCAGTCCGCCCTCCGGATGGCCGATGAGCCACTTATTTGCCGCAGTGATCAGGCAGTCCTCCTGATCCGCCGCACCCTCCGCCGCTCTCACATGACTGCAGGCAAGGGGATAGTTGGTTCCCTTCGGCAGCACGATGGCCACCTGAAAGCCCTTTCCGTCCACGCCGCAGGGCGCATAGTGCAGTGTGGTGGCGTAGATCTCCACAGCAGTACCCGCCGGCACCAGAAAGGCCTCCACCTTAGAGGTGTCATAGGTGAAATCCTCCTCCACATCCTGCTGGCATCCCAGCATCAGAACGGCATCCGTGGCCGCCACATTAATCTCGGAGCTTCTGTGGTATTCCAGGGCATTCAGTCTGGAATTATGCCCGTTGCAGTAACCCACCTGCACCGGAAGCTCTCCGTAGGTTTTCTCTGTGAGGATCTTCATCACCGGAAGCTCCTCCAGCTGTTTTACACTGGGCTCATAGACAACGTCCTGAGGAACAGGCGTTGTTCCAAGAACCTTCACCAGCTCCGAAAAATCCACATTTTTTACCACTCTTCCGTATTTGCGGAAGGCGGCGTCATTTACTGACAAAATTTTCATACCCATATACCTCCACGTAGTCATTCCATATCCGTTGTCTCTTCCGGCTCTTCCCCCACGCCGTCTACTCTGCCAGCTTTTCAAATACAGGCCGGCAGGCGGGATAAATCTGCCGAAAGGCGGCGTAGCGCTCCTCATATTTGGCTGTCAGCTCCGGATCCGGCTCTACGGTATCCACGATCCTTACCACCTTTGCAGCAATCTCCTCCACGCTCTTATACTCGCCGCAGGCCACCGCGGCCAGCATGGCGCCGCCCATGGCCGGCCCCTCCTCACTCTCGATCACGTCCACCTTCAAATTCAATACATTGGCAATGATATTTTTCCACAGAGGACTCTTTGCCCCGCCTCCGCAGATCTTGGTGCGCTCCAGACGGATGCCCAGAGATCTGGCTACCTCCAGAGAATCCCGCAGTGCGAAGGCCACGCCCTCCAGCACCGCCTGGGTCATATCCGCCCGGGTGGTATCCATGGTCATTCCCAGAAATACAGCTCTGGCATTGGGATCATTGTGAGGCGATCTCTCCCCCATTAAATATGGAAGATAGTACACATGATTTTCTCCCAGCTTTTCAATGGCCTCCTGCTCCCCGCCGTAATCCTTTGTGCCGATGATGTCGTCCATCCACCATTTGTTGCAGCTGGCAGCGCTGAGCATACAGCCCATCAAATGGTAGCTTCCGTCCGCATGGGCAAAGGAATGCAGTGCATTGTTTCTGTCCACCCCGAAATTTCGGGAGGAAATAAAAATCGTTCCGCTGGTGCCCAGAGAAATATTGCACATATTGTCTCCCACGGTGCCGGTTCCCACTGCGGCAGCCGCATTGTCTCCCGCGCCGGCCGCCACCCTCACGGAAACGGAAAGCCCCAGCTCCTGCGCCGCCCGGGGAAGAAGCGTCCCCACCGTCTCAAAGCTCTCATAGCATTTTGCCAGCTGATCCTCCCGGATCCCGCAGATATCGCACATTTCTTTCGACCACCTGCGGTTTTTCACGTCAAAAAGCAGCATGCCTGAGGCGTCGGACACATCCGTGCAGTGAACCCCGGTGAGCTTATAAGCAATATAATCCTTGGGCAGCATAATCTTTGCGATTCTGGCAAAGTTTTCAGGCTCCTGGTTCTTCACCCACAAAAGCTTGGGGGCAGTGAACCCGGCAAAGGCGATATTGGCCGTATATTCCGACAGCTTCTCCTTACCGATCACTCCGTTGAGATACTCCGTCTCCTGCACGGTCCTGCCGTCGTTCCACAAAATGGCCGGACGAATCACCCGATCCTCCTTATCCAAAATGACCAGCCCGTGCATCTGCCCCCCAAAGCTGATCCCGGCCACCTGGCTCTTATCCACATCCCGGACCAGCTCACGGATTCCCTCCACAGTCTGTTCATACCAGTCCTCCGGCTTCTGCTCGGACCAGCCCGGATGAGGGAAATAAAGAGGATACTCCCTGGAAACCACGTTTACGATCTTTCCTTCGCTGTCCATCAGCAACAGCTTTACGGCAGACGTTCCCAAATCCACACCTATGTACAGCATCTGCAACCTCCCTTATTTTTCCGGCTCATGACCTGCTCTGCTCAAGCCAGTGTGCACGAGCACGCTATACATTCATCATACCCTCTGTCAGAAGAAAAAGCAAGGGAAATCGCAATAATTTACAAAATGGCTCCCTCGGTCCCATAGGCATCGGGAAGCACGGCAAAAATAACTGCAGACCTCGTATCTTTCCCTTTTTCACCGCAGCGTCAAAGGCGGGCAGGAAGGTTTCATGCAGCATTCTTTCCAATCAAATCCTTTCAATTATGCAGCTGTGCTCCTTCTTCTTTGCATCATAATTAATCCCGACTATCACAACCTCGCTGCCGTAATCCTTCAATACTGCGGGATAATTCCTCTCCTTAACCTGCTGAATAGCTCCTTCAGATGACTTATTCCATTTCAGCTCTATAACCATCGCCGGGAGCAATGATTTTGGTTTCGGCAGATATACCACATCCGCAACTCCCTTACCTGACGGAAGTTCTTCAACCTTCAGGTACTGGTCAATCGCAGCAATATACGCAAACTTGATCACATACCGCAATGCCTGTTCATCATTGTAGAATGCCGGCGCATACTGTGTGTCGCGTATCTCCTCTATGGCTCTGACCACTGTATCCGCATTTCCCTCAATCGTATCCTCCAAAAGCTTTTGGGAACGGCTGATCAGTTCTATCCATTTCTGATTTGCTCCCGTCCCTTCAAGGATCTCCTCAAACTCCATCCGTACCTCTTCATTTGGGATATGCGCCGTCCCATTTTCCCTATGCCAGGTAATGTAGCCCAGATGGATCAGCAACGTCAGCACATCATCCCTGCTCCTGAATGTCTCAAAATCGTTTGCAAACCTGCTGGTTCTGATCTCAATTTCTTCACCGGCTATCAGCCGCGCAATGGTCTCCTGCAGCCCTTCAAAATCCATGTTGATATACGTCATCAGCGATTCCGCCGCTGAAGTCTTCTGCCAGTAGGAATCAAACCTCTTCTTCCTCATCGCCAGCATGACCGAATAGGGATTATAAATTGCCCCAACCTCCGGAAAATCATATCCATTATACCATTTTCTGGCACCCTCAAAGTTCATCTCGTACTTTTCGCACAGCCGTCTTACTTCGTCTTCCGTAAAACCGGTAAACTCAGCAAACCCGTCCGGGTCAAGAATCGGATATTCTACAAAGTCCGAGATCGCCGACTGCAAGCCATCCTTCTTGATTGGCAGGATCCCTGTCATATAAGCCGCCGCCACTACCTTCGGTGTGAAGCTGCTGTTTTTAAACCACCCCCTGAGGAAATTCAGATACTTCTTCTGTACCGCAGCATCACTCTTCGCCTCACGGATCAGTGCATCCCACTCATCAATAATAAATACAAACTCTCTCCCGGTTTTTTCCACACAGCCGATCATGGCATCCTTAAGGCTTTTCCCGGCCAGCTCCGGCCAGCTCTCTGTCAATTCCCTGTAAACTGCGTCAGTGATCATATTTGGCACATTTGAGAGCGGCATACCTGTTTCTTCTGCATCGGAAATAAAACTGGTAATATCAAGATTGACCACATGATACTGATTCAGGTGGGTCAGATACCCTTCTGTCCTTGCAATCTCCTTATCATCAAAAAGCACACGCGAATCACAGGAGCAGTCATAGTACGCACACAGCATCTTTGCCGCATAAGACTTGCCAAAACGCCTTGGCCTGCTGATGCAGATCAGCTTCTCCATTGTTCCCACAGTTTTATTTACCAATGCGATCAATCCGGACTTATCCACATATTCCGACTGCAAAATTTCCTGGAACCCTTTATTTCCGGGATTCAAATACGCTCCCATCTAAAACCCCTCCAATCTAATACAGGAAGTGAAACTTTACCTTATCCTTCTGCCACGCCCCCGAAAATAGTCCTCCCAACAACAGTTCTTTGTTAAAGTTTATTACCTGACTGTGAAAAAGTCAATTGGGCTGAGATAATCTGTATCATATTGACAATTCATCCGGCTTTATGGTACTTTTGAGAAACAATCCAACATCCTCCAAAAGGGGACATTCGAAAAGGGGACAGCATGGCTACCATCAAAGAGATCGCCGCGCTGGCAGGGGTATCCAGAGGAACCGTGGACCGCGTATTGAACCACCGGGGTTCCGTCAGTCCCGCCACCGCCGAAAAAATAGAAAGGCTTGCCAGAGACCTGGACTACAGGCCCAACCGGGCCGGGCTGGTTCTGGCCGCCCAAAAGAAAAATCTTACGCTGGGAGTCATCCTGTTTTCCGGAGACAATCCCTTCTATATTGATGTGCTGGCAGGCGTACAGGAAAAAGCCCAAGAGCTGTCCTGCTACAACTGTACCGTCTTAGTCCGGCAGATTGCCGGAAGCGTAGAAGCACAGCTGGAAGCCATGGATCAGCTTGTGCGGGAGGGTGCTGCCGGGATTGCCCTGGCCCCCTACAACGACGAGCGAATCCGCCGCCGGATTGATCAGCTTTCCCGCAAGAAAATTCCCGTGGTCACGCTGAACACGGATATCGAAAATTCCAGGCGCATAGCCTATGTGGGAAGCAATTATTTCAAAAGCGGCGCCACTGCCGCAGGGCTCCTCCGGCTCATGACCCGTGGACAGGTGTGCGTGGGAATCATCACCGGCTCCTCCAATATTCTGTGCCATACGGAGCGGATCGCCGGCTTTACCGAGGCCCTGAAGCCCTTTCAGGATTCCATACGCATTTTACAAGTGATGGAGGTTCACGACAGCGAAGAGGAAAGCTATGAAAAAACCAGAGCGCTTCTTTCCGTCCACCCGGAAATCAACGCTCTGTATTTTGCCGCCGGAGGCGTCTGGGGCGGCTGCCGTGGAGCCGCTTCTCTGGGACTGCAGGGAAAGCTTCGGATCATTGCCAACGACCTGGTCCCCACCACCAGACAGCTGGTGGAAGAGGGAACCATTGCCGCCGTGATCTGCCAGCAGCCCAGGGTCCAGGGAAGCCGGCCCCTGGATCTGCTGTTTACCTATCTGACCACAGGGCAGCTGCCGGAAAATGAGCATCATTATGTGATGACGGACATCCGGATCCGGGAAAATCTATGATCTCCCGGGCACTCACAACTGCTTCAGGCATTCATATCTGTTTCAGACGTTCATATCTGTTTCAGGCATTCAGCATGGCAAGCAGTCCGTCCAGCTGTTCCATGGTCATCCTTCCAAAGGAAACAATGGAGCGCAGCGGCATCTCAAGCATCATGTTCTGCATCATCTTCGCGCTGCCTTCTCCCATGGCCTCCATGTTTCCGGAGGGCGCGCCGCCTTTTTCCATCATCTGCTGCACAAAGGCCTTACCCTTGGCGGTTTTCAGCAGATCTCCCACGGTGGATTCATAGCTGAAGGTCACGGGGATCTCCCCGGTGCCCTGCACCTGCACACAGCCGCTTTGGCGGATATCCCGGGATGAGGCGCCGATCTCGATCACATATTCCCCGCTTTCCACATGCCAGTCATGAAGCTTTTCCTCATAATAAGCAAAGCTTCTTTGATCCAGCACAAACCGCACCTCCTTCTCCTGCCCCGGCTCCAGGCTTATCTTTTCAAAGCCCTTCAGCTCCCTGACAGGACGGCTGACATGAGGATTCCTCTGGCGTACATACAGCTGTACCACCTCCCGGCCTGCTCTGCTTCCTGTATTTTTCACCCTGCAGGTCACCGTCAGTGTATCCCTGTCACTGATGGATTCCTGATCCAGCTGCAGATTGCCGTAGACAAAGTCCGTGTAGGACAAACCATAGCCAAAGGGGAAAAGCACCTCCCTATTCTTCTTGTCGTAATAGCGGTATCCGATGTAGATATCCTCCCGGTAATTCACCTGTCCGTCCACACCGGGGAAGTTCAGATAAGAAGGATTGTCCTCCAGCTGCAGAGGCCAGGTCTCCGCCAGTCTGCCGCTGGGGTTCTCTTCGCCGAAAAGCAGTCTGACAGCGGCCTCTCCCACTCTCTCTCCGCCCAGATACATACACAGAATGGCTCCCGCCTGATCGATCCAGGGCAGCTCCATGGGTGCACCTCCGTGAAGCACCACCACCACATTTTTCTGTACCTTTGCGATCTCCCGGATCAGTCTGTTCTGATATTCCGGAAGCTCCATGTTCTCTCTGTCGGCTCCCTCGGTCTCATAGGCATCGGGAAGCCCGGCAAAAATAACCGCAGTCTCTGCTTCCCGGGCGGCTTCAATGGCCTGGGCCCGCAGCTCCTCGTTTCTTTCCTCCTGATGCACATCATAACCCTGCGCGTAGGCTGTCTCCAGTCCCCGTGCCGCTTCCAGCGCACTGACCACACGGGACACATTGATATGGCTGGAGCCCGCCCCCTGATATCTGGGTCTTTCCGCGAATTCACCGATAAAGACTGTTTTTTTCGTTTTGTCCAGAGGCAGAAGCCCCTGATTTTTCAGAAGAACTGCGCACTGAGCAGCAAAATTACCGCTCTTTTCCGACATGGCATTCCTGTCGATCACAGTCTCGGGCCGTCTGGCATCCAGATAATCCTGGATAAAGGTAAGAATTCTTTCCACTGTCTCATCCAGCAGCCTCTCTTCCAGCCTGCCCTCCTGCACTGCCTTCACAATGGCGGCATCCTGGGTGCCCGCACCTCCGGGCATCTCCAGGTCAAGGCCGGCGGCAATGCCCTTTACCCTGTCCTTCACAGCGCCCCAGTCGGTAACTACGAATCCTTCATATCCCCATTTATCGCGAAGAATATCGTTTAACAGCATTTTATTCTCCGCACAGAAGGTTCCGTTGATGCCATTGTAGGCGCACATAATGCCCCGTGTCTTTCCCTTTTTCACCGCAGCCTCAAAGGCGGGCAGGTAGATTTCATGCAGCGTTCTTTCCTCCAGATTGGAGGAACCGGACATACGGCGGGTCTCCTGGTTGTTGGCGGCAAAATGCTTCACGCAGGCGGCCACCCCCCTGCTCTGCAGCCCCTGGATATAGGATGCCCCCAGCTCTCCCGCCAGATAAGGATCCTCGGAAAAATACTCAAAATTACGCCCGCACAGAGGACTTCTTTTCATATTCAGCCCAGGCCCCAGCAGCATTGCCACATCCTCCGACTGACATTCCTCTCCAAGAGTCTCCCCAAGCTCTCTCAGCAATTCCTTGTCAAAGGAAGCCGCCAGAGCCGAAGCGGTAGGATAGCACACCGTCTCGATGCTTTCATTGATGCCCAGATGGTCTCCCTCCCCCTTCTGCTTGCGCAGTCCGTGAGGGCCGTCGCACATCATGGCGGACGGAATTCCCACCCGATCCACATTCTGGCTGTGCCAGAAGTCCCTGCCGGAGCAAAGGCTTGCCTTTTCCTCCAGCGTCATTTCCGAAATCAGCTTTTTGATATCCATATCCGAATATTCTCCTTTCGTTGGGCTTTTTTATAATGATAGCCCAACTTCTATCCGGATTATATTAATATTTTTACTTTTTTATCCTTTTATTGTACTCTTTGCGCCGCTTTTCCTTTCCCCGCCTCTTCATGCCCTTTCAATCAAGCAGCTGTGTTCTTTCTCCTTTGCGTCGTAATTAATCCCGACTATCACAATCTCACCGCTATAATCCTTCAATACCGCGGGGTAATTTCTGCCCTTAATCTGCCCAATCGCTCCCTCAGAAGACTTATTCCATTTCAGCTCAACCACCAGCGCCGGGAGCAATGATTTTGGTTTCGGCAGGTACACCACATCTGCAATCCCTTTCCCTGATGGAAGTTCTTCCACCTTCAAATACTGATCAATCGCCGCAATATACGCAAACTTAATCACATACCTCAGCGCCTGTTCATCATTATAGAAAGTCGGCGCATACTGCGTGCTGCGTATCTCCTCTATTGCTTTAGCCACTGCCTCTGCATTACCTGCAATCGTATCCTCCAAAAGCTTCTGGGAGCGGCCTATCAATTCCATCCATTTTCGGTTCACATTCCTGCCTTTCAAAATTTTCCGAAACTCGCATCTCACCTCTTCATTTGGGATACGTGCCGTCCCATCTTCCCTGTGCCAGGTAAGGTAACCCAAATGAATCAGCAGCGTCAGCACATCATCCCTGCTCCCAAAAGTTTCAAAATCATTCTCAAAACATTCCGTGTCAACCTCAATTTCTTCCCCGAAGATCAGACGTGAAACTGTCTCCTGCAGCCCTTCAAAATCCATGTTGATATACGTCATCAGCGATTCCGCCGCTGAAGTCTTCTGCCAGTAAGAATCAAACCTCTTCTTCCTCATGGCCAGCATAACCGAATAGGGATTATAAATTGCCCCCACTTCCGGAAAATCATATCCATCATACCATTTTCTGGCATCCTCAAAGTTCATCCCGTACTTTTCACACAGCCGCCTTACTTCCCTTTCCGTAAAACCGGTAAACTCAGCAAACCCGTCCGGGTCAAGGATCGGATATTCTATAAAATCCGAAATCGCCGACTGCGAGCCATCTTTCTTGATTGGCAGGATCCCTGTCATATAAGCAGCCGCCACAACCTGCGGTGTAAAATTGTTATTTTTAAACCATTCCCTTAAAAGATTCAGATAGCGTTTCTGCGCTGCAGAATCCTCTTTCGCTTCCCGGATCAGCGCATCCCATTCATCAATAATAAAGACAAAACGTCTGCCTGTCCTGTCCACACAGCGTATCAGGCTGTCCATAAGAGTATCCCTTACACACTCAGGATAAAGTTCCCCTAATTCAGCCTGGACTGCGTCAGCGATCATATTGGGCACATCTTTCAGCGGAACTCCTTTTCTCTGAGCCTGAGAAAGAAAGCTCGTAACATCAATATTGATAATATGATACTGGTTCAAATGTTCCTGATATCCTGGCTTCCGTGCAATCTCCTTATCATCAAAAAGCACATGCGAATCACAGGAACAATCATAGTACGCACACAGCATCTTTGCCGCGTAAGACTTGCCAAAACGCCTTGGCCTGCTGATGCAGGTCAGCTTCTCCATTGTTCCCACAGTTCTATTTACCAATGCGATCAATCCGGTTTTATCCACATATTCCGACTGCAAAATTTCCTGGAACCCTTTATTTCCGGGATTCAAATATGTTCCCATTAAAAACGCCCTCCAATCCAACACAGGATGCGAAACTTTACCTTACGTCCGGCACACCGCCCAGGAAAATTCCCCTCCCAGCAGCAGTGCTTTGTTAAAGTTTATTACCTGGATGTCAAAAAGTCAATCGGGCTGAGGTTATATTTCTTTTCATAACACCTGCCCTCTTTCCAAGTATTCCTGAAAGAGGGATTCCATAAATTTATCTGCATCATTGC
>CAMWUL010000062.1 GCA_947177445.1 uncultured Lachnospiraceae bacterium | reverse complement strand
CATATCCGGGAGGCGCCCCGATCAGCCGGGAGACAGAATATTTCTCCATATATTCGCTCATGTCAATCCGGACCATATTGTTCTCATCGTCAAAGAGAGAGGCGGCCAGAGCCTTTGCCAGCTCCGTCTTTCCCACGCCGGTGGGGCCCAGGAACAGGAAGGAACCGATGGGCTTGGAGGGATCCTTGATCCCCGCCCGGGAGCGGATGATGGCCTCCGTCACTTTGGTGACGCCCTCATCCTGGCCCACTACCCGCTTATGCAGCTCTTCGTCCAGATGCAGCGTCTTGGCCCGCTCGCTTTCCGTAAGCTTTGTGACAGGAATTCCCGTCCACCGGGATATGATTTTGGCGATCTCCTCCTCGGACACCTTCTCATGGACCAGGGACAGGGAGGAAGAATTAACGCTCTCCTCTTCCTGCTCCAGTGCCTTTCGCAGAGCGGGAAGCCTGCCGTAGCTCAGCTCCGCCGCCTTTTCCAGGTCGCCCTCCCGCTGGGCGATCTGAATCTCATTGTTCACGGAATCGATTTCCTCCCGCAGCTTTGACAGCTTTTCCACTGAGGCCTTTTCGTTGTCCCACTGAGCCTTACGTCCGGCAAAATCCTCCTTCAGCTCCGCCAGCTCCCGCTGAAGCCCTGCCAGCCGCTCTTGACTGAGCCGGTCATCCTCCTTTTTCAGGGCTGCCTCCTCGATCTCTGTCTGCATAATCTTCCTCTGCAGCTCATCCAGCTCCGTGGGCATGCTGTCCAGCTCCGTCTTGATCAGCGCACAGGCCTCATCCACCAGGTCAATGGCCTTGTCCGGAAGAAAACGATCCGAAATATACCGATTGGACAGAACCGCGGCGCTGACCAGGGCATTGTCCATGATCTTTACTCCGTGGTAGACCTCGTACCGCTCCTTCAGTCCCCGGAGAATGGATATGGTATCCTCTACCGTGGGCTCCGCCACCAGCACCGGCTGGAAACGTCTCTCCAGGGCGGCGTCCTTTTCAATATACTGTCTGTACTCGTCCAGGGTAGTGGCTCCGATACAATGCAGCTCTCCTCTGGCCAGCATGGGCTTGAGCATATTGCCCGCATCCAGTGCGCCGTCGGTTTTCCCGGCCCCCACAATGGTATGAAGCTCGTCGATAAACAGAATGATCTGTCCGTCGCTGTTTTTCACGTCCTCCAGCACCGCCTTCAGACGCTCCTCAAATTCTCCTCTGTATTTGGCTCCCGCCACCAGAGCCCCCATATCCAGGGCAAAAATCTTTTTGTCCTTCAGATTCTGGGGCACATCCCCTCTCACGATCCGCTGGGCCAGTCCCTCCACCACGGCGGTCTTGCCCACGCCGGGCTCTCCGATCAGCACAGGGTTGTTCTTGGTCTTTCGGGAAAGGATTCTGATAATATTCCGGATCTCACTGTCCCGTCCAATGACCGGATCCAGCTTTTGATTTCTGGCCTTTTCCACCAGCTCCTGCCCGTACTTCTCCAATGTATCATAGGTGGCCTCCGGATTGTCGCTGGTGACTCTCTGATTGCCTCTCACCGTGGACAGAGCCTGCAGAAACCGCTCCCGGTTAATTCCGTACTCCTTCCAGATCTGGGCGATTTCCCGATTGGGATTGCGCAGCATTCCCAGAAACAAATGCTCTACGGATACATATTCATCCCCCAGCTGCTTCGCCTCGTCCTCGGCTCCGATCAGAACCTTGTTCAGGTCCTTTCCCATAAACACCTGTCCGCCCTGGACCTTCACACGCTTTTCCACCGCCTGCTTTGCCCGGGACACAAAATGCTCCTTCTGTATTTCCATCTTCTCGATGAGCTTCAGGATCAGACTGTCCTCCAGGGTCAGAAGGCTGTACAGAAGATGCTCCTGCTCGATCTCCTGATTTCCATACTCATAGGCAAGCTTCTCACAGCCTTCCACTGCCTGCATGGACTTCTGTGTAAATTTTTGAATGTTCATATGCCTTTCCTCCCTCTGTGATTCATGTTTCTTTGTTCTATATATAATATAACACCATTTCCGGGAAAATCAATTAAAAAAGTATAAAAAATATACGGAGCTCCTTCCCTTTTCGAAGGGCCGGAGACTCCGCGCATAATCTCAGTTTATGACATATACTTTTACTGCTGTGACAGAATTCCTGTGATCTTTTCGATCATTTCATCCTCCTTCAGCCGGAACTTGATCTCCACCCGCCGGGAAGCCGCCATATCCACATCCTGGGTCGGATTGCCGGATGCGTCCGCCTTATAGACAGGGCTGCTCCAGGATTTTCCGTTGACGGTGAGAAGCTGCTGAAGCTGCTCGATCTTGGCTTCGCTGAGGCCGTTCTGACTATCCAGGCAGAAATCCGCCACCGCCTTGGCCCTTTCATAGGACAGCTCCATATTGGTCTGGTATCCGCCGTCCGTATCCGTATGCCCTTCGATAATGATCTCGGCAATATAGCTTCTGAACTGATCCTGCAGAAGCACGTCCAGGTACCTGGGGATGATTTCCTTCAGGGATCCCTTGCTGTCCGCCGTAAGGGTGGAGCTGTTATACCGAAACAGCACATCCGATGAAAATGTGATAGAGCCGGTCTGGGCGTCCACCTTCATGCTGGAATTGTCGAAGGTGGCCTGCAGCGCCCCGATAATATCCGTGCGGATGCCCACAATGTCCTGAAGCTCGTTTTTGGTGGTGGTCAGCTCCTGTCTGGCATTCTCGATCTCCAGATACGCCTTGTTCAGCTCTTCCTGAGTCAGGGCCGCCTGGGCGTAAGCCGCCTGCAGCTCCGCCAGGGAAGCCGCCAGCTCCTCATTGGATTTCTCGATCTCTATTTTGGAATTTTCCAGATCCGCTATGGCGGAATCCAGCTTGGCCTGGGCCGCTCCCAGCTCCCGCCTTGTCTGATCCAGATCTGTGGTCTTTTGTTTATAAATGGCGAGGGTAATGGCTATGATCAGTATAAAAATCAGGAGCAGCGCCGCCATCATATCCGAATAGGACTGCCAATAGCTGTGCTCCGCAAAAGCCTCCCTGTTTTTTCTTCTATTTTTCATACAGGCTCCTCATCTGATCAAAGGCATACAGCTGACCCGTAATCTCGTCGCTCAGCTCACTGCAGGAGCTTGCCAGCCTCTCCTTCTGCTCCTTCAGCTCCCCGGCAAACTGTTCCTGTCTGTCCATGATCTCCGCCAGCGTCAGCTGCACGCTTTTGTTTACCTGTGCCAGCGTGGTCACCGCCTCCAGCAGCTCCTTTGCATTGGCGGCGCTGACAGCCTGGGCTTCTCCCGCGGCCTTCAGCGTACCTCCCAGCTTTCGGAAATCCGCTCCCAGCGAAGTCTGCATCTGCTCCGTAAATCTGTCCACGATCCGCTCCACCGCCGCAGTCTGCTCCGCCGCATTACCCTTCAGCAGATCCAGTATCTGCTTCAGCGCATTTGACATGCCCGCCTGATACACCACCATGGCCGCACTGTTCTCATCCTCCTTGACTGCCTGAGGCTGAGCCGTCTGACGGAACATGCACAAAAATTCCTCCAGCTTTTCATAGGCGTCGGACATGATGCTCCGATAAATCACATTAAATACCAGCGAGAAGAAAATGCCGTACACGGAGGTATGAAAAGCCACCTTCATGCCGGAGAGCAAAGGACCTACATTGTCGGAAATGGTATAAATGTCATCACCGCTGAAGGATCCCAGCCCCATGGATAATCCCAGAAAGGTTCCCAAAATTCCCAGACCGGTAAGGGTGCCGGAGATCCCGGAGTTGAAAAAGTTCATTCCCACCCTGTCCAGAAGATTCTCATTGATATATTCCTCCAGATCGCAGGGAACGGCGATCCCCCTTTTGGTGCGAAGGCTCTTCACCCGCAGTCTGTACTTGTTGAAAGCCGTCCGCAGCTCTTCGTTCTCAAAAGCGTCCTTGCGGTCCTGGTAGCCGGCCCACAGATTTTTTCCGTTAGACTCCTTATATTCCTTCTGCAGCCGGGCGGCAAAGGCCGACAGCTCATCCGTAACGGAATTGAGCCTGCCGAAGCTGACGGCGGAGATCAAAAACAGGATACCGATAACAATCAGAAATCCTATATTGATAGCCAGATTTACAAGAGAGCTCTCCTCCCCTGTAAACACGCCGTTTACATATAAGACAAAAGCCACAACAATGGCATATACCACAAACAGTATATAATATGATCTGTTTTTCATCCGTTTACCCCCTGCCGACCCGTGCACGTCCATTTGACTGTCTTTACAAATTTGACTGCCTTTGCAAGCTACTTCTATAAGGTAACACATTTTTCCCGACAGCTCAAGGTTTCTAAAGAAATCTTAAGCAATCCGCTTCAGGCGCTGTTATTTACGGCTTCAGGCGATCTCTTTTACCTCATAGCCCGCTTCCGTCACTGCCGCTTTCAGGGCTTCCCCGGAAATCTCTCCCTCCAGCTCCACCACAGCCGTCTTTGCCTCCAGGCTCATGGTCACAGCCTTTACGCCCTCCACAGCCTCCAGAGCCTTCTGGACCCTGCCGGTGCAGTGTCCGCACATCATTCCCTCGATTGTCAATGTCTTTGTCATAATTTTACTCCTTTCTTTTTCTCCGGTTTTCCCGGCATTTTCTATCTTTAAACCGCTTTTCAGCTTAAAGCCGCTTTTGAAGCCTCGAAGCCTGAGGGCGTTGCCCACCACAAAAATACTGCTCAGGCTCATGGCCGCCGCTCCGAACATGGGATTCAGCTTGATCCCAAAAACAGGATACCACAATCCTGCCGCCAGGGGAATCCCCACACAATTGTAGAAAAAGGCCCAGAACAGATTTTGCTTGATATTGCGGATCACCGCACGGCTCAAGCCCACCGCCGTCACCGCATCCCGCAGATCGCTCTTCATCAGGATAATATCCGCGCTTTCCATGGCCACGTCCGTTCCGGCGCCGATGGCCATACCTACGTCGGCGGCTGCCAGGGCCGGGGCATCGTTGATACCGTCTCCGATCATGGCCACCTTATGTCCCGCCTCCCGCAGGGCGCTGATCTTTTTCTCCTTATCCTGAGGCAGCACCTCCGCCGTCACCTCGGGAATGTCCAGCCGGGCTCTGACGGCCTCCGCCGTGCGCCGGTTGTCTCCGGTGAGCATCACCACATGGATTCCCATCTGCCCAAACCGCTGTATGGCCTCCCGGGAGCTTTCCTTGATCTCATCGGCCACGCCGATCACACCCAGAAACCGGCCTTCCTCCGCCGCCAGCAGGGGAGTCATCCCTTCGTCGGCCATACGTTCAATGGCCTGACGGACCATGGGGTCTATGGAAATGTTATTTTCCCTCAGATACGCCTCATTGCCCACCAGATACCGGGTGCCTGCCGAAGCGCCCCTGTCCAGACGCCCTCCGGTCAACGCCGCGGGTGAGGAGGCTCCCTTTTCCAAAATCACCCCGGGACCGTCCGCCTCTTTCGGCACAAAGGGCTTCGGCGGAATATCCTGATCCAGCACCCCCTCAACACCTCTGCCAAATACGGCTTTAAAGTCTCTCACACGGGGAAGCTCCAGACCCTGGCTGCGTGCGTCCTCCACCACCGCCTCCGCCAGCGGATGCTCGCTCATTTTTTCCAGCGCCGCCGTGATCTGCATAAAGGTTCCAAGACTCATGTCCTGGACCCAGACTCCTGCCTCCATAACCTTCAGCCGGCCTGCGGTAATGGTTCCTGTCTTATCCATGACTACTGTGTCAATGTCTCTTGCCTGCTGCAGGGCCTGACCGGACTTGATCAAAATTCCATGTCCGGCCCCCACTCCCGTACCCACCATGATAGCCACGGGAGTGGCCAGCCCCAGCGCGCAGGGACAGGAGATCACCAGCACCGCAATGGCCGTGGAAATGGCAAATTCCGCGCCGGCCCCAGCCAGCAGCCACCCTGCCAGCGTCACCAGGGAAATGACGATCACCACCGGCACAAACACCCCCGCCACCTTATCGGCCAGCTGGGCAATGGGGGCCTTGCTGGCGCTGGCCTCCTCCACCAGACGGATGATCTGGGACAGTGTGGTATCCTCCCCCACCCTGTCCGCGCGGCACTTCAGGAAACCGGCCTTATTTACCGTGGCCGACACTACCCTGTCTCCCTGGCTCTTCTCCACCGGCACGCTCTCTCCGGTGATGGCGGCTTCATCCACACTGGAATTTCCCTCCAGCACCGTACCGTCCACCGGCACCAGACTTCCCGGCTTTACCAGAAAAATATCCCCCTGCTTCAGAAGCTCCGTGGGAATTTCCTTCTCCTGACCGTCCTCGCCAAGCACCACCGCCGTTTTGGGCGACAAATTCATGAGCCTGGTGATGGCTTCGCTGGTCTTGCCCTTGGAGCGGCTCTCCAGATATTTTCCCACTGTGATCAGCGTCAGAATCATTCCCGCCGACTCAAAATACAGATCATGGGAATACTGCTCCACCACCGCCATGTCGCCGTGTCCCAGCCCAAAGCCGATCCGATACATGGCAAATATGCCGTACACCACAGACGCGGAGGCGCCCAGGGCAATCAGACTGTCCATATTGGGACTGCCATGCATAAGCGTCCGGAAGCCCACCGTGAAAAATTTCCGGTTCATATACAAAATAGGCAAAACCAGAATAAGCTGGGTCAAAGCAAAGGCTATGGCATTCTCATTTCCATGGATGTATCTGTGCACCAGCGCCGGCATGGGAATGCCCAGCCCCTCATGAACCATGTGATACATGGCTACATACATCAACGGAATCAGGAAGCCCACGGAGACCCCCAGCCGAAGCTTCATGGCTCTCGTCTCCTCCCGCGCCCTGCGCTCCAGACTGTCCCGGGCGCCTTTTCCCCCTTTTCCCTCCGGGGAACGGGCGGCACAGCTTCCAGTCGTACCGCATTGTCTCCCGGCTTCCGGCTCTTGGGAAGCCTCCCGCCGGCTGCCGCTTCCTCCGATGATCAGGGACGCGCCGTAGCCGGCCTTTTCCACCGCCGCCTGAATTTTATCCTGGTCCAGCTTTTCTCCGTCATAGGCAATCTCCATGGTCTCCGTCAGCAGATTCACGGAAGCGCTCTCCACACCCTCAAGCTTTCTCACAGCCTTTTCCACATGGGAAGAACAGGCCGAGCAGGTCATCCCTGATATATGATATCTCTCCTTCATTGTCATACCCCCTGTGCCCACCCGGGGCACTGTGCCCGCCCGGGGCAGGCATTCCTATAAAATTCTGCCAAATAAATTCTTCGGTGATCACTTCAGCTTCTTCATCAGCTCCACCGCCTCATCCACAATATCGGAATTTCCTTTCCGGATCTCCTCCACCACGCAGGTTTCCATATGCTCCTTTAAAATCACATACCCGAAGGACTGGAGCGCGCTTTCCACTGCCGCCACCTGGGTCAGAATGTCGCCGCAGTAACGGTTTTCATCCAGCATTTTTCCGATTCCCGCCAGCTGTCCCGTCATACGGCTCAGCCGATTTTTCAGCTGTCTCAGCTCCCGCTCGTCCCTGGGTACAGCCTTTTGGTGACAGCCGCAGGACTCGGACGCTTCTTGGAAGCCGCTTTCCCCATCCTGTTCTCCCATCTCATGGCATTTCATCTCGTTCTCTTTCATAATTACACCTTTTGTCCTTTGCGTCAGATATTTCTCAATATACCCCCGCCGGGTATTTATATAATATACCTCCATGGGGTATCTGTCAAGAGGGTAACAGAAAAATTTATACCTCCTCCATCCTGATCTGAATAATGTCCTCACCTATTCTGACATTTTCCCCCGAATCAGACAAAATATCGCTGTCATAGGAACGGTTTTCCAGACGGACGGACACCTCCGGCGAAATTCCCTCCGCCTCCAGTCCCTGTCTGTCAAATTCCAGCAGCAGCTTGCCCTTTCCCACAATTTCATTCTGCAGGACCCGGGGCCGGAAATATCTGCCCAGCAGATCATCCCGGGCGTCCCCTGCCTGGATGAAAAGCTCCGTGCCAAACTCCGTATGGAATAAAAACGCATTGCCCATGGGAAATAATCTGGTGATTTTTCCGTTGGCAGGCGCATACAGTCTGTCCTCCTTCGGGTCGATTACAATAGAAGGACATTCTCCTTCCTTAAGAGCGCGGACCTGTCCTGACACGGGACTTCCCACATAGCCGCAGCTCCCAGGTCTTTCCACTCTGCGCTCCTTTGCCGGCTTCCTGTCAGCAGGCGCCGCATCCTCATCCATTTCCTCCTCCGGATCTCCCTTTCTCCCGGTTATTCTGCCCATGCAGAACCCGGCTGTCATAGCGGCTCCCGTCACAGCTGTCAACACAAAAAAGTACCACATCATATCGTATACGCCTCCTGTCTTCTACCATTTTGTCCCAAAAATACAGAAAATATGCCTCAAAATGGAATATCCGCAACTTTAGAAAATTTTTATAAAAAAAATGTTGACATTTCGTTTATAATGGTGCTACACTATAATCGTATTCTAAGTGAAAGTCATTGAACTCACATATTTTTGTAAGTCATTGTTACTTTGATGATGGTTTACAAAAATATGTGATTTTTTTGCCCTTGCTTTAGAATCACATAATATTTAAGGAGGTACCAACAAATGAATAACGGTACAGTAAAATGGTTTAACGCACAGAAGGGTTATGGTTTCATCACAAACGATGCAACCGGCGAAGAGGTATTCGTACATTTCTCCGCTATCAATGCTGACGGCTTCAAGTCCCTGGAGGAAGGCCAGAAGGTTACTTTCGACACCGAATGCGATCCTCAGAACAGCAGCAAGATCCGCGCTACCAATGTTACAGTCGTAGCATAAGGCAGCTGCCCATAGAGAGTGCGAAAGAGAACGGGTAAAAAGCGATTGCTTTCTACCCGTTCTTTTTCTGTTTTTTCTATTTTTTGTTTTTTCTGTTTTTTTGTTTTTTCTGTTCTTATGTCTGCTTCTGTGTTATTCTTCACTCCACAGAGACTTGTAAATCGCCGTAATGTCCTCCTCGGACAGCTCCTTCCTGGTATTTGCCGGGGAACCGGAGGCTATGGCGTCCTTTGTCATCTTCGGGATACTCTCCATGAAGGCTTCTGCGTCTATTCCGTATTCCTTCAGGGTAGGAATCTGACAGGATTCGCAGAGCTCCCTGCAGGCCTGAATAAACTTTTCCGCCGCCTTCTCGTCGCTATCCTCCGCCTGGGCCGCGCCGATGGCTCTGCCCAGATCTCCGAAGCGGTCCGCCGCTTCCCGGTATACATACTCAAAGCAGGCGGAAAGAAGCATGGCGTTGCTGATTCCATGAGGTACATGGAACAGAGCGCCGATAGGCCTGCTCATTCCGTGGATCACCGTTACGGAGGCATTGTTAAAGGAGATTCCCGCCTCCAGGGCCGCCAGACTCATCTGGGCACGGGCATCTGCATTATCACCGTGGGAAAAGCATTCCGGCAGATAACGGAATATTCTCTTTACCGCACTGACCGCCAGCGTATCCGTCATAGGCTGCGCCTTCCTTGAGGTATAGGCCTCCGCCGCATGGCAGAGAGCGTCCAATCCGGTGGCCGCCGTAATGGCCGGAGGCGCCGTCATGGTAAATCTGGGATCGTCCACGGCAATATCCGGCATCAGGGTCTTTCCCTTCAGCAGCATCTTGATATTCTCCCGGGTGTTGGTAATGATGGTAAACTGGGTGGCCTCCGAACCGGTTCCGCTGGTGGTGGGAATGGCCGCCATGGGAGGCAGCGCCCCGCTTATTTCCTTTCCGTACCAGTCGTTAATGGAGCCTCCTCTTACCGCCACTACTCCTATGGCCTTCATGGTATCGATGGGGGAGCCTCCTCCTACGGCAATCAGGAAATCACACTGCTCCCGCTTCCACATGTCCAGTCCTGCTTCCACCATTTTGTCGGTGGGCTCTCCTGTGACACCTTCGAAAACCGCATATTCCACTCCCGCCTGCTCCAGGATTTTGGTGACCATCTCCACATTCCCAAGCTTCACCATCACCGGGTCAGTGACGATCAGAGCCTTTCCGCCGCAGCCGGCAAGCCCGGAGGCCGCCTGTTCCAGCGCCCCCTGGCCGTAAAAGATCTGTTTCGGCATTATAAACTGATATGACATAGCTGTCCCTTTCTGCCTGCTTCAGGCGTCCATCTCGGAAAGCTTCACCGGCCGGTGCTCTTCCACGGATTTTTTCGCGGCCAGACCGATCTTCACCGCCTGCATTCCCGCATGAATGCCCACGGGAACCTGGCCGCCGCTTTCACAGGCATCTACAAACTGCCGCATCTCCTCCGAGAAGGATTCCATATACCTCTCCAGGAAGAAGAACAGCGGTTTTTCCCCTGTGACTCCCTCTGCGTTGGAAACCACCACCGTAGACAGAGTATCGTTGGATGTGGCTGCCATTCCCTTGGAGCCGAACAGCTCCGCCCGCTGATCATAGCCGTAGGCCGCACGTCTGGAGTTGTCGATCACCGCCAATGCGCCGTTGGTCATTTTCATGGTAATAATAGCCGTATCCACGTCTCCCTGCTCGCCGATGGCAGGATCCACCAGCACTGCGGACTGCACGTATATTTCCTCCACATCGCTGTTGGTCAAAAAGCAGGCCATGTCAAAATCATGGATGGTCATATCCAGGAACATGCCGCCGGATACCTTGATATAGGCAGGATTAGGCGGCTCCGGATCTCTGGAGGTGATCTTCAGCACATGGGCCTCTCCGATCCTTCCTTCATCGTAAGCCTTTCTCACTGCTGCAAAGTTGTGGTCAAAACGACGGTTAAATCCTACCTGGAACCGGCACTGGGGATGGGCGGCCAGAGCTTCCTCCACAGCCTTGATTTTTTCGACGGCATGATCCACAGGCTTCTCACAGAACACATGCTTTCCCGCTTCAATTGCCTCGATGGATATTGCCGCGTGGGTATCGGTGGATGAGCACACAAGGACAGCGCCGATCTCCGGATCCGCAAGAATCTCCTTGTAATCCTTATAGATCTTCTTCACCCCCAGACTCCGGGCAAAATCTTCCGTTTCACTGTTCATAAAGGGATCTGCCACCGCCAGCACACAGGCGTTTTTCACATGATAGGTGATGGATTGCAAATGCACTTTTCCGATACGCCCCATTCCGATAATACCAATGTTGATCATAATGCTTTATCCTTTCCCTGACTGCTTTTTCTATGATTCTCTTTTACTATTATAACTTTTTTTGATTCTCTTTTCGATTATTCTTTTTTACTTTCTTGTTTCACCTACAGCCCGGCCTTTTCCGCGATATACTTTCTGGCCTTGATGGCATACTCCAGGGGATTGGCCACTGCCGGGTCCTGTTCCGCCTCCACCAACACATATCCCTCGTATCCGCTGTCTGCCAGCACATCAAAGATCGGGCCGAAATCCAGGCTTCCGTCGCCGGGCACCGTGAAGGTTCCCATGCGCACTCCCTGCAGGAAGCTTAAATTCTCCGCTTTCACCTTTGCCACAACCTCCGGACGAATGTCCTTCAGATGCACATGTCTGGTCCGGTCCGCATACTTTTTCAAAACAGCCATATAGTCCTCTCCGCAATATGCCAGATGTCCGCTGTCAAACAAAAGGCCTACCAGCTCCGGATCCGTATTCTCCATCATTCTGTCGATCTCCGCCGCGGTCTGCACCACGGTTCCCATATGGTGATGGAAGGTGAGCGCGATGCCCATATCTTTTGCTATCCGGCCCAGCCTGTTGAGTCCTGTGCACAGCAGCTCCCACTCATGATCGTTCATCACATATTTATCCCGGAAAATGGAGCGGTCCGTCCCCTGTATGGAATGCCCCTGCTCGGAGACTCCCACAACCTTAGCTCCCATCTCCTTAAGGAAGGTGATATGTTCCACAAAGCCCTTCTCCGTCTCTTCATAAGGGGCCGTGGTCAGAAATGTGGAATACCAGGCATTGCACACCTGAATGCCTCTCAGCTCCAGGGCCTTCTTCAGCACCGCCGTGTCCCGGGGATATTTATTGCCCACCTCGCAGCCGGTAAAGCCGGCCAGCGCCATCTCCGACACACATTGCTCGAAGGTATTTTCTGCCCCCAGATCCGGCATATCGTCGTTTGTCCATGCGATGGGCGCAATCCCCAAATGTACCTTTTCCCTGCTTAACATCAATATTTCCTCGCCTTCTCCAGATTTTTCTGCATATTCTCGCTGGCGCTTCGCACCTTTTCGTTTTTGGAGGTCTGTGCCACTCCCACATGCCACCAGGCCCCGTAACCGTCGGTCATGGTCTTGGGCAATACCTTGATATCGATCAGGGTGGAAACCGTCTGCTTTTTACTGTCCTCCAGGGCCGCTTCCAGCTCTTCCATGTTTGCAGCCCGGTAGGTCTTTACCCCGTACCCTGCCGCGCAGGCCGCAAAGTCGATGGGTATCAGGCCTCCCAGCAGATCCCCTGCCTGGTCCCGATAACGGAATTCCGTAGCAAGATTGCCCACGCCGTTGGACATTTCCAGATTATTGATACATCCGAAACCGCTGTTGTCAAAAAGCAGCACATTGATCTTCTTCTTCTCCTGAAGAGAGGTGACCAGCTCCGAGTGCAGCATCAGATAGCTGCCGTCCCCGCACATGGCATATACCTCTCTCTCGGGCTCTGCCAGCTTGGAGCCCAGGGCCCCGGCAATCTCATAGCCCATGCAGGAATAGCCGTATTCCATGTTGTAGGAATATCTGCAGTCAGAGGTCCACATCCGCTGCAGGTCTCCGGGAAGAGAGCCGGCGGCCCCCACACAGATGGCATCCTCCGGAATCAGCTTCCGCACCTTGGCAACCGCCGCCGTCTGGGTCAGATTGCTGCCTGTCATCTGCCGAAACTCCGGTATGGTACCCGGATCCCCTGCCTTGATCAGCGGCTTGAAATCATCTCCCCAGCTGTAGGTGGAAAGGAATTCCATCTCCTCCTCCCATCCCGCTTTGGCGGCCTTCACCTCATGAACATAACCGGAACGGTATCCCTTCTCCTGGAGGATTGCGCCCAATCCCTCTATGGCCAGCTTTGCATCCGCCACCACCTTTACCGCTCCCAGCTTGTAGGCGTCAAAGCGGGAGGTGTTCACGGTCACTACCTTTGTGTCCCCGCCAAACAAAGACTTGGACGCGGAGGTGAAATCGGAAAACCTTGTTCCGATTCCCAGAATTACGTCCGCCTTCTGGGCGATCTGATTGGCGGCGCTGTTTCCTGTGACGCCCACTCCTCCCAGGTTCCAGGGATGTGAGGACAGGCAGGCTGTCTTGCCGCTCTGGGTTTCCGCAAAGGGAATCCCGAACCTCTCACAGAATTCCTCCAGGGCCTCTCCTGCTTCGGAATACCTGACGCCCCCGCCGCAGATTACCAGCGGCCTCTTTGCTTCCAGCAGAACCTGTGCCGCTTCCTCCAGCTCATCCGGCGCCGGAACGATCCGGGTAATCCGGTGCACTCTTTTTTTGAAAAACTCCTCTGGAAAATCATAGCATTCCCCTTCCACATCCTGGGGAAGGCAGATACATACAGCCCCTGTCTCCGCCGTATCCGTCAGCACCCGCATAGCGTTGATCATGGCAGACATCAACTGTTCCGGCCGGGCCACCCGGTCCCAATACCGGCACACCGCCCGGTAAGCGTCATTTGTGGTCAGCGCCAGAGAATCCACCTGCTCAAACTGCTGCAGCACCGGATCCGGCTGTCTGGTGGAAAAGGTATCCGCAGGCAGAAGCAGCAGCGGCACATGATTCACTGTGGCCGTGGCCGCCGCCGTGATCATATTGGCCGCCCCCGGGCCGATGGATGAGGAACAGGCAATAATCCTTCTCCGGTTATTCTGTTTGGCGAAAGAGGCGGCCACATGGGCCATTCCCTGCTCGTTTTTCCCCTGGTAGACCCGCAGGCCTCCCCGGCCGTTGTCCAGAGCCTCCCCCAGACCGCACACAATGCCGTGGCCGAATATGGTGAAGATTCCCTCCACAAACTTGTTTTCCTGCCCGTCAAAGGATACATACTGGTTATCCAGGAAACGCACCAGTGCCTGGGCAGTTGTCATATACGCCATTTTTTGTCCCGCCTTTCTGTTATTTTCATCGTTATATCCCTTGTGCGCCGCAGCGCGCATCGCGCGCTTTACCCGCACATTTTCCCGCATGCATTTTATTTATATCTTCATGAGCCAGCTGTGCGCCGGCACGTCAATTCTGGTCTTCCTCCAGGGGTCCCCCTCCAGATGCCGGATCAGCCAGGCATAATACATGTGATATCCCGGCGCCGCCGCCTGCTGATGGGAGTTCATGGGAGTAATGGCCAGGCAGCCCTGGTCTCCCACCTTATAGCACTCCTCCCCGTCAAAGCCAATTCCAAAGCCCTGGGGCTTATCAAATTCATAATAATACAGCTCCGGCTGGGGGTGATAGTGGGGCGGATAGCTGGACCAGCACCCCGGCTTGTGAAACACCTCTCCCATCACCATGTTGGAATAAGGGGCATTTTCATAGTCGAACACCGTAAGCACCTGTCTGTGGGCGGTTCCGTCCCACTGCTCCTTTCCAAATTCCTGGAGGGTGCACATTTCGGGGGTATAAAAAACAGAGGCAAAGACTCCCGGGTTAGTGGTCTGCTGAATCAGCAGTCTGCTGTCTTCCAGCGCTTTTACGATGATTTCCCTTCCCCAACAGCAATGCAGGCAATAGGGCTTATCCAGGAAAACGCTGCGCCGGGACGCCTGCTCCCGCTTTCCTTCAAAGGCAAACTCCACCTTTCCCGCCAGAAGCATGACCGCCGTCTCCTTCTCCATCTCCAGCAGACGCACGCTCTCTCCCTGCGTCAGTCTCTGCACCCTGACATCCATCAGCATATGGCTGTTTTTACCGTTCTCCTGGCAGAGAATTTTCTCTCCTTTTTCATTAAATTCCGGATTCTCGTACATGTCGTGTTCACTCCCTTCCTTATTATATAAGTATTATATAAGTTCCCTGTGCTTATCTTTCGCCGGGGGCTTCATATCCTGCAGGCTCAAAAAAAACTCCGGAAGACTGCATTACTGCATTTTTTGTTACTGCAGAACCACCATCTCGCCGTACTTTTCCTTCTCCTCCCGGATAAACTGCTCCACCTCCTGAAGCGTAGGCATGGCCGCGGAACAGCTGTGGGCGGAAATCAGCATGGAAGCGGAGGCGGAGCCGTATTCCAGCGCCTGGGGCACACTGCAGCCGTCGATCAGCGCCCGTATAAAGGAAGAAGCATAGCCGTCGCCGCCGCCGAAGCCCTTCAGCGCATTGGTGGGAAAGGGCTTCACCGCATAATGGTTTCCGTCACAGGTGTAGGCAGTGGAGCCTTCCTTCCCATGCTTGATCACCACAATCTTACAGCCGTAAGACTGCCACCGTTTTGCGCTTTCGTTATCATCAGCGCAGACTCCCATAATCCTCTCCGTCAGATCAAATTCCTCCCGGGATCCCAGGATCAGATCGCTTTCTTTTGCTACCATAGAATAGTACACGGATATTTCATCCTTGTTTTTCCAGGTATATTCCCGATAATCTATATCAAAAATCACCACAGTCCCGTTCTTTTTGGCCAGCATCAGAGCCTTCAGGGCCGCCTCCCTGGAAGGGCTGGCCGCCAAAGCTGTGCCCGAAATCAGCAGCGCTTTCGCTTTTTTGATGTATTCCTCGTCCACATCCGCCGGCTCCAGCATCAGATCCGCCACACCGTCCCGGTACATGAGTATCCGGCTCTGTGACGGACTCAGAATTTCCGTAAAGGTAAGCCCCAGATTCTCCCCATTTTGGCATCTGGAGATATGGCTTGTATCAATTTCTTCCTTATTAAAATAGTGCGTCACGTAATCGCCGAACTGATCATCGGAAACTCTGGCGATAAAGCCCACCTTTTTTCCCAGTCTGGCCATGCCTACCGCTATGTTGGCCGGAGACCCTCCCAGATATTTGTTGAAATTGCTGCTTTCCTCCAATGGACGGTTCAGGTCCACCGGATTGAAGTCGATGGCCACTCTGCCCAGAAGAATCAGATCATATTCCCTGGCCGGGTCAAATGAAATGTATTGCATGCCCTCACTCCTCTCTAAATAAAATGCTTCCTCGCACTGACTGCTGACAGCTCGAAAGCTCGTGCTTCGCGCGGCTTCCTCGCACTGACTGCTGACAACTCGAAAGCTCGTGCTTCGCACTTTCTGTCTGGCTTACGCCAGACGCTTTCTCGTTGATGCCGCAGGAAAAACAAATGTCTCCTTCGGAGCCGCTTGTTTTTCCATTGCGGCTATCATTATACCATTCCGTGGTTGTTTCCGAAATAAAGATTATTCCTGTCCTAAGTGGATTTTTCTATCCGGGGGTATTCCGTTCCGGGTTCCAGGCGCTGATCCGTTCTATCAGGCTCGAAAGCCGGCGGACAATCATCGCATCCAGCTCCCCGTATGGCATCAGAAGCTCCTCGGCGGTTTTTCCGTCGGGACTTCGTTCCGTAAACTCCCAGCAGGGTGTAAAGGAAAAATGTTCCCGGATATAAGCCTCCACCTTTCGGTCCTTCCCCTGGTCGGTAATCAGCCTCCCCTCAAACATGGGGGCAATGAGAAAACCGTCCTTCCCCGCTTCCTCCCGGCAGGCCCTGTCCCGGTCTATCACCAGCTGGAAATATTCCGGCGACGGAAAAAAAGCATGCTTTCCCGGCTGGACGTACAACACCGGGTGAGTGTCTTCTATCTCCAGCACATCCCGGATCAGGCTGTTCAGGAACTTCCCGTGAAAGCTGCTTTCCACTCCCACAATCCGGCCTTCCTGGTCCAGATATACAAAGCTGTGCTCCAAATCATACAAATGCTGGATATCAAAGTCATAGTAAAAGGCATACTCTATCACGGCGCCTGACTTTGGCGGCTCCAGGAAACGCCTGCAGGAAGGACTCTTCGCCCGGCTCCGGTTCACCGTATAGCCGATTCCCGCCAGTGAAAACGGCTCTCTCCGATCATACCGCAGATGGGGCACATACCTTCCGGCCAGTTCCCGGTCCCTGTCTCCCTGCCTACTGTCATTTCCTCCATGGCCCGTGCTTACTTCCACTCTGTTTTCTTTCACACCGTTTTCCACCTTACTGTTCTCCCCGTTCTTTTTTCAGGCTCCGCCCGCATTCCGTCATTTACAGGTAAGGAGCGCCGGCAAAATCGGCCTTACAGACAGCTTCTCTTGTCCCGGATCTCTATCACATGATCAAAGGATGTATAATCTGTCAGGTAAAGGGTAGCTGCTCCCGGTGTCTTGGCCTCGCTGTCCTCCTTGCCCTCGGTAAAGTGGTGCAGTCCAAAGCAGGGTCCCACGATCAGGGCGTCTCTGCCATTGGATACCTCCGCATAGCCCTGCTTCATCACCACCACCTCGCTGCCTCCAAGAGGCATATCCACAAATTCGCTGGTCAAAAAATTCACTCCCGAAAAGGCCAGCTCGATCCGCCAGGGGGCCCCCTCCACGCCGGAGGTCTTCACCCTTACGTCCACACCGTTTTCAACCTCCTTCACCCACACATCAATCTGCATATCCGGTCCCAGCTTTTTCTCCCGGGAAGCATTGTCCATGCTCCACCAATCGCTGGTGGGAGGCTTCTGGGCAAAGGGAAGATAGTACCAGCCCCTCATGGTCTGGGACAGGTGATATTCCGTCTCGGAAAGCCTCTCCATCCTTTCGCTCTTAAAAGCCCTGTGCTCACAAAAGCTTCCCGCCACCTTCAGCTCCAGCTTAACGCTGCCGTTATTAATATAGAAGAAATTGGATTTGCCACCCATGACCGTGTAGGTGAAACGCCCCTGCTGGCCCCTGGCAATGGCCGACTCCCGGTAGTAGCTTCGAAAGTCCTCCCGCACATAGCTTCCCTGAATCTCCAGACTCCGGTATGCCGGCTCCAGCATGAACCAGATCAGGAAATCCGGTGACGTAATATGTATCCGGTCCACCACCTCAAAAATGAAATTACACATCTGCAGGAACTCCGGAATATGATACTTGAGTCCCATTTTCAGAAATTCCATATAATAATCCTTGGGATAGACCAGCCTGTCCTTGTCAAAGCGGGTGGAATTAGCCGTAAAAATACTGCTGTCCGGCTCCCAGTAGGTCAGCATCATATGAAGGTTTCTCACCGCATTCTGCTCATAGGAGTCGTCCCCGGTGGCCTCCGACAGCATGATCATGGCATCATTGTTGATACGGTTATAATTTCCCGCAGATTTCTCCGCAAACTCACCATCCTCATTGCAGTCGATCCCCTCCCTCAGGTAGGTGTACGCAGCCGCCTCCATTTCCCTGCTGTCAAAAAGCCTGCTGCAGCACATCAGCACAGACGCAATGGCCCACCGATGGTTGGGCGTATGGAAGCCGCCCTCCAGAAGACCGTAAGCGCCCGCCCTCACAATTTCCTCCACCGCAGCAAAAATCTGTCCTTCTCCCTGAGGCAGACTGCCTTTTTCCGCCTCCCGGCGCAGATACTGATACACCGGCAGAAGCTTTTTCAGACAGAAGGCCGTATCCGGAGCGGAATAAAAATTACAGGTAATATAGTCAAACAAACCGTTTTCATGCTGTACTCTCTTCACATAAGAAAGTCCCAGCAGAATACTCTCCAGAATTCTTTCATCATGATAATAGATGCTGTCCTGATTGCAATAAACCGCCGTCATGGATGCTGTCCGATAAATCGAAAACTTGGCCTGAACAATGCCTGTATCGTCGGCAAAGCCTCCATATCTGGGGCTTTGCTTATCCAGCACCTGAATCTGCAGGGATTTGGCCGCCCGATCCTGGGTATCCTGAATCATTTTCTGATAATGTTTTTCCATATTCTCCTTTTCCTTTCATGACTTAACGGTGTATCCGCTTTCCAGCAATATGGTTCGGATCTGAAAAGCGCCAAAATCCAGCGTGATCCGTCCTTCCCGAATTTCCAATTTCTGCTGCTTCTCCTCCAGCATATTACAGGCAAACACCTGCTTTACGCAGGCCGGAACCGTAAGATGCGCCCTTCCGGCACAGCCCATGGCCTCATATAATCGCAGAACCACTCCGTTTTCTATATCGAATGCCGGTTTACAGGTCTCCAGGATCACATGATCCCCTTCCAGCTCAAAGAAAGAAAACCGCTCCATGGAATGCTCTTCTTCCATATTATAGGAAATCCCCTGTGAAGTCGTCTCCACAGGCTCCAGGTTCCACTCGTATGCCTCCCTGGGTACCCGGCTGTACACAAAAGGACCCGAAAAAGGAAGGATTCCGTAGGAAAACGCATGAATCCCCTGATCGGCTTCCATGTCCGGCAGCACCGGAGAGCGCAGCAAGGTCAGCGACAGCCTGCTGTCCCTGGCAGAAATCCCGTACTTGCAGTCATTCAGCAGGGCAAAGCCATTTTTTCCGTCGGTGAGAGCCGCGTATTTGTGATGACAGGTCTCGTACAGGTCCTGTTCATACTGCCTGGATCTGTGCGTGGGTCGTTTCAGGTAACCAAACTGGATCTCCTCCAAAGCCTCCTTCGTATAAACTGTGGTAGGAAAATCCACCTTCAGGATCCTGTGGCGCTCCCGCCAGTCCACCCGGGTCTGAAATCCGATTCTGGGAGTCTCCGCCAAAAAGTGAATCTGCTGGTCCACGGTAAAATGAGCTTCCTGCCGATGCAGCGTCACCACAAGATTCCGGCCCTGCTGCCGAACCTCCACGGCCGCCTCTCCCGTGAGCGCCTCCTCCGTTTCTTCATACATCCGGCCCAGCTCCCAGGCATCGTAATCCACATTCACATCCCGGTACAGCCTCCAATGGTTCAGGGGCCCTTCCGCATACTCATATCCGGTGCGGCGGTCCTTCAAGCTGAAAATCCGACCCTCCCGGTCCATCTTTGCCAGATAGAAGCTGTTTTGGATTCGAAGACTGCCTTTACCGTCAAAATTCTCCCAAAATGAGACCGCCTCTGTCCCGCCCGGCCCGCAGCTCACTTCTATATCTTCATCCTTATTCTGCAGCTTCACATATCCGCAGGCCGGCAGCACATTTCCCCTCCAGCTGCGCTCCCAGCTCAGGGAATTAAACACTGCGCCTCCTCCCGCCAGCCGATCCAGCAGCTTTTCCGCAAGCTCCCGGCTCTCCTGCTCCACCTGGTCCAAAGCCTCCACAGCCTCCCGGTTGACTCTGTGAATGGAGGTGCCGGGCAGGATATCATGAAACTCCTGAAAAAGAAGCTTTTTCCACAGCTGCTCCAGCTTTTTCACTGCCTCTGCATCCAAAGCCTTATTATCTGCAGCCTTTTCGGACAATCTCAGAAGACCGGTCAGATACTCCGCTTCCCGCAATGCATACTCCGCTCTGCGCACTCCTCTCTTGATCCTGGCCTGGGCCGTGTAGGTGCCTCTGTGCCAGGCAAGGTACAGCTCTCCATAATAGACGTTACGCACAGAATCGCCGGAAATCCGGTCAAAAAAGGCCGCCGGGCTCTCCATCCTGCACCGGGGAAGTCCTTCCAGATCCCGGCATCTGAGGACCGTCTCCACCATCAGCTCCGTGGGCCCGCCCCCGCCGTCTCCATATCCGAAGGGAAACATCAGGCTGTCGATATCCTGCCGCTGGTTCCTGTCCTTCTCCCATCTTTCGATCAATGCGCCCGGAGCAAAAACAGCGTTATTCTTTTTATATATATGGGAAAGAATTCTGGTGCCGTCGATGCCCTCCCACCAGAATATATTATAAGGAAACTGCTGGCATTCCGGATCAGCCCGCAAAAGCTTCTGAGTGGCAAAATAGGACACTCCGCAGCCGGCCATAATCTGGGGCAGAGCTCCGGTAAAGCCGAAGGTGTCCGGCATCCAGGCCATCCGGGAATCCACATTCAGCTCCTGCCGAAACCATCGCTTTCCCAGAACAAACTGACGGATCAGGCTCTCTCCCCCCGCAAGATTGGTATCGCTCTCTATGTAGACCGCGCCCTCCGGCAGAAATTGTCCCGTCTCCACCCGCTCCTTCACCCGCTGGTAAAGCCCCGGATAATATTCCTTCAGATTCTCCAGGATCGGCGGCTCGCAAAGCAAAAACTGATATTCCGGATACCGCTCCATCAAAGCCAGCTGATTGGCGTAGGTTCTGGCGCACTTCCGCTTCGTCTCCTCCCAGGGCCACAGCCAGGCCAGATCCAGATGGGACTGTCCAAACACGGTATATTCCACCGCCGTCCCGCCATTCCTTTTTTCCAGGAGCGGCTTCAGCAGTCTCCCCGCCCGCAGAACGCTTTCCCGGCGGGCGGGCTCCGCCGCCTCAAAATCCGCTTCAAAGGTAAATTCCTGCAGCGCCCGTCCGATTTTCATCCCCCGCAGGCTGCTCTCCGGAAGGGCCTTCCACAGCTCGTAAAGTGTGTGATAATCCGCATAAGTCTGAAAATAAACCGGATCCTGGATTCCGAAATGACTTTCCCCTACACTGCATTGGCTGTCCGGCGGTTCCGGCACCGCTACGGCATCCCGGGTAAAGATTCCCCCGCCCTCCAGCCTGGGACCGTGGCCCGCGTAAGCCTCCGCCCAGATATCAAATACCTGACCGGCCTCTCCCCGGGGCGTCAGCTCCACAAAATCATGCTTCGCATCTATGGAGCCTGCCTCCCGGCCATTCACATACACCGGTGCACTCTTTTTTTGAAAAACTCCTCTGGAAAATCATAGCATTCCCCTTCC
>CAMWUL010000061.1 GCA_947177445.1 uncultured Lachnospiraceae bacterium | reverse complement strand
GATTGTACCTATTTTTTTCGGCCCAGCTTTTTCATAGATTACTTGACACTACCCCATGCACCGCCCCGATCCCCAGGAGCCGTAATTCCCGGGCATGAGCCTGGCTCCCTTGGAGCCCTACTTCTTCTGTTCAAACAAAAACAACTGATCCAATGTTCTCAGAATTCGGAAGTCTCCTTTCGTCTTCATTGCCCCGGACATAAACGCTCTCTGGAAGGTCATTCTTCCGTTTATTATCTCTTCCATTGATTGTCTGGAAAGCTGCAATTCAACATCGGGTTTCTCCGAAGTGCCATAGCGGCACTCCAGCTTCGGCCCCTGCACGGATAAAATTAACTTTTTCTTTTTTTCATCAATCGCAATGGAATATTCCGCATGAAATCCTGCCTGAGGCTTAAAGCACCGGCGAAATGCCGCCAAATATTCCTCTTCGCCGTCCGCCGCCTCTTCGCTCAGCATATTCCGAAACAGATCCGTCAGTTCCTGAATATCCTTCTTCTGTCTCTGTACATAGCTGTCATCCGAGACATACTGGGACAGCTGTTCTGTCTCCTGAGGTGTAAGGTCTATATTTTTAGCTACAGCCACCTTTTGAATTACCGCCTGATTGCTGGCCGGAAAACTGGTTACATGCTGGTTGATGGAACGATACATATTTTCAGCCTTTTTCTCAATTATCCTGATATAATCTTCATTCATCTCAAGAGTAACCGTATTCTCAATGTAGCCGCAGATGCCGCTGCAGGGCAGTCCTCCCAGAATCTCCCATGCCGTGGACAGACTCAGCTTCCCTTCCCTTTCCCCATAGGTAGTGGACATGACCACCGGACACATATAGGTCTTTGCGATCTTCTCTTTGTCCCCGAACAGCCAACAGGCATCCAAAAACTGCTGCATGTCGCCGCCAATTCCATACCATTCTACTGTGGCTGCCAAAATAATGCCGTCCGCCTCTTTCAGCGTCTGAGGAAGTGTCGAAATCGAATTCCTGCATTCGTACAGGTTATAGCGGGTCACGTTGACGCGCAGCTCCTCAAGAATTTCCTGCATTTTATTAATTACAAACAGTGTAGGGTCATCAATAATGCCTCTTCCACCATAATAAATGTTTATATTCAAAACATACCTCCGTTATGCCGCTTCCCATTTCCCAATCCATGAAGCTGCCCCTTCACTGCCCGCGTCTGCATCCACGCAGATAACGCGGGCTTTAAATCCGATTAAACAAACGGATTTTTACCGCCCGTTCTTTTGCTCCTGCGTTGGATAATACAGACCAGGCCCCCTGCCAAAAAGCCGGTTATCAGGCCCCCCACATGAGCCGCATTATCAATATTGTATGCTGTAAAGCCATTGTACAGCGAAAGTACTACCATCAATATCACCCTGACAGGCGTTACGTTTTCCAGCCTTCTGTCCGAAAACAGAACCATAGCCAGCAGAACGCCGTCCAGCCCGAATACCGCACCGCTGGCTCCAACAGAAATGGACATATCGCCGTTTATGGCCTTAATGTATAGTGAGAGAACATTCCCGCCGATTCCCGAAAGGAAATACAGCAGTGCATACAAGATATGCCCTGTCTCCTTTTCTATCATCGCACCAAGAAAAAACAGGATCAACATGTTATTGAGAATATGGCTGGTGCCGCTGTGAAGAAACATCGACCATATAATCCGTCCATACTCTCCGTCTACCAGAACTTCGTATGCGCCCAGCGCTCCTGCCTGATATAACGTGTTCCCTGTAAACAGGCATATCATATAAACTGCCACATTGATAATCACAAGCGCCGCGCTCACTACAGGAATCTGTTTTCGTCTCCAATTGTTCAACTCCCGTCAGTCCTTTCAGCTGTCTGTAAAATCATGATGAATTATACCATAATTCTCAATTAATAACAATGGTCTAACGAAAAACCAGCATTTTCCTGCCAAATTTAATCTCATCTCCCTCCTCCAATTCTCTCTTTTCATACGGCTGCAGCCTCAGACCGTTTTTAAATGTACCATTTGTCGCATTCAGGTCCTCTACATAATAATGCCCGTTTTCCCGGATAATTCTGGCGTGCAGCCTGCTGACGGACGAATCATCCAAAACCACGTCCACCTCTCCGTTTTTCTTCCCTATAGTCACCAGGGCCCTGTCAATTATCGTCAGCACTTTTCCCTCAGAGGTATACAGCCTCCTGATATGCTTTTCCTGCTCAGGCTTTTCCTCCATAAATATCGTCTGTCCAAATTCCTCCTGTTCTTTGTCCTCTTCATATTTCGTCTCCTCGGCCACGGCAAAGCCTTCATACCCGCCCATAGCTTCCCGCATGCTTTCCAGATAGTCCTCCCGATCCTCTTTGTTTCTTTTCCTTCTGCCGTCCCAGAAACCGAATATCTTTTTTCTTTCCTCTCTCTTCTCTCCTCCGGTATCTTCCGTTACCCTGCTTTCTTCTCCGTTCATGATGCTGCGCTTCTTATTTCTTCCGTTTTCTTCTCTTTCCCTGCTGTTTCCCCGCTTTTCTTCTTTGTTTTCCCATATCTCTTCTCTGTTTTCCCGTTTCTCCCCGCCGGTTTCTTCCCTTTGTCTGCAGGTATTCCTGCTTTCTCCCTCGTTCTCTGTTCTTTCCCGGAGCGCTTCCTGCCTCTCCCTTTCATCCCCCTTATTATTTTTTCCTCCCCGTGCCCTCGTTCTTCTGTTATCTTTCTTTTCTCTTCCGCTTTCTCTCTTTTCGCATCCATTTTCCGGCGCCAATTCCCCAGGCAGGTTTTCCTCCTGGTCTTCGGTTTCTGCCGACGGTTCTTTTTCCTGAAGCTTCATCGGCAGTTCCAGACATTTTGCATCTTCAAAAATCTGGGCATCAAGGTATGCATCACCGCTGCGTTCCAGCTGCTCATACATATGGTATACACAGTCCGCCAATATCTCATCTCCGTAGTCAATATGCTCCGCCAAAAACTCCAGCAAATGGCCAAAGCTGCTCTCGCCCTCATAATACGGAATATACAGAAAGGAAAATACATTGCTTTCCAGCTCCTGGAATATCTGCTGGGGATACCACAGCACATTTCCCACATCCAAAAGAAAGCGCTCCAATTCCTGCCTGATCTGCCGAAAGCTCCAAAGAAACTCCTTTACCCATTCTCTGTTGATACATCGATTTCCATACAGCTGGGCGATATTCTGTTTTGAAGAAATATCATAGTACAGGTAAGCCTGGCCATTAATATACCGAAGGCTGCAGGAAAGCAATCCCTTTATGCCGCCTCTGCCCAGAATACAATACTGATATTTTTTCTCCTGTGGTTTTTCCTCTAAAAGTACTCTTTCATAATTACAATTCAAGCTTCTTACATATTCTGTCTGCATTTTTAATGTCCTCCTGTCAGTTTACGATACTGTCTAATGAAAAACACCGGTGAAATCCGGGTGTTTTTATATCCGGCAGATGCATCCCACACATTCCTGCTTTTCAGCAGATTCCACTCCGGAAGAGGAAATGTCAGCTTTGCCGATGCTTCTACCTCTATCTGACCCTGTTCCATTTTCATATCCATTGATGTAAATTGCCATAAAATATACCTTTTTCTGCTAAAGCTTTTCATATCTGACAGCAGCTTTTCTGCGATTTCCTCTGAATTCTCCCCCATCGCCGCAGCTGCCTGCAGGGTCAGCATTCCCAAATCCTGCTCCATGAGGCATCTGTCATACTGGTAAAAAAACATACAGACCAGAAAAAGCATAACGCTGATCGATATGGGAATTACCAGGGCCGCCTCCACCGTGAAATATGCTTCCGCCTTCCTCATAAAACCTCCTCATGTCCTCTCTAAGTCAAACCTCCGTGGCTTTCACCATCCTAAAAATCCCTTGCCGATAACAGACAGCAGCATTCCCAGTGTCAAAAAGGGGAGAAACGGCAATCGGGTTCTCCTGTCCGCCCTGCGCAGGATCAGGAGAATCAGAGAAAACAATGCCGTCAAGACAAGTCCCGTAAAAAAGGCAAGCAGGCTTTCTTCTCTTTTTAGGCATGCCCCCAGAATCAGCATGACGACTCCGTCTCCCCAGCCCGCATGATTCGTACAGAGTGCCGCCGTCATAAGAACCGTTCCGGGAAGCAGCGCCATACATAAGCCAATCGGATCGATTGCGCCTGCTGCAATTTCATACAGCAATGCTCCGCCAGCTGCTGCCGCCCCTGCTCCCAGCATCCACACAGGCACGCTTTTATACCGTATGTCCCATATGCTTAAAATCGTAAGCCAGCAGGCCGCCAATATGTTTCTCCACATGTCTTTCTACCCTCCCTTGCATCGGCTGCACATTCTATAGCCGGCCGCCTGCTCCTCCGGAATCATATATATTGTTCTTTTCAGCCCGGAACAGGACGAACTGAAATGAAAATGACTTCCTTCTTTTGTCACAAACACCCCTGCCCCTCCTTCTCCTGTCACGCATTTACCACATGCCGTGTACCGCCTTCCGTTTTGATTTCTTAAAGTCTCCAGTCCGGCTCTCGGTATCTGCTGTACCGACAATGTCAAATGGGTACAATCTCTGGATGTGTGATATACTTCTCCGTGCTCCGCTACATACACAAATATAGTCTCCCCGGAATCTTCCGGAATCCTGTAGCCGTTCCAGATATGAATGCAAAAACGATTTGACATACGAAATGGGGAAAATGCCGCCAGAGAACACCATGGAGATACCTGATATGTGGCGGCAATGTCCAGCTCGTCCGATTCCGTAAACATGCCGCTCTCCCACAAATGCAGACCGTCGATTCCCCCGCTCATCGGCGACTGTTCCAAATATCCTTCTCCCAGATAGGCCCGTATTCTGCTTTTTATGTAAAATGCCGAAAACAACGATGCCGCATCCTCTCTGCCTTCCAGATCATATCCATAGACAGCGAGACGGCTTCCCGTATCCCACAACGCCATCTGTATATTATTGTGGAGCCGGACCATTTCAACAGCACAGCTGAGATTTAAAATAAAAAAGCACAGCAGCGGCAATACCAGGGCCGCCTCAACCGTCATACTGGCCCTTACCTGACCGGAAAGCAAGGCAGACAGTGACAGATCCTTTATGCAGCGGCTCTTTTGGGCGAAACAGCTCGAATAATTTACTGCGCCCTCCGGATCTCGGGCAAGAACCGGAATATGTTTTTTCAGTGCCGGAGAAGGCTTTGTATATTTTTTTAGCTTGCTGTAAATTCTGCCGCTCCATAAAAGGTCCATCACTGCCCACCCTCCTTTGCCGTAATCATTTTCAGTCGTAGCCTTTTTCCCTTATAATCTCGAAGCCGTCGTCCCAGATACCCCTGATCCGGATGCAGACCCTGATCCGGTCATAGCATCCATCCAGCCTGAATAATCTGTTGCCCCGGCACATGCGAATATCCGCTTCTACCATATCCATAGCTCTTCCGGTTAAGGTATCCAGATTTGTTGTCAACATAAAAATTCTCAGATAATCCTCATATGACAGTCCTTGTCCACTCTCTGTTTCTTCCTTCAGCTCACCCCGTAAAGCTGCTGCCAGGCCGTAATGCCAGCTGTCGCTGTCCTTTATCAGAGGGATTCTTCCTCCCGCCATCAGGGATTTCACATCATAAATGCTCTCCGCATATGCCCAGCCCAGCACAATAACTCCCTCCAACAAAGGTGTCAGCTCAGGCACTGCCAAAAGGCTGCAGGCCAGCGCCGCTGCAATTCTGATCTCTTCCATCTTTACCTGGTCGGACAAAAGGTACATGGCGTTCGCGGCCTCCCTCAAAATACACAGGCGGTTCGCCACACTCCGCAGATTATCAATGTCATTTCCATTTCCTGCAATCAGGTACTCAATCTGATAGTGAAGCGCATCCTTCTCATTTTCACTTCCGTAATGCCCCATATAGCGCAACAGATATTCCTGAAAAAGAAATCTCTCTATCAGCGAATCTCCAGCGGTGGCTGTCGGCTCCAGATTGCCCACATTGACCATTCCCTGTTTCATACGGTTCATAATCAGCTCCTCCGGCCTCACGCTGTTTTGTGAAATTGTTTCTTCCTCCGTCACCAGCCTCAGAACACCCAGTTTTCGTTTCCCCGTCAGCGCTTCTGTGGGATTCTCCACCTCCAGTACCGCAGTCTCTCCGTCCGGAAGCTGTATCTCTTTTCCGTTAAAATCCTGAATCTGCTGTTCAAGGCTCTCCTGCAGCGCTTCCGGATCTCGTTCCTCCAGTCCGTTGCCCTCTATCACGGTAAGCCATTCCTTCATTTCCTCCAAAATGCCCAGCCCAATGTCATCTCCCAGGGCTTCCACAGCCCTTCTTCGAAACACGCCGCCCTTTTGATCCGTCAAAATTGACACACCTGTTAATTCCGCGTCCTCAGGCTGTAATCCGAAAAAATCACCATACAGCAAATCCGACAAAAATAGATCCTCCGAAGATAAGTTTTTTCTCAGATATTCCATCAGATGAGCCTCCGTATTCCGTCTTCCGCAAAAAGACGTACCATAGGAAGAGTCGATGGCAAAGAGATTGTACTGCTCCAGCAGTTCCCGATGATATTCTGCCATGATGCTGTGCAGCCCCGCCTCTGCCGCACAGCCCGCCTCCAGCCTGGCGCCGTTCCACCTGACGCCGTCTATCAATGTCAGGCATATGGGCAGAAGAAGCGTCAGACACAGTGTCAAAAATACTGTCAGATATGCATTTTCTTTTTTCACTAAAACTTTCCCGTCCGATCTGTAATTTTTTCAAAAAGGCTGTTTACTATACTGACGATCTGCCCCTTGAAAATGATCACCAGCCCAACGAGCACTACGATGATCAATATAATCTCCACGGTTCCCATACCTTCCTCTTCTCTGACAAATTGTTTAAATTTTTTTAAATTATTCATATGTATACCCTCTGTCCTTTTTTGCCGGACTCCTTTCTGTTTACAAGATTCCAAACGCCGGAACCATAATCATCACCATCACCACTGCCAGCATCAATACCATGGGCACCAACAATTTGGTCCCTGCTTCCTCTCCCATGCGCTTTCCCCGAAGAAGCCGCTCCTCACCTGTTTTCTCCGCCTCTTCCCGCAGCCGTTCCAGAAGCATGCTGTTTCCTTTTTTCAGATTCTGTGCAAGCAATGCACTCAGTCGGACATACTCCCGCAAGCCGGTTCGCCTGCCAAAATGCTCATAGGCGGCCCCCTCCGATACGCCTGATCTGAGTTCCCTGCAGGTATATAAAATCTCATCCCAGGCCGGCCTGACTCCGGTTCCCTTTTTACGTTTCCTCTCATAGTCTCCTGCCATTTTCTGAAAGGCCCCCCGGATCGTCATCCCGGCCCCTACAAGAAGCACCAGCCTGTATACCACATCCGGATATTCATGCTTCAGCAGCTTTTTCCTTTTTTCCAGTCGTTCATGAAGGTCTCTGTCCGAGAGATGGTAGATCAACACCGACGCTGCAAGAGCCATCGCCCACAGCAGCAGGCTGTTGTCCTCCACCCTTCGGCGCCACCGAAGCTCTCTGCCCTGCCAGCTGGAAGGGAGCTGAAAAGCTTCTTCCCCGCGTTTCTCCAGCTCCAGAAGCGTCAGATATTCCTCCAGCTCTCTGTAGCTTTGCTCCTGAGGCGTAAGCCGAAGCGGAACTACCGTGACAGATAAATCCTCTTTCCAGCTGTATCCGCCTTGGACATATGCAATTTCCGCCCTCAGCGTTACCTTTTCCTCTGTCTTTGTCTCGCAGGGGTTGCCCTCATGATCCAGAATTTCAGGTCTGCTGCTCTCCCATTCCACCCAAAAAGGATATCCCTCATAGCTGTCCCGCAGATTCAGCGGAAAAGTTATGTGCTGTAAATCCTGGTTTTCTCCCAGAATATACTCCGAAAGAGCACTTCGGAACTCAGACAGCATATCCTCCGCCTCTTCTTCCGTCAATGTTCTGGGAAACAGCAAAAGTCGAAAATCCCGCCTGCCGCTTCCGTCATCCGCAACAAGCTGCCACTCCACTGCCCCGTCCAGGCAGCCTCCTCTGGCAATCCTCCCATCCTGATCCAGCAGAGACATTCCCAATGCGCTGAGCTTGACCGCAGCGCCAAGTGCTCCGCCAATCAGCAGAATCGCCAGAATCACTCCAAGCTTTTTGACATAATAGTCCGTCCTGACCCATTCAATGTTTTCTCCAGGATGCAGCTGTATCAGATCCGCCTCCACCTGCCTGGAAGAAAAGAAGGGCAGGCCCCATCTGCATGCCTTTTTGTAGAGAAACAATGCCATGTTATAGAATATAGAAAACAATCCTTTTTTCACGCCGCTTTCCCATCTGTCCATATTACTCCCGTCCGCTCATTTTTCAAAAAAGCCTTCATCCTCCCATACCCTATGGCAGCAGCCCTTATTCCAGCTCTGCCCTCAAGCGCTCCATAATCCACTCCCCCAGCACAAAAGCGGCAAGATATACGCCCAGACACCCGGTCATAATTACAATTCCCTGAGGATTATGGTACAGCCTGTCAAAATACCCGGGATTGGAGAAGCTGATATAAGCCAAAATGGCAAAGGGCATTCCTTTCATAATGGACAGCTCCATTTTTCGTCCTCCCAAAATGGCCCGGATTTCCTGTCTCACCTCTATTTTTCTTCCGATCAGTGCTGCCGAGCTTTTGATGATATCCGGCAGATTACCGCCATTTCTCTTAGCGGCTGCAAACACCTCCGCAAACTGTCTGATCTCATCGCTGCCGCTGCGCCGGCCTAAATCTGCCAAAAGCTCTTCCAGGGTAATGTTGATATCCAGCCCTCTGTGAATCAACTGCAGCTCCCGACAAATCACGGCATCTCTGCCATACATCAGTTCCATGTCCTTCCTGCACTCCCGAAAAGCGTTTTCTGCAGAATATCCGGCCCGCAGGGCAGCCGCCACCGACAAAATGCACTCCCGGAACTGATCTCCCAGCTCTTCCCTGGCTTTTTCACGGCTTTTTCTCCGGATCCCGCAGTAGCATAGCACGCCTGCCGCCGATAGAGGAATCACTGCCCACAGGCTTCTGTAAAAAAACCAGGCCAGAAAGCAGACCGCAAGACCGGAAAGCGCAGCCGCAGCCGTTTTCTCCCCCTTTTTCCAGCATTGATCATAATAGTCCTGCCGCCTTAAGCTTATCTTTGCGAAACAGCTCGCCCTTTTCCTGAAGCCCGCCAATAATGTTTCCTTCATCGTCCTCGCCCGCCTCTTCAAATATAAACAGTGGATTCAGCATGATTTCATTATTCCTGCATTCCAGCACCTCCGTGATTTCCAGAACCCTCCTGGATTTATCCCGAAGCCTCCCCAGGTGTACAATCACATCGATAGCCGAAGCAACCTGCTGCCGGATAGCCATAAGGGGAATCTCCATTCCCATAAGTACCATATTTTCCAGCCTGGACAGCATATCCCTTCCGCTGTTGGCATGTCCGGTGGACATGCTTCCGTCATGACCGCTGTTCATGCACTGCAGCATATCTATGGCCTCCGCTCCTCTCACTTCCCCCACAATAATTCTGGTCGGACGCATTCGCAGAGATGCCCGTATCAGCTCCCGGACAGTGATCTCCCGGCAGCCCTCCACATTGCTGTTCCGGGTTTCCAGCTGTACCAGGTTAGGCAGGCCCTGAAGCTGCAGCTCAGCATTGTCCTCGATGGTGATTACTCTCTCCTCCGAGGGAATATACTGGGACAGTACATTCAGGAATGTAGTCTTGCCGCTTCCGGTTCCGCCGCTGATGAAAATGTTGTATCCGGCCCTCACCAGCCCTTTGAGAAATTCCGCCGCTTCCGGCGAAATAGATGACCACCGAAGCAGCTGATCCATAGTCACCGGCTTCTCCGGAAATCTTCTGATCGTCACAATGGGACCGTTCAGCGCCACCGGATTCATAACAATGTTGACTCTGGAGCCGTCGGAAAGTCTGGCATCTACAATAGGCGACGCTTCGTTTACTACACGATTGCAGCCTGACACAATCTGCTGAATTACATCCTGCAGTTTTTCTGTGGATTCAAAAGCCATATCCAGTTCCTGCAGTCTTCCCTCCCGCTCCACAAAAATATGATCCTTTCCGTTGACCATGATCTCCGTTACTGTGCTGTCCTCCACAAATATCTGCAAAAGATCAAGACGGCGCAGAGAATCAAACAATTCCTTTCTCAGCCGCCTGCGCAGCTCTACCGGGCAGGCCACCAGATCCTTTTGTCCTGTCATGACTTCATCAATGGCCTCTTCCACCTCTGCGTCAGTGAAGTCTTTCATATAATCCATTCGCTCCTGCACCTTTCTGCGCAATTCCTTTTTCAATTCCACATATTCCATAGCATCTCCCATCTGCTCAAAGTCTCCTATGAGCCGCTTTCCGCAGTCCTCTCACACCTCAAAGCCTTGCTCCCCACCGCCTCGCTTCACACGACTTTCGCAGCTCTCATGCCTCAACGCCTTGCTCCCCACGGCTCTCACAGCTCTTTCAGCAGGTCGCGTACCAGCCCGGCCAGCTCACCCTTCGTCAGCTGTTCCAGCTCCTCCGGAACCTTGCGGATGTGAGGAAGCTTCAGGCGTTTTGTCTTTTCCAGCACATCGTCATACTCATACAGCGCCAAAATCTGTTCATACTGAAGCAGTTTACTTCGGGCGACCCGGTCCTCCTGAGTCAGTGTGTAAATCTGCCGGCATTGGCGCAGAATATCAAAAAGTCCCTGCATGCTCTCGCTCAAATCCAGAATCACATATTCGTATTCCCCCAGCTCGTCTATTTTGCGCAGAAGCCCCAGCCATTCTGCCGCCGGCACGGTCAACAGGTTCTGTCCGGATTTCATAGGCGGAATATAGTCAAGATTTCCGATACGCTTCAGCATGGTCCGCATGCGGAGTCGGAATTTTTCCTTTTCCGCCCCCAGAAAATACAGCAGGTCTGCCAAATCCAGAGTCTGCATATCTAAAAGCAGCTCCGATATTCCGGCGTAGTGCTCAAAATTCAGGTAGAGAACGGAATGCTCCCGCGCCAGCAGCTGGCTCATTGTCAGTGCAAAAGAGGTCTGCATACTGCGGTGTACCGGTGTATAATTTCCGATCAGCACAGCGCTGCACTTTTTTCCAAGCCTTGGCAGGGGTGTGTCCGCAAACTCCACGTAGATCGCCAGCAGCTGTGTAAGCACATCCTCCGCCCGCTGATACTTATCCACATAAAATAAATTTTCCCACCTGACCACTCCGCTCTCACTCAACACCACAAGCCTTCCGGGACAGGCCGATTGCAGCGCCTCGCAATATGACGACTCGGAAACTACCATCATTGCCGCGGATTTTTCCTGCTTCAGCATTTCCTGCGCATCCGTGTAGGTATGGATCTCCCAGGGAAGCTCCCTGTTCTTCCTTAAAAACTCCGTCATAAGCTGAGCATATTCTTCTTCCGTGTCACACAGGGCCAACGTCCTTCCGTTTTCCTCTTTCAATACATCTTTCAATACATCCTTCAATAGACACCTCCCAAATACAGAAGCAGGCTTAAGAATATCGGACCGGAAAGACAGATCCCTGTCCGACGCCGCTCCTCCGCATCCTCCATGTAGAGCCGCCATCTGCCGCTTACGGCAACACCCGCCAGGTATCCCAGCAGATACTCCAGCCGCTCTTTTGCATCTTTTTGTTTCACAAACCTTACCATTGAAAATATCACTGCGATCAGCATAGAAAAAAATAAGAACCATAAGATTTTTTCGAAGGGAAGAAACCCTGCGGTCACCCCTAACAGCTTTACGTCCCCGGCCCCCACCGCCCCGATCCGAAAAAAGGGATACAGCAGGCACATCATGAGAGCCGCCTCCGCCCCGAAGGAAAGAATACCTCCTCCGCCTTCCGACAGAAAGCGCCATCCCGCTCCCAGAAACGCCGCAGCTGCAATCAAATAATTCGGAATACGCCTCTTTCGATAATCGTATCCGCACGCTGCTGTCAGCAACACGCACAACGCTGCCAATGCACCATCTCCTTTATCCTGTTTTGTACTTGAATCCCGGGGCGAAATCTGCCCCCAAGAAAACCTGAGTATTTTGAAATTCTGAATACTTTTGAAATTTCTGAGCTGTCCTGCTCAAAGGTTGTAAACGGATTATAACCGGTATTAACTCCGTTTGCAAGTAGGTAACGAAAAATAATTATTTTTTGTCAAATGTCTACAAAATTTTATAGATCCCGATTCCATAAAGCACCGCAAGCCCCGGAAATCCAAGGATTCCGGATGTCAATACAGTCAGTGCATTGATGCCGATTCCTAGGTCTATGCCCGCTCCCGCCAGGGCCGCATTGATAAAATAAATGGCTATAGTGCCCAGAACACTCCGCATGAACACATTGAGAAGCCACTCCATTTTTTTCCTGACAATTCCCACAAGCACTGCCAATACACAGACCGCCAATATAACGGCGCCTCCCGTCCATTCTCCCCACATATTTTCCGCCTGAATCCTTTTGCTGTATATTATGTCCACCCAAAGAGATATATTCGAAAATTATTCATCTTTTGGAAAATTGGAATATTTTTCATGCAGAGTGTCTATACTTGTAACAACCCAATGGAAAGGACCACACTGCCATGAAAATGTTTTTTAGTCAGAAAAGAGAGACAGGCTCTATGCCGGAGGAGGATCTTTCTCCCGTGGCGCTGCAGGATTCCATAGAAAAAACCCGCCGGGCCCTGGACATGGCCTATGCGGGTTTTGACAACGCACTGGATGAAACTCTGATCGACAGTTATATTTATGAGATCAATTCTCTCCAGAAGAGATACAAGCATCTTCTGAATGTAGCCGCACGGGAAATGCAATGCGCAGACGAATCTCTAAACGTACATTCCCCGGCCCGTGCCCTGGTCGGCCATGTTTTCGGTTAGAGAATTTTTTCCGTAGGTCAGCCCCGCAATAACTGTCTGAGAATTTTTCATGACCGGCCCGGCCTGGTTCCGGGCCGCGATCTGTCCGTAAGCATCTCTGAGAGGAACAATGACCCGCTCCACCTCGCTCAGCGGGTCCTCCTTTTCACGGCCTTCCGCCCAGGCCAGTCTCCGAATGCAGAACAGATACAGCTGACGAAGCGACGGTCCCGGCTCGTATTCCAGCCGCAGAGAGTTCATCAGCTCCCCCAGACACGCTCTGCTTTTGCGCATAGCCTCCCGAAAGCCGTTTCGATCCTTACTGTCAAGGGCATTTCTGCCCTCATCCATATAGCAAAGAAGCATTTCATACAGGATCACTACCATTTCTGTGGAATTCGCCTGCGTAATCCTTAATGTAAACTGTTGTTTTTGTTCTCTGGTCATAAAACCCCTTTTTCTGGCAGCCCTCTAAAAGCCCTTCCGGTCATTTTGTTTTACTGCAGCAGCTGCAGCACCTGGGAGGGACGCTCATTGGCCTGGGCCAGCATGGAGGTTCCCGCCTGGGTCAGCACCTGGTAGGTAGTATAGTTCGTCATCTCCTCCGCCATATCCACATCCATGATCCGGGAATAAGCCCCCGTCAGGTTTTCGTAGATCACATCCAGATTATTAATGGAGGATTCCAGCCGGTTCTGATATGCTCCCAGCTTTCCGCGGACGCTGGACAAATAGCTGACAGCCTGATCCACCCTGGCAATAACATCCAGTGCACCGCGCTTTGTACGCACATCCAGCTCCTCGATTCCCATGTTTTTCAAGGTGATGCCGGGGATATCCATGGCCAGGATCTGGCCCTCGTTGGCGCCGATCTGAAGCCTCATGGCGCCGATTCCGGTAACATCCACCGCCAGTCCGTCCGCCGCTCCTGTGCCCGCATAGGTAGCGGAAGCCGTCACGTTTGTTATATCCAAATCCATGATAGGCTGGCCCTCCGCGTCCACGATAGACACAATATCACCGTTCAGGGAATAGGATGCCCCCTCCGGGAAATCGGGCCCCAGAGTCATTTTCACGTCCTTGGTTCCGGTGGTATCATCCACATTCACAGTAATGGATCCGATGGAGCAGTTATCATAATCCGGGTTATGGACAGTCACCGCAATATCCCCAATATTGGAAGCGCCTCCGGCAATCTCCATTTTGGCGCCGGTTGCGGGAAAGGTCACCGTCTCCCCCGGCTGCAGATCCAGCCCGGAAATATCCAGCCTCAGCTCAAAGCCCGTGTCATTCTTGAAGGTCACGATATTGTCCCTCACGGAAGCTCTGACTCCGGCAGGGAACTCCGGTCCCAGCTCTATATTATTCACATCGATTTGATATCCCTTGTCTATAATCGCCGCGTCGTTGCTGGTGATCTCCTCGGTCTCCCCCTCCGCCGGATCCGGTTTGGGCATGGGCGCCGTTATGGTAAGGGAACTGATGGTATACACCTTTTCCGGTATCCTGGGTGCATAACCGTTTACCTTTATATCCAGATTGTTGGTAAAGCCCTTCATGTCAAAGTCGCCGTTGAGCAGCTTCATGCCGTTAAACTCTGTGGTTTCGGACACTCGGGTGATCTCCTCCTGAAGCTCCTCCACCTCCGCCTGAATGGTGGCTCTGTCCTTATCGGACAGGGGACCGTTTGCGGCTTTGATGGCCAGCTCATTGATGCGCTGAAGCATTTCACTGATCTCTGTCATGGCGCCGTCCGCAATCTCGATAACGGAAACTCCGTCGCTGGCATTCTGATTTGCCATGGCCAGCCCCGCCAACTGGGCATCCATTCTCTTGGCCATAGCCAGCCCCGCGGGATTATCCTTGGCGTGGTTGATCTTCAGGCCGGACGAAAGTCTCTCCAGAGACTTCGCCAGAAGGCTGTCGTTATTTGCCAGTGCATTATTGGTCAGCATAGCCGACACGTTGTAATTAATCCTCATAATTTGTTTCTCCTTGCCGGACTGCCTCCAGAAATACCCTGGCCACACGGAACAATTCCCCGTTGTCGGCGCCGGTATCTCCTTCTGTCCTGGTGCGATTTATGGCAGCCCCGACATCTGTGGTAACAATACTGATGCTTCCCACCGTCCAGCTGCTCTCTGCTTCCTTTCTAAAGGTATCGGCGATTTTTTGCAAATTCATAACCTCCTGTTTGTCCCCGGCTGTAAAAATTCCCTGCAGCCTTCCTTCCTCCAGTCCAAACCGGGCATGAATATCCCCTTCCGATAAATGTACCCCGATATCCACCGTACCCATTCTGCCGCTTCCCCTGTCCAGAGTCAGATGTACTCTGGACAGGGTGTCTCCTATATACATGGGGATAAAAAATTCCTGCTGCTTTGCCAGGCTCCCTGCCACGGTAAGCTGTTTATGCCAAAGCTGCATTCTGCGCACATCCATGCTGGAATCCGCGTCCAAAACGGCCTCCTCCAGGACAGAGACAGAATCCTCCACCGCCTGGACGTATTCCGCCTCGAACACATCTCCCTGCTCCAGCAGCCTCCAAAGCTCCTGTCCGGCGCTTACACTTTTTCCTGCTTCTTCCGAAGCCGCCCCGGCTTCCGGCGCATCTGCTTTCGACATTTCTGTCAAATTCGTTCTCGGAGAATCGGACACGTCTGTCACATTTTGTCCTCTCCTCTGACCGCCAGCCCCTCCGGTCCTTCCTCTTTTTCCCGTGTCAAACAAATTCTCAGCACCCTGAACCAGCGCCCGGGCTGCCGCAAGATGATCCGCGTTGGCCGGAAGCTCTCCCCGCTGAAGCATTGCAGCGGCTTCCTGCTCCGCCGAGGCCACGGCTTTTCTGGCTTCCTCCAGCTGTTCCCTGTTGTATTCCTTCACAGCCTCATCAGAATGTGACACCTCTGTCAATACTTTTTTGATATCCTTTACAAAGGCTCTGCCGATCTGGTCGGATATGCTTTCTCCCTTCCGCACCAGCTCCGTAACGGTACCCAGCTGGTCCTCCGCCTTCCGATCCAGAGACTTTACCTTTCCGCTGCGGACTGCGGACAGTAAATTGGAAAAATGCAGCTGGGCCTGGGTATTGACCAACGCTCCCACCACGGCTCCGTCGCTTTTTTCGATCTGTCTCACCAGACGGTAAATGCCGATATAGCTTTCTCTCTCCTGCTCCGTTACGGCTTTGTTTTTTTCCAGCCCATACAAAAAACGGCTGTAGCTCTCCGACTCCTGCTGATATTCTTCAGGAAGACTGTCAAAATATTCCTCCAGCTCCTCAAAGCTTTTCTCCAGAGGATTTACATCGTCCCGTATCATTTTCAGCACGGCGGCAGGGTTCAATCTGTTGATTACGGACTGAACCTGTCTGTCCGCCTCCATCACCGCCTCCAGATTCTCCTGTGTAATCTCCATGCGGTTGTACCCTAAAATCCGTACCGCCCTGCGGTTTTCCTCCCCGGGTTCAAGTCCCAGCTCCCGCAGAATATCATCCACATTTGCAAAGGCCTTCCGGATGCTGTCGCCCATATCCGCCCTGGGAGCGGTTCCCAGTGCCTCGTAGCTCTCCCCGGCCTTCGCATAGGTCTCCTGCAGCGCCCGGCCCTCCCGGTGAAATTCCTCCAGGGAAGCTCCCGTCCGGCCCTCGGCATAGGTCCCCAGCACCTGGGCAGGCAGCCCGGGCAGGCTGTCGATAACATTTTCCGCCGTATTCAGCAGACGGTACTTTTCCACGGCCTGTTCATCATCCGGGAAATATTGCCTTGCCAGCTGGCTTTCCGCCTGCTTCAGCGCCTCCACCAGCTTTTCCATGGGCTCCGTGTCAATGGAAAAACCGCTTTTTAACAGCCGCAGGTTTACCTCCGCCGTCATGCGCAGCCGGATTTCCTCCAGCTGGCGTCTTGCCGTGATATCTCCCGCAGCGTCCTCCCAGACCTGACTGCTCTGATAATATTCCGCCAGCTCCACGGCCCGCTCATATAAGTTTCCGGAATTTGGGCCCTCCCCGGACAGGGAACCGTGGACAGGATCTATGCCCCTGGCTGTGGCCGATGCCGCAGCCTCCCCAAAGTCCTCGGCTGATACAGGAAGCTCTGTCCCTTTCAGCTCCTCCATTCTGTCCAGATTCTCCCCCGTAAGAGGCAGTCCCTTTTCCAAAAGCCACCTGGCATCCTCCCGGGAGGCCTCATCCACGTCCCGGCCCGACTGTTCTATAATCCTGTCAATCTGCTCCTGAAGGGCCTCTCCCTGAGGACCGGCGCCGCTTCTGGTATAGTATCCCTGTACATCCTCCTGATAAAACCGGGCCGTTCCGCCTCCTGGCGCCCCGGCGCCGCTGTTCTGGGCCAGGTAAAGATTCCAGATCTCCGGTTCCATTTCGTTATCTATGAGATAGCGCATGCTTCCCTCATCAAGGGGCTCAAGCTCCTGAGCCATGTTCCAGGCCCTGGCGACATTATCCAGGTTTTCCCGGGTCAGGGGCAGATCCGCCTCCTGAAAGCTCTTAGCCACAGCCTGCGCCGCCGCATCGCTTCCCAGAACCTCCGCCAGCGCCTCCATATCCAGATCGTCCGTATAGCCCGCTATGTTCTTTCCTGCCCGGACCAGCTCTGCTTTGATCTTATCTACGATGGTCACCGCTTCCTCCGGATCCATGCCGCTGAAGTCAAAGCCTTCCTCCTGCATTTTGGCATAGTCCTCTTCCGACATGGTATTTGACATAAGCGTCATATAGTCCCGGCTCACTTCCACGTCAATATTCTCCGCCGCCTGCTGGATCTCGATCAGGCTCTTTCCTTTTCCTGTCTGCCTGCCGGTCTGCTCGGCCCACTGCTGAGGGCCTTGGGCAAAATAACTGTCCTGGGGAGCCTGGACGGCGGTGTTCTGCCCTGCTCCCTTCGTTCTGACATCATTCTTATGGTCGGTTTCCACCGATGGCTGCTGGTATTGTGTTATTCTCAAAATGCTTTCTCCTCACCCTGTCCGTTCTATCAAAAATGAATGATCCCGCATTACGCTGATCCCGCTTAAAAAGGTGAACGCGGAATCGCGTTCACCTTTTATTTCGGTAAAAAACATAACTTTCTTTACCCCGGCCTGAAATGGTCTATGGCTTAAAACACAAATATCGCCGCTCCGCAGGGGGGAAGATCCATAGTAAAGGAATAATCGTGGAAGTGGAACGGCTCCTCCTCCGCCATAATTTCCGCAGGGATTTTATTCCCCCAGCCGCCGAACCGCTCCTCGTCGCTGTTCAGAAGCAGCCTGTACTTTTTCTTTGCAGGCACCGCTACCCGGTATTCCTCCCGTTTGATGGGCGTCATATTCAGCACAAACAACAGATTATTGGTTCCCCTGGAGGATCTCCTCACAAAGGAATAAACGCTGTTTTCGCCGTCGTCCGCATTCATCCACTCAAATCCCGCCCAGCTGTCATCCAGCTCATAGAGCGCCGGATATTTGCGGTAAAGCTTCAGCAGCTCCTTTACATAATTTTTCAGTCCCAGGTTATTTTTTTCATTCAGTAAAAACCAGTCCAGCTCCCTGGCCTCGCTCCACTCCCGCTCCTGTCCGAAATCCTGTCCCATAAACAGCAGCTTCTTTCCGGCATGACCAAACATATAGGTATAGCCCGTCCGCAGATTGGCATATTTATCCGCAGAATAACCCGGCATTTTATTCACCATGGAGCACTTCAAATGTACCACCTCGTCGTGGGACAGAGGGAGAATGTATTTTTCGCTCTCATTGTAGCTCATGGCAAAAGTCATCTTATGGTGGTTCCCCTTGCGGAACAGAGGATCCAGCTTCATATATTCGCAGAAGTCATGCATCCAGCCCATATTCCACTTGAAAGCAAAGCCCAGACTGTCCCCGCCGATCTTTCCGGTTACATTGGGCCAGGCAGTGGACTCCTCGGCTATGGTCAGAAAACCGGGGTAAGTGCCCCTCATCACCGAATTCAGGTGCTTGAAAAATTCTATGGCCTCCAGATTTTCATGTCCGCCGTACTGGTTTGGCAGCCACTGTCCCTCCTGTTTTCCGTAATCCAGGTAAAGAATGGAAGCCACCGCATCCACCCGGATTCCGTCAATGTGAAATTCCCTTTTCCAGAAAAGGGCGTTCGCAATCAGAAAATTTTTCACCTCAGGCTTGCCGAAGTTAAAGATCTTGGTTCCCCAGTCAGGATGCTCGCCCCTGCGGGGATCGGGATGCTCAAAAATACATCTCCCGTCAAATTCTCCCAGTCCGTGGGCATCGGTTGCAAAATGGGCGGGTACCCAGTCCAGTATGACGCCCACCCCCGCCCGGTGAAGCGTATTTACCAGATACATAAAATCCTTGGGGCTTCCGTACCGGGCGGTAGGCGCATAATAGCCCGTAACCTGATAGCCCCAGGAACCGTCGAAGGGATGCTCCGCAATACCCATCAGCTCCACATGGGTATATTTCATTTCCTTCAAATATTCCACCAGCCGATCCGCAAACTGGCGATAATTGTAAAAGCCCTCCGTGCCGTCGGGATGCTTCATAAAGGAGCCGATATGGCACTCGTAGATCGCCATGGGTTCCCTGTTCATATCCTTTTTATCCTGCTGATCCATCCACTTGGAGTCCTTCCATTCAAAGCCGGAAAGATCCGTGACCACAGACGCGGTACCGGGGCGATACTCCGCATAGTTTGCAAAGGGATCCGCCTTATACAGCTTTCTGCCGTCCCATGCGGTGATCAGGAACTTATACATGTCTCCCTCCGCCGCCTCCGGGACAAACAGCCCCCAGATTCCTACCGGTCCCAGCTTTTCCATGGGATGGCTCCCCTCGTTCCACCCATTAAAGCTTCCGATCACATGGACCGCCTGGGCATTGGGCGCCCACACTCCGAAATAAACCCCTTCCTTTTCGTCCTCACAGGACAGATGGGCACCCAGCTTTTTGTAGATATCATAGTGGGTTCCCTGGGAAAACAGATACTGATCTGCCTCCGAGATAAAAACCTTTTCCCGTTCCATATACTCTCCTCCAGTTATGCAAAATCTTTTTCCGTCAGGATGATCATGTCCTCTTCATCATACCTCTTTGCGAAAAGGATATCAAGGAAATGACCTAAAGTTTTCCTGTTGGCATGGCGGATCGCCCCATCCACGATCTGCTTGACCTCCATCACTGTCACCACATGATCGATGGTCTGTCTCTCCTCGATCCTGGTGTGAAGAGCCAGCGCGCCCATGTCATCAATGGAATACTCCATTTCCCGGGCATAATGCTTTCCAAAGGCCACCAGCTTATCGTTGCTTAAGGGTTCCAGATCCACTCTTGCGGTAAAGCTTTCCGCCAGACCCGGGTGAGCCTCCAGCATTTTGTTCATGGCTCTCCGGGTATCCTCCATCAGCACGATGACTCCCAGACTGTCCTGCTGAAGCCCCTGATGCAGCGCCTCTATTGCGGCCTCATCCATTCCCGATGCCTTCTCGATAATCAAAGCCCCGCTTCGAACCTTTTTCAGTGTATCAGGCACCTTCTGGGCGTTAAGGCCCTGTCCGGTGATCTTGGCCACTTTACCGGAAAAATTGCTGTCGGTGATCTGAACCTCCCGTATCAGATTCTTGGCCAGGGTAATAGTGTCCATGCCTTCCTCGCCTGTGACGATAATATTCCCCGTATACGCCGCCAGGCTGATACTGTCAATAGCCTTCACCAGCATTTCTCTTCCGGAACGATTTTGAATAAAAGGAGCAAACAGTTCCTTTTCCTCATTGGTCAGCGCTCTGACCTTGGCTTTTTCCCGCTCTACGGAAGCGTCCGCCTTCTTTTTATTGGAGAGCGGTTTCTTTTCAGAGGATTTTTCAGCTGTGCTTCCTTTTGGAGCCGCTTCTTCCTCCGAATCGTCCTCTGCGCCTTTGGCGGCTTCATTCTTCGCCGGAACATTCCCAGCGGCCTTCGCCGCATTTACACCTTTCTCCAAAGCTTCCCCGGATTCCTTCGAAGCCCCCCTTGATTCCTCCGGGGTTTCCTCCGATTCCTCCTCATAGTCTTCCCCGGAATCCTCCAGGGTTTCCTCCGATTCTCCTTCATAGTCTTCCTCGGAAGGCTCCTCCATGTACTCCAGCACCTCGTCTTCGCCGGCGTCTTCGGCATCTTCCTCTAAAGCTTCCCCGGATTCCTCCAGGGGTTCCTCCGATTCCCCTTCATAGTCTTCCCCGGAAGACTCCTCCATGTACTCCAGCGCCTCGTCTTCGCCGGCGTCTCCGAAATCTTCCTCTAAAGCTTCCCCGGAATCCTCCAGGGTTTCCTCCGATTCTCCCTCATAATCTTCTCCGGATTCCTCCAGGGCTTCCTCCGATTCTCCCTCATAGTCTTCCCCTGAAGACTCCTCCATGTACTCCAGCGCCTCGTCTTCGCCGGCGTCTTCCTCTAAAGCTTCCCCGGATTCCTCCAGGGCTTCCTCTGATTCTCCCTCATAGTCTTCCCCGGATTCCTCCGAAAACTCCCCGAAATCCTCCAGGTTTTCCTCTGATTCCCCTTCATAGTCTTCCCCGGAAGATTCCTCCGAAATTTCCTCTGTATTTTCCTCGGCGCCCGATCCGGATATATCATCCAGATATTCCAGCTCTTCCTCTGCAGCCTCTCCGGAGCCCAGGCTTCCTCCCACTCTCCCTGCTCTCACACCCGGTCTGCCGGCTGTCGGCATCTTTTCGTTCTCAAGCTGCTCCAGCAATCCGTCTCTCACCGCGGCTTCGAACTCGTTGAAAAGCTCACCGGTATGCTGCAGGACACGTTGACGCACCTCTTCTGCGCGCTTTGCGGCGCCTTCCCGCTTCATCCGTTCCCATTCGGCCAGAATGTCCTCTATGTTCATCTGCCCGGTGATCTGCTTTTCCATGGCTTCGTTTTCGGGAACCAAAAAGCTGATCTGCCCGTCGGCTTCCTGAGAAAGCACCGAGGCCAGCTCCTTGGGAGGCTGTGCAGTCATCACCTGCTCTTCTCCCTTTGCCGCGCTCTCCTTTCTCATCTGCTCCATAACAGATTTGGCCGTGGCATCTGCGCCGGAGTCCTCCGCTGATTTCTCTTCGGGAGCATCGGCCTTTGCCAATTCTTTTCCGGCGGCCTCTCCTTCTGTGAAATTATCCGCCTCGCCTGCCGCCGAAAGAGAAGCTTCCTCCAGCTGATCCAGATTTCCTGTTTCCCCGAAAAATACTTCCGAGTTCTCCAGCACTTCCGCTCCGCTCTCCATACCCGGACCGGCGTTTTTCCGTTCCGGACCGGCTTCTCCGGCAGACTCTCCCTGCGCGCTTCCATCCTTCGGATTTTGTTCTTCCTCACCGCCGGAATTTATCTCCTTCACAGCGTTTTCTTCCGCAAGGATCTCCTTCAGCCCCTCCGCCAGCTCAGCCTGCAGATTGATCGTATTATATTGCCCCACATCCATAGTCTTGACCTGGATATCCAGCTCTTCTTCATCAGCCGGAGAATTCCCGCCATGTTCCCCGGAGCCGCCCGCTCCGGGTGCAAAGTGATTCGATTCTGCAAAAAGCTCTCTCCCGCTTTCCAGGCCGGACTCCCCGTCTCCATAATATGAAGCATCCGGCACATAGCCCTGGTCTTCCGCATAACCGCCTTCCGGTGCATAGCCCTGGCCT
>CAMWUL010000060.1 GCA_947177445.1 uncultured Lachnospiraceae bacterium | reverse complement strand
ACCCGTGTTACCGCCGTGAAAGGGCGATGTCTTAACCGCTTGACCATGGAGCCGTTTCTCTCACGCCTTCCCGGCTGATTCTCTTTAAGATAATCTTGTTGATTACCTAACGAAAGCATTTTATCACATCCGGCTTTACTTGGCAAGAGGGAATTTTACTTTTTTGTAATTTTCGCCAACAGTTCGTTACTTTTCACGGCTTCGCCGTTCAAAGCAACATGATGCACACAAAATGAGCAAAAAGCGCTCATTTTGGCGCGTGCTGTCTCGGGTTTTTGTGCAAACAGCGCACAAAAACACCTCGCGGTCCCTACCCGTGAAAAGTAACAACAGTTCAGCTATGCGGCAATTCACTTAATCGCGCGTGGGTGCCTGCACACAAAGCACGATAAGTGAATTACTGCATGAGCGGAGCGTTTTTCAATTACTTATTCGCCTTTTCAATATATCTGTCATATGCCGCCTGCCTGATCTCCAGGACCCTGGCCATACCCAGGGATTCGAGCTGCGCCTGATAAGCGGCAAAGCTTTCCTCCGTCAATTCTTCCCTGCCCATAATGAATTTCGGAATCATGGAGTCCGCATAGTCCCAGATGGCGGCCTCCAGCCTGTTCAGCTCTGCCGTTTCCTCCGGTGTGAAGCCGACTGTCAGAGGGTACACGTTGTCATTGCCGTTTGCCGTCCAGACTTTATCTGCAAGCACAGCCAGATCCACCCCATCCTTTAAGTCGCAGGTTCTGGTCTCATAATCCACTACCACGCCGGGCATACGGTTTGCACAAAAGGCATACACACCATAATCTGCACAATTGTCCATCTCCTCCGTCCATGTCTTTGTACCGTTTTCTCTGGTGCCGTTGGTTATGCCCTTTTCCACATAAGAGGCCACATCTGCAGCTCCCTGCTCCGCAGACAATCCCATGGATCTGGTATTTGAGCCTTCCTGAGAATATAAGTAATCAAATGCCGCCAGAAGCCTGTGCAGCTTCTCTTCATTGCATGCGGTAGAAATTGCCCAGCCGCTGTTATTGCTGGCACGTCCGGAATCAAGATACACACCCAGGGACTTCTGTACGCCGCCGGCGGTATTGGCAGGGGAGCTGATGGGCTCTACATCCATAAACAGATTATATTCCGGAATGTCCATGCCGTCTGCAATCTGATCCTTAATTCCATACCACACACCTGCCGCGCCTCCATAGGTCAGAGCCACATTGGGAAGAAAGAACATGTAGTAAAAAGCGTCCTGGGAAAGTCCGTATTTTACAATGCCGTCCTCCACATACTGTAAGCCGCCGATGCCAAACCCTGACATAAGCTCCCCCGTAGAGAAATATCCAACCGCAGGAATGATCAGACATCCATATTCCGCCATGTTTGCGGCCTCAAAATACTGCTTCATCAGGGGAAGCATATAGTCCCAGTCTTCGTATCCATACCTTCATCCGGCGCCTTCTGGCTTCATCTAAAATAATATCCATGTCTTTCCACCACCCATCTCCTAAAAAATCGGGATGAGGCCGGCTTTCCACGCATACAGCCTGAATATTCGCATTCTGTATCGCTTCCATATATTCCCGTAAGATTTCTTCATCCTCCCCATGCAGCCAGAGAAAGGGAAAAATATAATTTCCCTGTTGTCCTTTCAGCAGCTGTTCCACTCTGTCCATTTTTATATCTCCATACGCAAAAGAAAACTATTGATTCCCTGATTTAAATCATCATACCGCGAATGTTGTACTCTTTATATCACAATGAAATTCTTTTTAGCAAAATTACCACAAAAAAACAGATAGAAATAAGCTTCCTCATTTCTATCTGTTGATATATTTATTTTCTCTATTATTGTATGGCAATACATTCAGGCCCTGCTTTCCTGCTTCCCATAAACATGCACTCCCGCGCCTGCCTCCTCTTCTCTGCCGTCCGGCAAAATAATTTTTGCCGTTACATTTGCCGGGATCTCCACCGTATAGACGGTTCCCTCATTTGCTTTCTCCCAGCGGCTTACCACCTTCCCGAAGGGACTGATATATTCTGCACATACGGATTTCAGACTGCCTCCCGGCACCGGGGCTATTGTCAGCCGGTTCTCCCCTTCCACGCGGATACCTGCCGTCGTATCAAACAGCCACTGGCAGACTGCACCGGGAGAATAATGATTCTGGCTTAAATTCCCCTCCCAATTCTCCCAGATGGTGGTGGCGCCCTCCAGAACCTCCGCAAGCCATCCCGGTTTCCTGGTGTTTTCCAGCATTTTATAAGCCGTTTCTGCTTCTCCCGCTTCTGTCAGCGCCCGCAACAGGAAGGGCGTAGACAGAAATCCGGTTCCCACACAATAGTTGTAATGCTCCACCGCCTGAACCAGACGCTTCCGGGCATCCTTCTTCGCATCTCCCTCCAGCAGCCCCAGTGCAAGCGGTCTGACCAGCTTTGCCTGCCGGTCTGTGTCAAGAGCGCCTGTCTTTACAAACAGGGCGTCGTAGGCCGCCTTTGCTCCTTTGGCCGTCTTCAGACAACGTTCCCGCACGCTGTCTTTGCCCAGAATATCCGCTATCTCGCCGATGGTTTCCATTGCATAATACAGATACGCGGTGCATTCCTCCGGGTGCCTTGCCTGTGCGCCGTATACCTTGTCACGAAATTCCTCCGGCTCCAGCCATTCACCCAGATGAACACCTTTTTCATACGTATAGGCATTGTTGGGGTTCGCTCTGGCCGCCCTTTTATCCTTCATACCCAGATGCGTCATGAGATAATCCGCATATTTCTCCACCATGGGCCAGGTCTGCTCCAAAATCTGCCGATCTCCATAGCGTTTATAATAACGATAGGGAATCAGATACACTGCGTCCGCCCAGCCCACGGAGGAGCCGGTGGATTTATACATCATTTCCACGCCCTGATAGGGAAGAACCGCCGGCAGCAGCCCGTCCCTGTACTGGGCGTCCTCCATATCCCTGATCCACTTTTTGAAAAATGCCGCCGTGTCCATGAGATAGGCCCCTGTGTCGAAGAAAATCTGGGCGTCTCCCGTCCAGCCAAGCCGTTCCCTGGTAGGGCAGTCGGTGGGGATATCCAGGAAATTTCCCTTCATGCTCCACTTCGTATTCTCCACCAGCCGGTTGATCCTTTCATCCGAGCACACAAAGCTTCCGGTCTCCTCCATGTCCGAGTAAACCGCTATGGCGGTAAAATCCTCAGGGCAGACTGCCACATCCCCTGTCACCTGCGCATACCGGAACCCGAATACGGCAAAGCTGGTCTTGTAATGATCCTCTCCGCCGGAGCAGATAAACCTGATTTCCTGTCTGGGGGTGGGAACCGCTTCGCCGCTTACCTTGTTTGTCAAAAGCTTTTTGACCAGTCCAAGCTGGCTCCAGCCCTTTGCGGGACGTGTCTCCTGGATGCCGGACAGATCAACCCTGCCGTATTCATCCAATATCTCCCCACAGGTAAGCCTGAACTCCTGTCCGGCTTTGCCCTTCACTTTAAACTCCAGATATCCGGCGATGTTCTGGCCAAAATCCAATACCCTGACGCCGTCCTTCCCCTGCAGCAGCACCGGCGTAAAGCGCTCCTTCTCCCGAACCGGTACATTGTTGGATGCCGTCAGCTTTACGCCATTCCGGGAGGCATCCTCCGTTTTTCCAATACCGGCCTTCCCGGGGCCGTCCACCACTCTGGCAGTGCCTCCGTAACCGGGCTTTCGGCGGGCATCGTAAATTTCTCCGTCCTTTAAATCGGCAAACCGGATCGGGCCGTCGCTGCACCATTCCCAGGAATCGTCGGTTGCATAGGTTAAAAGTGTACCATCTGTCAAAGTGACCTCCAGCTGTGCCGTCACGCTGGTCTGAACCCCATAGACATTTGTGACGCCGTAAGCGGCGCTGCTGCCCCGATACCAGCCGTCTGCCAGACGAAGCTCCAAAGTAATATCTTCTTTTCTCTCCTGCACCAGGGCTGTCACATCATAGGTCTGGTACTGAATGCGCCTGCGATAATCCGTCATTCCGGGCGCCAGAATAAAATCCTCCAGGCGCGTTCCGTTTATTGTCACATCATACACGCCCCGGGCGGAGGCATAAAGCCTTGCCTTGGCCACAGACTGTTTCAGGGAAAATGTACGCCTGAAGCAGTCCACCGGACAGCGCTCCTTCCGATTTGGCTTATAGTCTCCCGCAATCCATCTGGCCGTCCAGTCCGATGGCTCTAAAAGCCCCAGTTCAAACCAGCTCTGCGCTTCCTCCCCCGGCACATCCCTTTCATCCCACAGGGTCACCGTCCAGCTTACCCTGTCACGGCTTGCCAGGGGCTTTCCCCCATAGGGAATATGGGTCATGGAGGCAGATCTCACCTTTCCGCTGTCCCACACGATCTCTCCGCCCCGTCTGGCCACAATCCTGTAGGCGGTCTGTGTCATACCGCCTTCACAGTGCCAGTAGAACCGGGGAGTTGTAACCCCCAGTCCCAGAGCCTGTGTCAAATGCTCCGTCTGTAAATGAACTGCTCTCATGCCAATTCTCCTCGGTTATTCCTTATACGAGATCATTCTTCCACGGTTTTTTCTTCACTCTTCAAAAGCAATGACAGCCGATGCCGTCCGGGCTCCGTCGGTGACAGTGACGGTAACCGGCCCCCGGGCCCGGATGACTGCCAGGGCACGGCCATAATATGTAGTAATGCTGCCTGTGTGATACTGCTCCCTGGTGCAGGGATTGGCGCTGCCGAAGGCCAGCAGCTCGCCGCCCTGTACGGAGACTGTCAGCTTTCGGTCCGCATTGGATTCCACGACACCGTTTTCGCCAGCCAAGGCCACAGGAATATAGACGATTTCACCTGACCTGGCAGATTTCACCTCCGGCTTGACGGTAATGGATATTTCACCGGCTGCGGACCTTAACTCCTGCCTGGAAATTTCTCTGCCGTTCTCATCATAGGCTATGGCGGTGAGGGTGCCGGGAGTGTATTTTGCCTTAAACATGGCCTTGCACTCCCTGATCTTCTTTTTCCCCAGGCTTTTGCCGTTCAACAGCAGCTCCACGCAGGAAGCCTGGGCATAGACCTCGATCCCGGCCCTGTTGCCCTCGCAGCCGCTCCAGGCCCAGCTCTCCATTGCGTTGGTGCCCCGCCAGACAGACCTGCTCACCCGGACGCCGGGGTGATTCACCGGGCGTACCCCGATCACAGGCTTTTTCTCCAGCCCCCAGACCGTGGAGGCATACTTGCAGGAGGCATCCGGGCTGCCCAGTATGTCAATGACGCCTGCTCCCGCCAGCACCCAGGGATAGGGACGGTTGAATGGCATACCGCCGGTGTAGCTCCAGGCACCGATGCCGGCCTCCCCCAGATAATCCCACGCCGTCCACATGAAATCTCCCACCAGATAAGGATACCTTTTCACCATCTCCCAGTTTTTATAGATGTCCTGGGGAAAGGTTTCGGAGCCGAATATTACCCGGTCCGGATGTTTATCTCCCTCCTTTGGGTAGCGGCCCGATGCGTAGTTGTAGCCCGCAATATCCAGCGTATCCAAAACAGGGCTGACCAGGGCATCTACCTTGTCGGAATTGGCCGCCTTATTCATGCCGGTGCCCACCAGGGAGGCAATGACGTTAAACATCAGGCTGGCATTTTTCGGCTCCTTGTCGTTTTTCTTTTCCTCCTTATCCACATTATCATACTGGCCCTTGCCCCTGGCATAATTGGACATGAGCATCAGGTTCATGCCGCCCGTGACGAGCCGGTTTGTATCCAGCCTGTGGATCAGCTCCACCATCTGCCTGGCCGTCTCCACGCCCCTTTTTTCACCCGGCTCGGAGACCTCATTTCCAATGGAATAGAAAATCACGCTGGGGTGATTAAAATCCCGGTTTACCATGGCGGACGTATCCGTCTGCCACCACTGCTCAAAATCCACGCCATAGTCGTACTTGCTTTTGCGCAGATACCACATATCAAAGGTCTCATCCATGACATACATGCCGTAATAGTCGCAGGCCTCCAGCAGGGCGCGGCTGGTGGGATTATGGGAGGAACGCAGCGCATTAAAGCCTCTCTCCTTCATAATCCGTACCCGCCGCCACTCGCTCTCATCATAAGCAGCCGCTCCCAGTATCCCGTTGTCATGGTGAAAACAGCCGCCCCGCAGCAGGGTTCTTCTTCCGTTTACATACAGGCCCGTGGGGTCACAGCGGACAGTGCGTATGCCGAAGGTCTCCTGGACGCAGTCTGTCACTTTCCCGTCTTTTGTCAGAGTCACCCGGCAGGTGTACAGATTCGGAGTCTCATCGCTCCACAGCCTGGCGTCCGGAATATCCAGCTCCAAAACACTTCCCCGGCCCACGGCAGCCACCGTGTCTTTGTCCAGAATTTCCACCCCGACGTCCCCCTCGGTGACCGCCGTCTCCACCCGGATTCTTGCCGGGGCATGGGACAGAGTGGTGATTTTCACCCCCTGGTATTGAATGTGGGCTTCCTCTCCCACATACAGCCACACCGGGCGGTAGATTCCCGCGCCCGTATACCAGCGGGAGTTGGGCAGTTTGGAATTGTCCGCCGTCACCGTCAGCCTGTTGTCCTGTCCATAGCGCAGCCCGGTTAATTTCACTGCGAAGGTGGTATAGCCATATGGGTGGCCGCCGATTTCCACACCGTTGAGAGAAACCGTGCTGTTTTTGTATATTCCTTCAAATTCTATCAGAACCGTTTTCCCCTCCCATTGGGCGGGGGCTGTAAATGTCTTCTCGTAAATGTACACGCCGCCGGGGAAATAGCCGTGTCCGCCATTGGAGGCGTCGGCGCTGCGCATCTCCAGAATCTGCGCGTCATGGGGAAGCGTGACGGACTGGCGGGCGGCGCTCTCAAGCTTTCCAAAGCTCCAGTCATTATTAAAGGCAATCTTTTTCATTTTTCCTCTCATTCCGCCGCACAAGCAGCATCTCATTTATCTGTTCAGCTCTTGAATCAGAACCGTCAATTCATCCTTTTTCTCCTGAGGCAGGAAGCCATGCAGCACTGACAGGGGCTGTCCCATAAGTACCTGCAGTCCGCTGGCGCCTCCGGCAGAATTCCCGGCCCGCTGAGCCAGCATATCAATAACCGCCAGATTGATGCCGCCGGGAATCTGATTCAGCGCGGCGAGAAGCTCCCCGGGGATAAATCCTGCCGCCGCCATGCCCCGAACCATGTGGCCGATATTCTCGTCCAAAAATTGATGTCCTCTGATGCTCTTGGAAAACTCCCCCATAGGCATGCCAATCGTATAGCCTCCCAGAGGCGGGATGGGCTCCGCCCTCATCCGAACCTCTGCCTCCAGGCAGATATCGTGAGCGCTTTGGCCGATCTGGACTCTGTATGTCCCGTTCTCACACCGCCAACTGTGGGTGATGGGATTCCAGTGGGCAAAGGCACGCTGACCCAGGCTGAAGGTAAGGGTCTTGCTTTCACCGGGAGCCAGCGCCGTCTTGGCAAACTCCTTCAGCTCCCGCACCGGGCGGATCATCTCTACCTTTTCCGGAGCTATATACAGCTGCACCAGCGCCCGGCCGGGGCGGCTGCCTGTGTTGGTCACAGTGACAGAAGCGTTCAGGATCCCGCCCTCATTGATTTCCTCCTGATCCAGCTTCAGATCGCTGTACCGAAAGGAAGTATAGCTCAGACCGTGGCCGAAGGGGAACAGTACTTCCTGTCTCCTGCTCTCATAATAGCGATAGCCCACAAACAGTCCCTCGTTATACCGGACAGTCCCCGCCTCACCGAAATAGTACAGGAAGCTCGGATTGTCCTCCAGCCGTTTGGGGAAGGTCTCCGGCAGATGGCCGGAAGGATTGACAGCGCCCCAAAGTACATCCACCACAGCCTCTCCCACGGCCTGGCCCCCCAGATAAGCCTCCAGTACGGCCTTGGGCTTTTCTGCCCAGGGCATCTCTACCGGGGAACCGTTGTGAAGCACCACCACCGTATTGGGGTTGGCGGCACAGACAGTATCCACCAGCATATTATGCCCCTCCGGCAGGCGCATATGGCGGCGGTCCACACCCTCGCTCTCCATGGCATCTGTCAGTCCCACAAATACCACGGCGATTTCCGCCGCCCTTGCAGCCTCCGATGCCCGGGCCAGAAATGCGTCATCGGTGCTGCCGTCGGCCCTGCAGCCCGGCGTATACGTTATCTGAAGTCCTGCCGCCTTCGCCGCTTCCAGAGCGCTGACCACCCTGGAGCTGTTGATGTGGCTGGAGCCGCCGCCCTGATACCTGGGTGCCTCGGCAAAGAAGCCGATGAAAGCCGCCCCGGTTTCCTTTGACAGCGGCAGGATATTCCCTTCATTTTTCAAAAGCACCATAGATTGTCCGGCAATCTCCCGGGCCAGTGCATGATCGCCTTCATAGTCAAAGGCCATCCCCTCCCGGCGGGTCTCGGCGGCCTTGAATGCCAGTTCCAGCAGGCGGACGCAGCAGGCATCCAGGTCGGCCTCCGCCAGCTCCCCTTCCCGCACTGCCCTGACGATCTGTGCATCCGTATCCTCGGCGGGCATGGTCAGGTCGCATCCGGCGGCCACGGCTGCGGCGCGGTCATGGGTGGCGCCCCAATCGCTGGTCACCAATCCCTCAAATCCCCATTCCTCCCGCAGAAGATCCGTCAGATATTTCTTGTTTGCGGTGGAATAGATGCCGTCGATTTTGTTATAGGAAGCCATGATGGTCCAGGGCTGTGCCTTTTTCACTGTCGTCTCAAAGGCGGGCAGATAAATTTCCCGCATGGTGCGCTCATCCATCTCCGAGGAGGCATCCATCCTCCGGTGCTCCTGGCTGTTGGCAAAAAAGTGCTTCAGGCTGGTCCCCCTGCCCTGGCTCTGGACGCCCTGTACGAAAGCCGCCCCCATCTCTCCCGCAACTATTGGATCCTCGGAAAAATATTCAAAGCTGCGGCCGCACAAAGGACTGCGCTTGATGTTAATGCCGGGGCCCAGGAGCACATCCACTCCCAGAGCCTGGCATTCCCGCCCCAGGGCCTCGCCCATACGTCTCACCAGCTCCCGGTCAAAGCTGGCCGCCGTGGCGCAGGCAGCCGGGAAGCACACGGCCTTTATGGCGGAATCCTCAGCAAGAGAATTGGTCTCTCCCGCCTGGGTGCGCAGACCGTGAGGGCCGTCGCTGGTGCGGACGGCTGGAATGTCCAGCCGCTCCACCGCCTTGGTAAACCAGTTGTCTTTGCCGGAGGTCAAACCGGCCTTCTCTTCCAATGTCAGTTCAGAAACAAGCTCCTGTATTTTCCTCAGCTCCATGATAACATCTCCTATTTCTTTTTGGCGGCCCTGGCCTCTTCCTTGGCTTTCTTTGCCGCCAGCTTCGCCTGATATTTGGCCTCTTCCTCCTGGAAATCCAGCCCCTTCCTTGCACATTTTTCCTTCAGCTCCTCAATGCGCCTGGCCTCGGAAAGCTTCTCCTGCTCGGCCTGCTCCATTGCGGCTTTCTCTTCGGCGGAGTAGTAAACCTCGCCGCGGGCCTCAGCCTCGGCACGATGGCGTGCGGTGATATCGGCGGAGATCTGAGGGATCTTCTTCTCCACGTCAAAGACGATCATCAGCACTGCACCGATAACATAACCGATCATAGGCGCTCCGGCAAAGCACCATGCAAAGAAGCTCTTCATGGTATCCGGCTGCTGGATGATCTGGGCAGCGGTCTCGGGAACGATGTAGCCCCGGCCTGCGATCCCGGCCAGAATAATGCTTTGGCCGATACCTGCTGCCACGGTAAAGATAATACTGCGCACGGCGGAGGTAAAGCCGTCCGCCCGGTAGCTGTTCTTCCACTCAATATGATCCAGGGCCTCAGCCATCATTGCCGACATAACAAAGGTAGGAATAGCGCCGATGGACTTGATCATCATGCCGCCCATAACCATGCCGAAGCTGCTCCCGGCCAGCAGCACACCCAGGCTTCCCAGGGCCGCAATAATAAATCCCACCTGCATAGTGCGGCGTTTGCCGAACTTCCGGACAATGGGCCACAGGACAAACACGCCGATACCAATAGGGGCCTGGCCAAGCATGTTCACCAGAGCCTGCAGGGGCGCGCCGCCCTCCACGGAGTCCGCCAGCACCCAGTTACAGTAGTAAAGCATGGAGTTCGTCTGCAGAATATTAAAAATCTCATATATGGCAATAAAACCCATGATAATCAGCCAGTAGCGGTCCTTGAAGCAGGCTTTGATCTGCCGGGAGAAGGGAACAGTGCTGCTCTCCCCGCTTTTATCCACAGCCATTTCCTCCTCGGTAATACGCTCTTTGGTAAAATAATACTCAACCAGCGTAGCAGGCAGCGCCAGGATGGACAGGATGCTCATGAATACCATCCAGTTGCCCTGAGCGGCCAGACCCACACCGAATTTCGCCACCAGGAAGGGCATAATCACGGCAGAGAGCATACCGGGCAGCATATTCATGCCCGCATTCTGCACCAGCGCCAGGGTATCCCTCTGCTTGGTATTGCGGGTGGACAGGGGCACCATCAGGGTATGGCTCATGTTGTAGATGGTGAAAGCAAAGGCAAAGAACAGGTTGTAGCTGATTACAATCCAGACAATCTGCACCTGATAGGACGCCCGGGGCACCGCATAGAGCAGACACCCGGTGACGGCGATCAGCACTCCGGAAATCAGCACCCAGGGCCTGGCCTTTCCCTGTCTCGTCCGGGTGCGATCTATGATACGGCCCATGATAATATTGGTAATGGCATCAATGACCTTTGAAATAATGGGCATCATGGTCAGGAAACCACCTGCCAGTCCCAGCACATCGGTATAGAACTGAGTCAGATATGTACCTGCGATAGAATAATAGGCCATGTACAGCAGCATGGGACCGCCGAAATAGCCCAGCCAGATCTCACCGGCCTTCGTATTTGCGGATTTGATCCTTGAGTCAAAGACCTTTGACTCAAACAAACCTTTTTTTGTTTTTGATACCATTTCCGTTTCCTCCTGCTTTCTTAATTGATATACGGGTGTATTTGCTGTAATTTATGATAGCAGAAGCATCGTCAATATTGTTATAACAAATCGGTCTTTATCACAACAATCCGGCTTATTATTGAAAATATAGCCGTTTTATTGTCAGAAAGGCAGAATTATGATAAGATTAATAAAACAAACCTGCTATACTGTAGGCTATATCATATCTGAGTGGAAAGGTTCGTCATATATGAAGCTGAAATCCAATGTTAATGTGCCTGATTTTTTGCAGGCGGTACAAGCCTGCGCCGGAGAAGTGTATTTTATTACTCCTGAGGGAGACCACCTGAATCTGAAATCTGCCCTGTCGCAATTTATATTTACCGCAGTGATCGCAGGACAGCTACAGAAGCTGGACGGCTGTATCACTGCGCAGAATCCACAGGATGAAATCCTGCTGCGCCGGTATTGTATTTAAAACGGGAGGAAGTCTCTATGGACCTGGATGCCAGATTGGACTTATTTCGCGATATGATCAGCTGCTGCCACGAGCTTTATCTATGGAGCTATGACAGCTCTTTTCATCTTATTGACAGCAACTGCCCCACACAGACAGTGGTGAATGATCTGTTTGTCATGAATCACCGCCGGAAAGAATTTGACGCCCAGATCGCAGCCCACAATACGCCTATCATTTTTACCAATGAAATGGGGCTGATGTGGGTAGTGGCGCCCCGGTTTGAAGCCGGCGAGCTTGTGCGGCATTATGTGCTGGGCCCGTTTTTTGTGGATAATATTCCTCCCCAAATTCTGGAAGCGGAACTGAACAAGCACGACCTGAGCCTTCCTTTACGTCAGGAGTTCTTACGCTTTTTGCGGAAACTGCCGATCATCAGCCTGAACCGTATTTTTGAGTATGCAATCATGCTGCATTTTTGTGTCACCGGCGAAAAAATTACGATCAGCGACCTGCGCTATTATGAAAGTACTCAGCAGTCTGCAGGGCCCTATATACAGCGTGAAATGCCGGATGCCCACGGCACCTACGAGGGAGAGCAGGAGATGCTTCGGATGGTCCGGGAGGGCGATTTAAACTATCAGGCGCATATGGACAAAATGTCGGTGACAGGGCATCTGGGTAAGTTAAGCAATGGCAATCCTCTGCGGCAGATGAAAAACACGGTGCTGGTGTGTATCACCCTGTTTTCCCGGGCCGCCATCGAGGGAGGTCTGGCACCCGAGGTTTCCTATACCCTGGCCGACCATTATTTCCAAAGTGTGGAAGCCTGCAGCGCCATTACCGATCTGGTGGAAATCGCACATACAATGCAGGCGGATTTTATTGGCCGGGTACACCGCTGCCGTACCGGCAATCTCTCCCGGCCCATACGGGACTGCTGTGAGTATATCAGTCTGCACTTAGAGGATAAGCTGACCCTGGCGGCGCTGGCACAGCAGACGGGCTACACCGAAAACTATCTGAGCAAAAAATTCAAGCGGGAGATGAATTTGACTCCGGTAGAGTACATCCGCAAAGAGCGCCTGGAGCGCGCCGCCCTCTTGCTCCGCACCACCCATGAGGATGTGCAGGATATCAGCGAGCGGCTGCAATTCTGCTCCCAGAGCTATTTTGCGGATCATTTCCGCAGGCTTTTCGGCTGCAGTCCCACAGAATTTCGACAGCAGAACCCGGCAGGTTAGCCGCCAATGTCCGCGGGCTTCCTGATTTTCTGTAATGCGGCGTTCAGGCTCTTGATTTCATCTCCCGAGATGGCATCTCCCGCCTGCTTTAAGATGCTCTGAACGGTCATTTTGGCAAGCATTTTCTGCAGTACCGGATTGTCGCCGGCAGACTGTGCCACGTCGCCGCGGCTCGCCTTCGCCTTTTCCATCATTCTGCCAAGGATTGCGGCGCCAGCAGGTGACGCCATAATCTCACCCATCGTATCCTGAATAGAGAAGCAGTCGGGATCCAGCTCCTCCTTATCAAACCAGTTGACCACCTCATCCCGTTTTATCATCCGGTACGAAGCATCCGGATCTGTTACTTTTCGGATTGTGATCTTATCATATACATCCGGTCCGGCAGCATCCACTGTCATGGCAGCATCCGCTTCCATTTTACATCTGGCTTCTATGGTATGTTGTCCGCTTATGGGAACCTGAAACATAAATTTTCTGTTTCCTGTCTTTGTTTCCACAAGGCTTCCATCCACAAAGAGGCTCACTTCCGGCTGATTGGAATATACCTTGATCTCCGTTTTCTCTTCTGCGCGGTTCACATACCTTCTGCCGCAAATATGGACAAAGGGCGCCTTGCTCCAATGTGCTTTATACAGATAAAAGGCATCCTTTTTACATTTACGATTCATGGTCACAAGACCTTTCTGGTTCTCCCCATGCTTGCCGCCTTCATCCCTGCCGTCCGCCGCAAAATCGAACAAATTCCATACATGTGTGGCCCAAAGATAAGGGCGCTCTTCAATGATTTTAAGTAAATGCTCGTGGTAAACACACTGATATGTTTCACTATAATCCCCTCGTTCCGGCAAAGGGCTCTGATACTGAGGATTGGCATCCGCACCATACTCTGAAAAGCCGATGACACGGTCAGGAAATTTCTGATGATAAGCATCGAAAAATTCCTCATTTTCAGCAAGCTCCCCCACATACCAGCCATAGTATAGATTATAAGAGCCAATATCCGCAATGGAAATTAAAGGGCTGTCTGTTTCCAGCATGAACACATGGGCCATGGCAGTCGGCCTGGCAGCATCCATGGAATGACACAAATCATTCAACAGACGATGGTTTTCCAGCAGATCTTCCATGGCATCTGCAGATGCCATGACGCTGCCGCTGGCTGTGATCTCATTGGACAGCCCCCAGCATACAATAGACGGATGATTATAGCACTGTGTAATCAGCTCCCGCATCTGGTCAAGAGTGTTCCTGCGGCCATTTGGCATGTGCTGGGTGATGTATGGGATTTCCGCCCAGACGATCAGCCCATTTTCATCACAAAGGTCATAAAATTCCTGTGCGTGCTGATAATGAGCCAGTCGAACCGTGTTCGCGCCAATCTCCTTGATGATCTCCACATCTTCCTTATGTTCTTTTAAGGTCAGGGCATTTCCAAGGCCCGCGCGGTCCTGATGGCGGCTCACACCCCGTAACGGATAGGACCTGCCGTTTAAGAAAAAACCTTTTTCCGCGTCAAAGGCTATGGTGCGGCATCCGAAACGGGCCTGCACCTGGTCCACTGCCTCACCATCCTCCATCAGCTCCGCCGCTGCCGTATAAAGGAAAGGATCCTCCACGCCATCCCAAAGGTGCACATTCTCCAGAGTAAATACTGCAGCTGCTTTTCCGTCTGTGACTGCCGCATCCAATGTCAGCCTGCTGTCCGCAGCCGTCCCATTATCAGCTGCTGACCGGCTGCTAATGGAAAAATGCACACTCTGGGCCGTGCCGCAGATCCATACCTCCACTGTCACTTGCGCCCGATCCTCCTGTACAGCTGGCGTCACCTTGATACCAGGCGTTCCGTCCTTTTCCAGCTCAAAATGACTGGCAGGCACGCAGATCAGGTTCACATCCCGATATAAACCGCCATAGAAGGTGAAATCCGCTTTCTGAGGATATACCCTGTCGTTGGCGGAATTATCCACTGCAACACAGATCCGGTTTTCTTCCTGCAGCGCTTCTGTAATATCTATCCGGAAGGTAGAATAACCGCCCTCATGAGTCCCAAGCTGCTTTCCGTTCACAGATACTGCCGCCGTCATGGCCGCACCGCAAAACTCCAGAAAAATAAGGTCACCCTCCTTATAAAACTCCGGTTTCCTAAAATCCTTGATATACAGACAAGTGCCGCGGTAATAGTCGTTGCCGCCATCCTGCCCATCCGCTGCGTTCCACGTATGGGGCAGCGTCACGGACTCCCATTCCATGGTTTTTGCGGCAGACAGATTTGCTGCTTTTACAAAATACCAGTCTTTATTAAAATTTTCTGTCAATCTCATATATTATCCCTCCAGTTTAAGCCGCATGTCCCCGGGCCTGTCACCAATTCCGCCGAAACCGGCTCACAGCCCGGTGCGCAGACCGTAATGACTGCTTTTCCTGATTCGGTTCCTGCCCGCAGGACTGCCTGCGCCCGTCCATAATAAGTCCTGTGCCGATTGTCCACATAGCTTTCCGTTGTGCAGGGTGCGGCGCTGCCAAAACCAGCCAGCACAGCCGTGCCCTCTACGATCAACGTTATCTCACGATCCATGCCGGTTTCAAGAACGTCGTTTTCACCCTTCAGATCGATATCCAGGTAACAAAGATCCTGTCCATCAGCAGTCATTTCTGTTTTATCCGGTGTCAGCGTCAGGTGAATATCACCCCGTGCGCTCTGCAGAACATCACGGCCCAGTTCATTTCCGTCTGCATCGTAGGCGACAGCAGTCAGTATCCCGGGACGGTATATTGTTCTAAATCCTGCCTGGCATTCCACCAGGGACTGTCTCCCCAAAGAGGTACCGTCCTGCATCAGCTCCACCTCTGCTCCGCCGGAATAGACAACGATTTCTGCCGTGCGGCCTTCACATCCGGCCCAGGACCAGCTGTGCACCGCATCGGAAAAGCGCCAGGCGCTGATGATATGGTTCTCCCCTGCGTGGGTGAGCGGCTCCACACCGATATAGGGTCCTCTTTCCAGCCCATAGACAACCTTATTCAGCCAAACCTCCGGACGAGGATGCCCCAGTATATCAATGACACCACAGCCTGCCAGAAGATCCGGATACCCGCCGTCCTTCTCGCCCACGGAATCATAGCAGAATATTCCTATCCCGGCCTCTCCGATATAATCCCAGCCAGTCCAGATAAAATCGCCCACAGAATAGGGACAGGCCTTCACATGCTGCCAGTTCTGGTATATCCTTTGAGGTAAGGTTTCCGTGCCGACGGATATCCGATCCGGATACTCACGGGCATCCAGCTCATAACGGGTTATCGCATAATTGTAGCCGGCAATATCCAGCGCCGCATAGGCGTCCTCACTTAAGATCCTGGCAATCTCCTGCTTGACAACAGCCTGCTGCTGTTCTTTCATAGTGACCATCATCCTGTTGAACATCTCGCTGCCCACCAGCTTGCCGTTTTGCTTTTCTCCGTTTTCAGACGACATGCCTAATGCGGCGGTTCCGGCAGCGCCGGTGTCACTCTGTCCCCGGGCGGCATCAGACTTCGCCGCCTGGTCTCTGCGGGCCTCCATCATCTTGCCCAGGATAGCCGCTGCTTTGGGATTTTTAGGCTCCGGCGGGCGAACCGTCTCGTCAGCGGCAGGTTTGTACACGCCCATACCGGCAAAGTGCATAACATTCAGCGCCATATTGATACCACAGGTCACAGGCCTTGCCGCGTCCAATTCATGGCAGAGCTTTGCCATGCTGCGGGCATAGTCAATTCCGGAGGGTTCGGCAGTTTCCGTGACTTCATTGCCGATTGAGTACATGACAACACTGGGATGGCTGATGTCCTTAAGCACCATGGCAGTCAGATCACGGGTATGCCACTGCTCAAAACAGGAGGCGTAGTCGTAACGATTCTTATGTTCATACCACATATCCGCCAGTTCATCTATTACATACAGCCCAATCTCATCGCAGGCGTCCAGCATTGCCCTGGAGATGGGATTATGGGCACTGCGTATGGCATTGAAGCCGGCATCTTTCAGAATTTTTACCCGACGGCGGGCGGCGGCAGGAAACTCACAGGCGCCCAAAGGCCCATTGTCATGGTGGATGCAGGCGCCGCGCAGCTTTGTCTCTTTTCCGTTGATATACAATCCCCTGGTACTCCATCGACGTTCACAGATGCCGAAACGGGTCGTCTGCTCATCCAGCAGGCCGCCGTCCATATTCGTCAGCTTCGCAGTGCAGGTATAAAGATTCGGATACTCCTCATCCCACAACATTGCATCAGGAAGCACGATTCGCACATCATCCCCCACAGCGGAAGCCAAGGTTCTGCCGGCCTTTTGAACAGAAAGCTGTACCACACCTTTGCTGCTGCGGGTGCGCACACGGATCTCGGGAGGGTTGGCAGAGATGGTACTGATCTCGATCCCGTTCGGTTCAATGTGATCCCGGCTGCCCACATACAGCCACACCGGGCGGTAAATACCGCTGCCGCTGTACCAACGGGTATTGGGTTCCTTGCTGGTATCGGCAGTAACGGTGAGGACATTCTCTGTTCCATAGCGAAGCATATCGCTCAGCTCCAGTATGAATCCGGTGTAGCCATAAGGCCAGCGGCCTGCTTCATTCCCGTTAAGCGACACCACGCAATTGTGATATACACCTTCAAACTCCACTGATACGGACTTCCCCTGCCAATCTGCCGGAACCATAAATGTCTTGGTATAATAGTACACTCCGCCTGGAAAATAGCCGGTGCTTTTACCGTTAAGGCACCCGGGATTGCGAGGCTCATACAGCATTGCATCGTGGGGAAGCGCAATAGTCTGCGGTTCTGCATCGCCTTTTCTAAATTGCCAGTTCCGGTTAAAATCAATTTTTTTCATTACGGTTTCCTCATAAATATAACTGTTCCGGCGGACAGGAGATCCCTATCCGCCGGACTGGTTTTCAGCTATTTCTTTGTTCGCCTGGCGGCTTTCGCAGCCTTGGCGGTGCGCTTATCCAAAACCTTCTGGTTCTCCTTATCAAAGTCCAGCCCCTGCCTGGCGCACTTTTCTTTCAATTCCCTGATGCGGATTTCCTCGGCCATGCGGTCAGCTTCCTCCCGCTCCCTTCGCTCCAGCTCGTCGGCAGGAATATACTCGATGCCCTTTGCGGCACACTCAGCCACACGGCGTTCCTGAAGCTCCTTCGATATTTTCGGCATATCATTTTCAATTTTAAAAACAAAGCAGAACATGAAAAATACAACAAAACCGACTATGATAAAAGTTCCCTGGTAGGAGAAATTGATCCATCCTGTGGCTGCCGCCGCCTGGTCAGCATAGAGGGCAATGCCTTCCGCGGAGGTGCCGATCTGCTGGGGCTGGGTGTAACCGGTGACCATCAGGCCAAGGTTGAACAGTCCCTGGGCTATGCCCACTGCGAACATCATCATGGCGCTGACAAGACCGCCCGAGAGACCATCACAGCGGACGCCGGTCTTCCACTCCACCTGGTCAACCACATCTCCCAGATAGGTCATAATCATGTAGCTGAAAGAAATATTACCGATAGCAGCCAGGGCAGTGCCGGCATAAATCATCGTTCCCTTTCCCATACTGAAGAAGGCCAAAACAGAACCCACAATAGTCAGAACAGAAGTCGTCCAGATTGTCTTGGTGCGGCCAAATTTCTTAGTCAGCGGCAGCATCAGCAGGATGCCCGGACCCATGGGAGAAAGCGCTATCATCTGGAACTTTGCCTGGATAGCGGCCACGCTGCCGTATGCATTGCCGTTGACAACCCAGCCGGAATAGTAGATCAGGGAAATGTTGCGCCACTGTCCGCATATATTAAACAGCAGCACAAGGATAATAAACAGAATCCAATACTTGCTCTGGATGCAGGCACGAAGCTGAGTCCACATCCCGGCCTCCTTATGTACCTCCAGCCGGGCGGCATCCGTATGCTTCATGCCAAGCTGGTTCCTGCGCTCCTCTGTGACACGTTCACGGGTATAAAAATACTGTATAAACGTTGTGCAGGCCGCCAGTATTGCCACAATAGACATACACAAAAGATACCCTTTTGCGTTATCGCCGTTGACAGCCCTGCAGACAGCAGCCAGAATGGTCGGAAACAGAATGGAAACAACACCGGTACCCGCGCTGCCCACGATCTGTGCGGCCATGGACAGGTTCTTCCGCTGATTTACGTTTCGGGTGGCCACTGCGGGAGAGAGCTCCTTGGACATATTCCACATGGTGTAGGAAACACTGTAGTACAGGTTAAAGGCTATAACAATCCAAATCGCCTGGTGGACAGGCTGGGTGAACGGAATCCAGAACAATAGAATCACTGTGATTACAATAAAAGGAGTAGATATGAGCAGCCAGGGACGAACCTTACCCTGGCGGCAGGTGGTAGAGTCGATAATCTTGGCCATGACCAGGTTGGTGACGGCATCAATGATCTTGCTCAGCAGCGGGAACAGCACCATAAAGGTGGCGATCCACGCGCCTTTGGTAGAGTCGAAGCCTATGACGTCGGTAAGGTATTGGTTATAGTAGCTGTTGACGACGGAACTGGTCATCATCATGCCCCATACACCCAATACATAACCCAGCCACATTTCTTTCCTGGTGGTATTCGCCGATTTGATGCGGGAATCCCATTTGGAGCTGGAAAACGCATTGGCCAAAAGCCCCTGTTTTACGGTTTTTGTTGTACCCATATAATCCCTCCTATAAGTAATAATGCCTCGCCGGATCCGCCCTGCTTTGATCACAGCGATAGTTTCTGATACATTACATTATAGAAGATATATGTCTTTTTAAAAGCAAGATATTTGCTTTTAACACAAAATTGTTGTCTTTCTCGGAAATATTGTGCAAAATATTGTTTTAATATCGAATTTGTGGTATCATTATTTATAAGATTTATGGGAGAAAGGTTATGGAAACTTTTGCATTCGATTCAAACGAAAAAATCCATTTGTTTAAAGAACTCCTGACCTGCGATTCCACTATCTTTAGCTGGACCTATGATGCGGCAGGGGAACTGCTTGACACGAACTGTGAACACCTGGCGCTGGACAAAATATTCAGCGCAACAGGATGTAAAGAATATATGGTAAACTATGCCAGAACCATGACGGCGCCTCTGCTTCTGTCCGCACCTCTGGGCATCATGTGGTGTGCCGTCATCCAGCGGATTGACGGAGTGCTCCTGCGCCTCCATGTGATCGGACCGGTGTTCAACACAGAGATTCCTTCCATCGGTATCCAAAAAGCTGCGGACCGGTACAATATCCCTCTCTCCTGGCGTTCCGGCTTTATCCACCTGCTCCAAATTCTGCCGGTAATATCAAGCACACTCTTTTTTCAGTACGCCATCATGCTCCATTACTGTGCAACCGGTGAAAAGCTTTCCCGAAGCGACATTCAGTTCCAGCAGGCGGCCAATCCCAGGGAAAGCAACCATATCTCTTCAACAAAAGACCGACGTCAGGTCTACCAGGCAGAACAGGCCATCCTGCAGAATGTACGGACCGGAAACCCTGATTACTCAGATGTACTGGAGCAGGCTAACCTGCTCAGTAACGGGGTGCACATTTCTACCGAAAATCCTGTCAATCAGGTAAAGACAAGCCTGATTGTCTTTATATCCCTATGCTCCCGTGCCGCCATTGAAGGCGGACTGTCCCCGGAGGCCGCCTACAGTGTGGGCGACAGCTATATCCAGGATCTGCTCAGCTGTGACACGATTTCCGAACTGCGGATCTTAAGTCACAGCATGTATGAGGATTTCATTGAGCGTGTCCGAAAATGCAAAGCCGCTTCTAATCTGAGCATACAGATCCGCAGCTGCTGTGACTATATTGATATGCATTTGGAAGAGCCCCTTAACCTGAAGGGGCTGGCAGATCGTGTGGGATATACCGAATACTATCTGTCAAGAAAATTCAAGCAGGAAATGGATATCAGTGTCAGCGGCTATATCCGCAGAGCCAGAGTGGAACGCGCCAAGGTTCTGCTTACAACTACCGACCTGTCTATCGCAGAGATCGCGGAACGCCTGCAGTTCAGCTCCAGTTCGCATTTCAGCGATTCCTTCCGCAGGCTTGTCAATGTGCTTCCACAGGCGTACCGCAAGGAGCATCTCCGAATGTAGCGCCAGAGAGTATGATGCCGATAAGCAATACCCTTATTCCCCTGGCCTTACCTGGCCTTCACAGCCGTTGCTGCGTCCTGGCATACTCTGCGTTCTCCACGTTTTCTTCGTTCTCCGCTTCCTCCGCGTTCTCCAGCTTTTCTTCCTTGTCGTCTTGCTCTTTTCTATTTTCTTGCTCTATTTTGTCTTCTTTCTCTTTTTTGTCTTCCTGGTCTTCTTCCTTGTCCTGCAGGATCCGGTTTACATCATTGCGTTCGTCAATCAGCTTCTTCACTTCATCTGCAAGCTCTTGGGACGCTTTATCGAGACTGCTCTGTCTCGCCTCTCCAATAACAGCGTCAGCTGCCGACCTCATCATGCTCTTCTTCGTCTGCAGCATGCCTTTCATCGGGTCATCCGCCATATACTTCAGCTTATCTTCCTTTGTTTCCCGCAGAACCTGCAGTCCAAAGCCTCTGAAATCCTTCACGTCCTCATAATTCAGCGCCATCTCTTCCTGAAAGCTCTGCATCATCTCAGCTATCTGTCCATCCGTGAAAGACGGATCATCAAGAGCCGCCCTGATATCCGAGCTTTTTTGGAGCACATTTCGGGTTATATAATCTGCTTTCTCCAGGAACCAGCGTCCGGACTCTTCAACTCCGGTTAACATTTCTTCCACCATTCTTTCACGGTTTATGGAAGATGCTATAAATTGATCCGCCGAATTTTCAATTATATTGCTCACTGAATTCCCCGCATTGGCTGCATCATTACCATTGCCGTCAGCTTTTACCCCGCCGTTTTCCTGATTCTCCTCTGCCTTTTCTGCTTCTTCCATTGTCTTTAGCAGGGTCAGCAGATCCCTGTTGTTTTCATCAATCTCTTCCTTATACTGGGCGGACTGCATCGCCAGCTGCTGCGCTTCCCTCACCCTTCTTTGGCTTTCCTCCATCAGATACCGCTTCTGATCCTGCATGGCTGTCCGCAATTTCAGCTGTTCATCTATGGTTTTTTCCATTAACGACGCATTATAAACCACCTTACTCATTTCCGTTTTGTCATAGGAAGTATTATAATCCGTTATCTGTTTATCGATTTCATTCAGCCTCTCCCGGTATCCTTCCCTGACTTTTTTTGCCAGTTCAGCTTCATCCAGCTGACGGAACAGCATCCTTTCTTTTTTGGCGCTCTGCGCGTTCTGTACACTCTGGCCGTCCACTCCCGCCTGATCTGTCTGTTGCCTGCCGCGCTTTCTTCCCTCCTGGGAAATCGTCACCCTGCACTCAGGGCCGAACATATTATTGCTTTTTATCTGCGCCTGATTCACGCCCGGAAAGGCATTTCCCTGAATCCCCTTCTCTGCCGCCATCATGCCTGCCGCATTTACAGTTATCGCTCTGATCTGCATATCCTGATTCCTCCACTCCATTGAATGTTTATTGCAATTCCGTTTGCATGGCATACGCTTTCATTTTCAGCTGCTGGCACTTATCGTTTTTCACATCTCCTTCAGCAAGTTTTCTATCTGCGCCTGCGGGTTATTCCCCAAAACCTTCCATATATTTATATATCGACCATTTCTCAAGCTTCTAAATGCTTAATTATAAAATATGACTGCATTTGCTTCCCGACGCCCCATCAAGCTTAAAACTCATTATTCAGAAGCAAATAAGCTCAGCCAGCCCCTGTTTTTTTCATTCGGAACCGATAAAATATGCCTCCGCACACCCTCGTACAGCGAAGCAGTAACAAAAATACCCAGGTTATTTGACAGGAAATTGCCCATCTGCCAGCGAAGATGCTTTGGTATGGATGCCTCATGTTC
>CAMWUL010000059.1 GCA_947177445.1 uncultured Lachnospiraceae bacterium | reverse complement strand
TACCCTGTCCCCGCTTCCCGCAAGCTGCCAGCTCCATACCCTGTCCCTGCTTCCCCCAAGGCTCCCGATGGCGCAGAAAAATCCCTGTCCGGCTTCTCCTTCCTTCCCACCAGGCACTCCCTCACACCGTCCTCGTAAACGTACCGGCAGGAAGACATTTCCCCGGCAAGGGCCAGGACATCCGCCGAAAGGCTTCGGATTTCCTGGCGCACCTGTTCTGTCATGGCCTGCTGTCTGGCCCGCCTGCGCTCCTGCTCCAGCCGGACCTGTTTCTCCATTTTCCGTTTCCTCCGTCCCGCGCCCAGCCGTCTCCAGAATGAAATCCGCCGCTTTTCCCCCGGCTCCGCCTCCACGTCCGGTCCGCCTGTGCGGCCTCTCTCCGGCAGGACTTCGCTCTCCAGCCTCCAGCCAAACCACCGCTCCCTGCCTACATTCAGGCTCACCCGAATCAGCAGATACGTTTTCTGCCCTATGGCTTCCGTCAGAGGTTCCTCGATATTGCGTTTTCTGCAAAAATATATAATGGTGTCCATGCCAAAATATATGCGGCCCGGAAGATTTTATTCTCCGAATATTTCCTCCACCCCGGCTGTCAGCTCTTCCATGCTCTCCATATCATTGATCATCCTGCGGAAACGGGATGAGTGGGGCATCCCTACCGTATACCAGGCCAGGTGCTTACGCATCTCACGCACGGCGGTATACTCTCCCTTGCGCTCCAGCTGCAGGGACGCATGGCGCAGGATCAGGGCTTTTTTCTCCTGGGCTTTTGGATCCTCCGGCAGAGCGCCGTTCTCCAAAAACGCCGTGACCTTCCGGAATATCCAGGGATTCCCCTGGGCCGCCCGCCCGATCATAACACCGTCGCAGCCTGTCTGTTCCAGCATGGCCTTAGCCGCCTGGGGGCTGTTCACATCCCCGTTTCCGATCACAGGAATTTTCACCGCTTCCTTCACCTGCCGGATAATGTCCCAGTCCGCTCTGCCGCTGTAGTACTGAGCCCGGGTGCGCCCGTGGACGGTAATCGCCGCCACGCCGCAGGCCTCCGCCACTCTGGCAATCTCCACGGCGTTGATATGCTCTTCATCGAAGCCCTTGCGGATCTTTACAGTAACCGGCTTTCTCACCGCCTTAACCAGCCCGGCCAACAGCTCCTCCACCCGTTTGGGATCCTTCATCAGCGCCGATCCCTCGCCGTTGTTTACCACCTTGGGCACCGGACAGCCCATATTGAAGTCAAGTATGGAAAAAGGCCTCTCCTGGATCCTCTCCGCCTGTTGGGCCACAATCACGGGATCGGATCCGAACAGCTGCAGGGATGCAGGGCATTCCTCCGGATGTATGGTCAGGAGCTCTTCCGTGTTTCTATTATTATAATAAATAGCCTTGGCACTGACCATCTCCATGCAAACCAGTCCCGCCCCCTGCTGTCTGCACAGCAGGCGAAAAGGCAGGTCAGTCACACCCGCCATAGGAGCCAATATCACATTATTGTCCAAGGTCACGTTTCCGATTGCAAGCTTCATGAGGCCGCCTTCCCTCTGTTTTTTTCATAAATGATCCGAAGTCCCTCCAGTGTCAGAGAGCTGTCGTAAATGTCTATGGCCTTTGTCTCGTTGGCGATCAGCCGCCCCAGCCCCCCGGTAGCCACCACCTTCAGCTTCCTGATTCCGCTCTCTTCCTTTACCTTTCGGATGATGTATTCCGTCTGGCCGATCTGTCCGTACACAAGCCCTGCCTGCATGCTGCTGATGGTCTCCTGGGCCAGAATGGATTTTGGCTTGCGGATCTCAAAATTGGGCAGCTTTGCCGCCTGGGTCCACAGAGCCTCCGAGCTGATGCGAATACCCGGTGCGGTAATTCCCGCGGCAAACTCCCCGCTTTCGGTGATCAGGTCATAGGTTGTGGCCGTTCCAAAATCCAGCACCAGCACAGGTCCGCCGTATTTCTCATAAGCCGCCACCGCATCCACGATCCGGTCCGCACCGATGGCTCTGGGGTCCTCGGTTATGATACGGATACCTGTCTTCACACCCGGCCCCACGTTCATGGGCCTGGTCTTTGTATAACGCACCAGCGCCCCCATCAGAGAATGCATTACATCCGGCACAACACTGGCCACGATGGACCCTTCCAGATCCGCCGCCCCTATGCCCCTGTTCTGCAGCAGCTGCATGATCATGACACCGTACTCATCCGAGGTTCTGGGAGTTTTTGTCATCATGCGGAAGGTAGCCTTCAATCCCTCGCCCTCATATACTCCCAAAGTCATATTGGTATTGCCCACATCGATCACCAGTATCATTCCAGTTCCTCCAATGTTTCCTTCAGCACAAATACTTTGTAGTACAGGCTAAGCGATTCAAACAGCTCCTGCCGCCGCCTGCGGACCTGGGAAACCATCAGTCCGCTGCTGATTTCATCATAATATATGTCGTCCTCGTCCGCGTCAGTTTCCAGCAGTATGTTCCCGTCCTCCTCAAAGGAAATGGTAAATACTCCGCCCACCTCTTCCGTAAAAAGGACGCACAGAATATGCAGTTCATTCTGAATCGACTCCGGAATATCGCTGAATTGCCGATTAAAATAATACTTCATCTCGTAAGCGCTGGCTCCGCAGAGCACGGTTCTGTTTCCTTCCATAGATAATCTCCTGTTCTGCTCCCTCGTCCGTCCGTTTTACAGTTCCTTCGCTGCCGCAAAGCGCCTCAGGTATAGCCGTAGATTCCTCTCACGGACACCTCTCCGGCGTAAACCCTTTCCACACTGCCGTCCTCCCGCTCCACCAAAAGCTCTCCCCGGGGATCGATTCCCCGGGAGATTCCCTGAAATTCTCCGGCCGGATCCAGGACCCGTACCTGCCTGTTACGGTTTATCAGCAGTTCATTATACCGCTCCAGCAGACCTGTAAGATCCTCCGTTTCCAGAAAGACGGCGTAATATTTTTCAAAATCTTCCATAATATAAGCCACCAGCTCCGCCCTGGACACACATTTGCCGCAGACCTCCTGGAGGCATATCGCCATAGAAGCGATCTCCGGCGCAAACTCCTGGGCTCCTACATTGATACCCACTCCGATGACCACATAATGGATAAACTCTCTCTCCACGCTCATCTCTGTCAGCATGCCGCAGACCTTCCTGCCCTCTATGACGATATCGTTAGGCCACTTAATCATGGCATCCGCGCCGCAGGTGCGCCGGATCCCCTCCGCCACCGCCAGTCCCATGACCAGGGTCAGCATGGAGGCCTTGTCCGGCGCCAGCTCCGGCTTCAGGATCAGAGTAAAATAAATATTTGTGCCCGCAGGGCTGCACCAGGATTTCCCCCTCCGGCCCCGTCCGGCAGTCTGCATATCCGCCACCACCAGCGCCCCCTGTGCCGCGCCGTTCTCCGCGTCCAGCTTGGCCTGAAGGTTTGTGGAGCCCAGCGAATCATAAAAGGACACAGGCCTTCCGGCCCACCGGGTGTTCATGCGGCTTTCCAGCTCGTTTTTCCCGTAGACCTCTATCTCTCTCGCCAGAAGATACCCCCGGTTGTTCACGGCCTCGATGCGGTACCCCTCCTTTTTCAGCTGGTTCACCGCTTTCCAGACAGCCGTGCGGGACACGCCAAACCGCTCGCACAATTCCTGTCCCGATACATAATCTCCCCGCTCCCGCAGAAGCGCCAATATTTCAGCCTTCACCTTCACACCTCCATGTGTGCTCCTACTTTCCGGCAATACCACTCAGACAGTCGTCCGCCCAAAGCCCCAAGGCCGCCTGTTCCACGGCGCAGGGCTGTTCCATCGTCAGCTCAACGTGGCCGCCATCACGGCCTTTATGGTATGCATGCGGTTCTCCGCCTCCTGAAATACCAGTGACTTATCAGACTCGAACACCTCATCCGTGACTTCCATCTCGGTAATGCCGAACCGCTGTCCAATCTGTGCGCCGGTAGTTGTCTTTAAATCATGAAAAGCCGGCAGGCAATGCATGAAAACCGCATTTTCCCCTGCATATTCCATCACCTGACGGTTCACCTGGTAGGGTGTAAGCTCCCTGATCCGTTCCTCCCAGACCTGCTCCGGCTCTCCCATGGAAACCCACACATCCGTGTATATCACATCCGCTCCCCGGGCGCCCTGCTCCACATTCTCCGTAAGGGTAACGCTGCCCCCCGAGGCCGCCGCCAGCTCCCTGCACCTATGGGTGAGCTCATCCGCCGGAAAATATTCAGGCGTGGTGCAGGCGGTAAAATGCATGCCCATCAGAGCGCAGGCCGCCATCAGGGAATTGCCCATGTTGTACCTGGCGTCCCCCATATAGGTCAGCCGGATTCCCTGCAGCCGCCCAAAATGCTCCCGAATGGTCAAAAGATCCGCCAGCATCTGGGTGGGATGAAATTCATTGGTAAGCCCGTTCCACACAGGTACACTGGCGTATTCCGCCAGCTCCTCCACAATATCCTGCCCGAAGCCCCGGTATTCGATTCCCTCAAACATTCCTGAAAGCACCCTGGCCGTATCGGCAATACTCTCCTTTTTGCCGATCTGAGACCCGGAAGGATCCAGATAGGTGGTTCCCAGCCCCAGATCGTGAGCCGCCGTCTCAAAGGCGCATCTGGTACGGGTGCTGGTCTTTTCAAAAATCAGCGCCACATTTTTCCCCCGAAGCGTATCCACAGGAATTCCTTTTTTCTTTTTATCCTTCAGCTCCGCCGCCAGATCCAGCAGAAACAGAATCTCCTCCCGGGTAAAGTCCAGCAGCTTCAAAAAATCCCGGCCCTTTAAATTCACCTTCAAATCCATATCATTCCTCCCCGATTGCATCATCACTCTCCGCAAATACCTGCAGGTGCCTGGCCTTCTCTGACCATCTGCGCCCACGGGCAGACTTTTTCTTTAACAGCAAAAGACAGGGCTGTCACACCATGGCCCTCCGGCCACCGGCACAACAGCCCCGCAGTTTCAAATTGCCAGGCGGCTATTTCGCCGCGCTTTCCTTCCATGCGGCAGCAAGGCTTGCAATACCCTGCAGCTCTGCGGGAAGAAGAATCGTGGTGGCCTTGCCGTCGGCAACCTTTTCAAAGGCCTCCAGACTCTTGATCTTCAGCACCGCCTCATCGGCGCAGGCTTCCTTCAGCATCCGGATACCGTCTGCATTGGCCTGCTGAACCTTGAGAATGGCTTCCGCCTCACCTTCCGCCTCGCGGATCATTTTTTCCTTCTCGGCCTCTGCGCGGAGAATTGCGGACTGCTTGTCGGCCTCTGCACGGAGGATTGCGGATTCCTTGGCTCCTTCCGCCTCCAGAATCTTGGCCTTCTTTTCACCTTCCGCACGGGTCACGGCTTCACGTCTCTCACGTTCCGCCTTCATCTGCTTCTCCATGGCGTTCTGAATCTCGGCAGGAGGAATAATGTTTTTCAGCTCCACGCGGTTTACCTTGATGCCCCAGGGGTCGGTGGCAATATCAAGGGCGGCGCGCATCTTGGTATTGATGGTCTCACGGCTGGTAAGGGTCTGATCCAGCTCCAGATCACCGATGATATTACGGAGCGTGGTGGCCGTCAGATTCTCGATAGCCATCATGGGGTTCTCCACGCCGTAAGTAAAAAGCTTGGGATCCGTGATCTGATAAAATACCACGGTATCGATTCTCATAGTCACGTTATCCTTTGTGATAACGGGCTGAGGCGGGAAATCCGCCACCTGCTCCTTCAGGTTCACCCTTCTGGCCACCTTATCCAGGAAAGGCACCTTTACATGGAAGCCCACCGACCAGGTTCCCTGGTATGCGCCCAGACGCTCAATGACGTAGGCCTGTGCCTGAGGAACGATCTTCAGACAGGAGACCACGACGATCAGCAGCAGCACAATCAGCGTAATCAGTAAGTATAAAGGAAACATATTTTACCTCTTTCTGCGCCGAATCCGGATCGGCGCTCTTTTTTTATGAATTCAGAGCAGTTCCCCTTCACTGCTCTGGATTTCCGTTTTCCTGGCCTTCCTTCCGGCCCTCTGCCAAAATCTCCTCCGCCTCCAGCTCTTCTATCTGGGAGACGCTCATAGGCTCCGGGATCTGTTCGCCTTCCCCGGATTCAAACTTTTTCATCTGCTCGTCAGGTCTGACAATCAGCTTTACTCCGTTGATGGCCAGCACATTTACCACCGCCCCCACCGGAATCCGCACCTTATCGTCACAGCTCCTGGCGCTCCATTCCTGGCCGCTCACCGCCACCTGACCGATTCCCTGAAGATTATCGATCTCGCTGATCACCACAGCCTGACGTCCCACCATGCTCTCCACATTGGTTTTTACCCGATCCTTATTGAAATATTTCACTGCAACCGGCCTGGTAAAAAACAAAAGCACCAGTGACACCAGGAAAAAGAGAATAATCTGAATAAATACAGGGGCGCGCAGCGCCGTCGCCAGGATCGCCACCAAAGCGCCTCCCGCAAACCATATCGTCGTCAGCCCCATGGTCAGCAGTTCCACTGCGATAGCCACAATCAGCAAAACCAGCCAGATAATCATCATTTCATTCATCCTGTCACTTCCTTCCGCACTTTCCTCCCGCCCTTCCCGCCATACCGCCTCCGGGAAGAACACCTGCTTTTGATATTCAGTATACACCAAATCTGCCTTTTGGGCAATCCATTTCGTGCATAAGTTGCCGTCTGTAACTACTTCAAAAACGACAGCGCCGGTTTGACCCGGACACTGTCGTTTTTGAGACTGCTTACAGCCATAACATTTCAAATCATGAAAACACATCAATAAAATACATGATTGCCGATCACCAGGCCCTCGCGCCCGTTGTTTCTCCTGAAGTGCGTCAGCCCTCCCACGTTGGACACGCCGGACAGCGCTTCCTCCGCCGCTCTGATACAGCTTTCGTAAATCCTTCCGGATTCATACACCCTGTTCAGCTTGCCGGTCATGGCCGGTGTAAACTGCCCTGATGCATAGATAACGCCGTGAATGCTGTCGGGGTATGCGGCGCTTCTGACGCGGTTCATGACTACCGCTCCTACCGCCACCTGGCCCTCGTAGCTCTCTCCGCCTGCCTCGCACTGGATCAGCGCTGCCAGCAGCAGAGTAGTATCCGCATCCGTGGTATATTCGCCGTAATTCACATGGCGCTTTGCTTCCTTCTCGGCCTCTTCTCTGGCCTTGATCTCGTCCATGGTCTCACCGTTATCAATGAGGAAATCGATCACAATACAATCCGAAGACACATATCCGTCCGCACCGTCGTAGTCGATACAGGCCCATCCGTCCTCGCCCTCGCTTAAAACCTCCACAATCTCCCCTTTTGGAAGCAGACCGTAAATTTCCGCATCCGTGCTGGGTCCCTTCCTGACCCGGAGCATCTCCGTGTCAATGGTTCCGATCATCTTACCCACCTCGTTGGCAAGCGTCAGCGCTTCATCTCCGAACAGCAGGTACTCATTGGAAGCCCATCCCACAATGTTGCCGGACTGAAGCTTTGTCCAGCCGTCCCTCTGCTCCAGAATGATCCCTCCGCAGTCCTTGTAAAGCTTTCCTACCTTGTCGGCCTCCTCGCTGGCGTCACTGCGCACATTCAGCGCATTTTTTACATTAGCCATTACCAGCCGGCTTTCCTGTTCCTCCTGTGCCGTCATGAAGTCCGGATCCAGATTCAGCGTCCGCGCCATGGCGGCAGCCACCTCCACCGTATCGGCATCCCCGGGATTCAGCAGGCTTTCCACACCGCCCCGCATTTCATCCAGAAAGCTCCCGCCTTCCGCCTGAACCGAAGTCCCGGCCTGTAAAAACAGAATCAGTGACAGAACCCATCCCAGTACCGCAGCAGATCGTCTTCTGCTATCTGACATTTTCCTCACCTCCAAACAACTGATTCATTTTATTCCATTTCTTCATAAACTTATTACAAAGTTATTAAATTTGTTACAGAAAATATCATAACAGAAGTCGTTCTCTTTGTCAAGCCACCCTCAGACTCCGATCAGCGCATTGAAGGTTCCCACCATATTCAGCCGCCCGTAGCCCCACTCCCGGCTGGGGTAAGCAATGTCAAAGGATCGGGATGCCCCGCGGATCAGATAGTTTTTTATTCCCCGGCTCTCCACCACAATATTGTTCTCCTCCACCACGGCCCACTGCAGAAACTGGGCCGCCGCTCCGGCGGTAATGGCCGCCGCCAGGGAGCTTCCGGAGGCCTTTCCCCGGATGGTAGATACATTTACGCCGGGGGCGGCCAGATCCGGCTTGATGTCTCCGGTTCTGGAAAAGCCTCTCCCGGAATTAATATAAAAGCTGTTGTTGTCGGAGTCATAGGTGGAAACACTGATGGCGTTTTTCGAAAAGGAAGGATCCGTCATTGTCACATAGGGAGAGGGCTCCAGGAAATATGCGGGAGCGCTGAGGAACTGTGAGATGGGAAGCCACACATGGAATACTCCGTTGTGGATATCCCCCACCGCGCTTACCTGAAAGGTCCAGATCCCCGGCGTGGGATCCTGCAGCCGAAGCAGAATCAGCTCCTCTCCGGAAACCGGATCCGCCAGAGTTCCTGCGATGGTCACCCTGGTGCGCTCATATACAAAGCTGTAGGTGATGCTCTCCCTTACCCCCAGGCGGATACGGGGAATGGTCTCACCCCCCGGAGATCGGACGGAGACCGTATAGGCATCCGGAATACTGCCCCACAATTCCATGATAAATCCGTCGTTTCCCGCCTCCACCCGGACCTCTACCGAAATACTGTCCCCGCTTCGATCTCCCAGCCTTCCCTGGTAATGATGGAGGGCATTCCCCTCATTCCCGCCCGGCAGTACCACCGCCCGGCTGCGCTTTACCGCCACCAGGTCCAGATACCGGGCCAGGGGCGCCGTGCCTGCATGATCCCCGTAGCTTGTACCCAGCCCAAGGCAGATCACCACCGGCTTCTCGAAGGGCACGGCAAAACCGTCCGCATACTGAACGGCCAGCATAATGTCGTTTTCCTGATAAGCCGGCACTCCTTCCGGAACCATGTAAAAATCACGCAGATACTGCTTGCACTCCTTCAGCTTCACCACCACAATATCTGCATCCGGAGCCGCTCCCTGGTAGGTCAGCCCCCCGCTGACACGGCTGCCTGCCGCCACTCCCGCCATCATGCTCCCATGGCCGTTCTCATCCCGGCTGGGTACGACGGAATAAGCATCCTCAGCCTCCAGGGCCCTGTCAATCGCCTCTTTTGTGTACTCCGTTCCATACTGAAAGCCCTCCGGAGGACTTCCCTCCTGTATGGTCTGATCCCATATGGCCAGGATCCGGCTGGTGCCGTCGGGATTTCGGAATGCCGGATTGGTGTAATCGATTCCTGTATCTATAATGCAAATAATGACTCCCCTGCCCGTAAGCGCCAGAGGTTCCCGCTGGATCTGTGTGATTCCGCTGGCAATGAGACTGTTGGGATCAAAGCCTCCCGCAAGCATTCCGCCCTCCTGCATCAGTCCGTACAGCTTGGGTACATTTCTGAACTGAAAAAAGTATTCGTTGGTATTTCCCACAATGCTCCTGTCATAATAAAAAATACGAAACTGATTTTCAATGATGGCAGAGCACGGCTCCTTCACGTCTGCCTGAAGGGAGAAATCCGTAATCACATCATAATAATCATTGGAAAGGATCTGTGTGCGGCAGTCCATATCAAAAGTCCCTCTCTTTGCTCTTCATATATAAAGAATACGCAAAGAAAGGGACCCTGTGTTTGTCTATATCACATTACCTTATTCACTTTTTTTCAAATCCTTCAGCGCCGTGCTCAGCTTGATGGGATTGCCATAACGAAGAGTGCCCATCCGGTAAAGCCTGGCACCCAGCACGCCGGTTCCTACTATGGACGCCGCCAGGATCAGGAAGGATACCACAACCTCCCAGGGAGCCACGGTTCCCATGGCAATCCGGGCAAACATGGTGCTGTAGGAGCTCACCGGCAGGAAGGACAGAACCTTGATGACAGGTCCGTCAATATTCATCAGCTGAAGCAGCGAGAAGAAATAAACCACCATGATCACCACCTGAAGTCCGCCGGAGCTCTTGCTCACATCCTCGGTCTTGCTGACCAGCGCTCCCATGGCCCCGTACAGGAATCCATAGAACAGATAGCCGCCCAGTCCGAAGAAGGCAAAGCTCAGCAGCACATCTCCCGGAATATGGAGGAACATATCCAGCATGCCGCCCCACTGCTCCCGGTTGACCTGATAAGAGATCAGCACAGCCCCCATGATCAGGCCGGTCTGAACCAGGCCGCTGATGGCGCCGGCAATCACTTTGCCGAAAAGCAGACTGTTGGGCGTGGTGCTGGTGACCAGAACCTCTATCGCCCTGTTGCTCTTTTCGTTGGTGACGGCTACGGCAATCATCTGGCCGTACATTACGATGAGCATAAACACGATGATCACCAGGAAATAGCAGTACCAATAATTGCTGCCGGAATCCTTGTTCAGAATCCGCTCGCTGACAGTGATGGGGACATCATACATGGCCGTAATTTCGTTCAGATCCATATTGTTTTCCGCGCAGTAATCCATCCGGTAAAACAGCTTCATAGCCTGATCAAACATAGCTGTGTTGTTGTCGGACATGCTCTTGTTAAACACATAGTACTCGTACTCCACAGGTCCCGTAACCACAAAACCGGCTTCCGCCTCCTGAGCCTCCACGGCCGCTGTCAAAGCCTCCCGGCTCTCCGCCTGCCTCCAGTCCGTTCCGTAGAAGATCTGGCCCAGCAGCTCCTCCCGGACCACGCCCGCCTGATCATAATACAGATAAAGCTCCTTTTCCCCGGTCTCCCCGGCTTCTCCTGATTCTCCCTGTCCGTCGCCCTGCTGTTCTCCGCCGATTACCTGCACTCCCGTAAAATCCGACATGTCTATAAACCGGGGCAGGAACAGCAGCGCGGCTCCCACCAGCGCCAGAACAATGGTAAAGGCCACGAAGCCCTTGCTTTCCAGATACTCCTTCAGCTCATATCTTAAGACAATACCAATCTTTTTCATTCTTCCTCACCAACCTTTGCCACAAAAATATCATTCAGGGACGGCGCATAGCCGCCGAAACGCTCTACCTCAATGTCGGAGCCCGCCAGCCGCTCCATCACCTTCCGCCTGCTGCCCTTTTCCGTAAGCTCCAGAATCAGAAATTCCTTCTTTCTGCCCGAAATGGAAACCAGATCTCCAAACTCCTGCTCCACCTTTTCCGCCAGACGATTCTGGTCATAATTCTCTGCGGAAAGCATCAGACGGTTTCTGCCGTAATCCTTTTTGATCTCCCGCAGTTCTCCGGCCAGAACCACCTCGCCCTGGTTGATAATGGCGATGTTGTCGCAGAATTCCTCCACATAGCTCATTTGATGGCTGGAGAAGATCACCAGCCGCCTGTCCGCGATCAATTCGTTCACTACATCCTTCAGTATCTGGGAGTTCACCGGATCCAGCCCGCTGAAGGGCTCATCCAGAATCACGATATCCGGATTGGTCACCAGCGTGGCCGCCAGCTGCACCTTCTGCTGATTACCCTTGGACAGAGTCTCCAGCTTCCGGGTTTCATACTCCGACACCTCCAGCCTGGCCAGCCATTTTTTTGCATTCTCCCTGGCCTCGCCGGTGTTCATCCCCCGCAGTCTGGCCAGAAAGATCATCTGATCCAAAACGGTGCGCTTAGGGTAAAGCCCTCTCTCCTCCGGCAGATAACCGATCCTGTGGTTCGACGGCACAAATTTTTTCCCGTCCAGCAGAATCTCGCCGCTGTTTGCGTGAAATACATCCATCAGAATGCGGATGGTGGTGGTTTTTCCTGCGCCGTTCCTGCCCAGCAGCCCCAGCGCCCTGCCGCTCTCCACCTGAAAGCTTACGCCATGGAGCACTTCCTTCTCTCCAAAGCTTTTGCGGATGTTCTTTACCTCCAGTTTCATTTTACTCCTCCTCTTTACCAATGATCTATGAATATCCATGAATGGAACAATGGTATCTGAATATGAATTATACTGCAGCTCCAAAGCTCAGTACAGTGTAAACCGTTTGTGCTATTTTTCCAAATACCCTATGATAAATCCCACAATGCCTCCTGCGATGGCGCTTAACAGCATATAGAAGCCGTATTCCCCGATCAGGGACACCCAGCGCAGGCTGTTGTCATATCTGGGATCATTCAGAGGCTCTGCCTGCCCGGACTCCCCCCGATAAATGATGGCTCTGTTTTCCAGAGCACAGACAAAGGTCCAGCCCTTCTCCTGGGCATCCCTGACGCTCTGCAGCTCCCAGTCGCTGTTGATTCCGCTCCAGTCCTTGCCGTCGCCGATCTGTTCCCTGCTCTGGGCCTTCAGACGCTTATTCACCAGACTTTTGCTGTCCATGGTATAAATCTGGTTTTTGCTTTGGTCTTTCACAAAGAAATACCGCAGGGGCGTAACCGCCGTCAGAACCCATCCCTGGCCGGCCTGCTTTCCCAGAAACCGATTCAGTCCCCTGTTGGTCAAAATCAGCTTCCACATTGTTTTATGCAAAGCGGGATCCCTGCTTTCCTCCCATTCCTGCCCGGTCATGGACAATTCCTTTTCCGTCCAAAAGCCCAGCTTCCAATATCCCAGCGCCGCCGCGCTGCATACGGCTGCATAAATCAAAGCAAACCATTCGTACCATACGAGGCCGGGCTTCCCCCAGAGTCCCAGCAGAGACTTTATGGCAAGATCCGCCAGCAAAAGAACGAATATCTGAACCACCAGCTTTTTTACATGATTATGAGTATATCTCCTGAATTTGGCCGCTCTGTAGCTGCGGGATTCCTGATCATTGTGCAGCTCATTGATGCCGCCCTCCTCATATTCCTTGGAAAAGTAGTATGTCATGTCCTCGTCATGAGTGACCTCCTGCCATCCCAGCTCCCGGGCCATCTCCATAAAAATTTCCTTATGGCGTATTTCTTCCAGGTCAGGCTTTTTAGGCAGGCAGAACCGATCAATACCATACAGCAGATGTTTTGGCTCCCCTCTTCTGAAGGTATAGATCATTCCCAGAGATATATTTTCCAGGAACCAGCCCTGAAGAGCCATTTCCTCCAGCCATTTTCTCTCCTTCTGGAAGCTCAGAAGGGCCTTGCATCTTTTTATTCGTCCTCTTTCTTCCTTATTCATCCTCAGCCCCCATATTCAAGATCTGCCTTCCGTCCTTCAGCTGCTTTCCCAGTCTGACTGTCTCCAGCTCCAGCAGTTTTCTTCCTGTCTCCGTGATCTGATAGGCCTTCTTGCCCTCCTCGTTGGGCACCGTCACAATCATATTGTCTGCCGCCAGCCTGCCTACCATGGTATACAGAGTTCCGGTGCCGAGAACGATCCTGCCCCTGGTCAGCTCATTCACGTACTGCATAATGGCATAACCATGCCTGGGAACCGTCACCGAAAGAAGCGTATAATAAGTGGTCTCCGTCATGGGAATGTACTTTTTCTGTAAGCCTTCCTCCAAACAACTCCCCCCTGTCTATTTATAGCCTCAAAATGCCGGCAGACTGTTATGATCAGTGTCTACAGGCGACATGTTTTGGTTCGACATGTCGAGGCTCGACATGTCGTCTGTAAACATAAAATACCATGAACTATCTGATTTGTCAACAGGAAACTTTTTGCGGACGAAAAAGCGGCACAGCCAAAATGGCCATGCCGCAGATAATTACAGATCCGTTTTCATAAACAGCGCCTCAGGTCCTCATCAATCCATCCACGCTCAGCACCACACCGGAGATATAGGATGCCTTTTCCGATGCCAGAAATACAAACGCATTGGCGATATCCTCCGGCTGTCCCAGACGGCGCAGGGGAATCCTAGCGATCATGGGCTCGATGACCTCCTTGGGAACCGCCTTCATCATGTCGGTCTCGGTAATGCCCGGAGCCACCGCATTTACACGAATTCCCTTGGGCCCCAGCTCCCGGGCCAGCGAAAGGGTAAAGCCGTTTACGGCAAATTTCGAAGTGGGGTAAGCCACACCGCTGGGCTGTCCGGAAATGCTGACCATGGAGGATGTATTCAGAATCACTCCCGCACCCTGCCTTTCCATAATCTCGGCCACCGCCCTGGAGCAGTTGAAGGTGCCTTTTACATTCAGATCCATAACCTTATCAAAGGTCTCTTCCGTATATTCCGAAAAAGGCGTGCTCTCCGATACGCCGGCATTGTTCACCAGAATATCGATCCTGCCGTACACCTGCGCCACTCTGTCAAAAGCGGCTTTTACAGAAGCGTAACTGGAAAGGTCGGGCCAGATTCCCTCTACCCTTGCCCCCGGGATCTCCTCCTGCAGCTGCACCACGGCCTTGTCCGCAGTCTCCTGACGGCTGGCACACAGCACCACCGCGGCTCCTTCCTGCAGAAAAGCCTTTACGGCAGCATAGCCGATCCCGCGGCTGCCTCCTGTCACAATCGCAACCTTGTCCATTAACTCCATAGTTCCCTCCATGATATTTCGATCTTGACGGCCGCCCGAAGCCGCGGTGCACAAAATGCGGTCTGCGGTCATTTTTGTGTTACCGTTTTATTATATTCCATGGTCTGCCGCCTGTCAAATCACCCTTGCCACAAAATTTCCCGGGATGTATGATACTATGTAAGGAATTTGTAAGAAATTCCTTATGCATTTTGTAAAAATTCCGCGGTATCCTGATTTTGTCCTGAAGATTTGGTTCCGCTTTCACCCCCGCCGGTATCAGGCAGACGGGAATATACCCGGATGCCGTCGGCCGGGGGCCGGGAGGTATGCTTATGAAGGAATGTGTGCTGGTTGTGGATGACGACCGGGAAATTGTAAAGGCTATCGCCATTTTGCTGGAAAAGGAGGGCTGCGAGGTGCTGAAGGCCTACGACGGCCTGCAGGCTCTGGATATTCTCTCCGAAAGGCAGGTGCGGCTGGTGCTGATCGATGTGATGATGCCGCGCCTGGACGGCCTGTCCGCGGTAATGCGCATCCGGGAGAAGCAGAATATCCCTATCATTGTCCTCAGCGCCAAAAGCGAGGATACCGACAAGGTGCTGGGATTGTCCATGGGGGCCGACGATTACGTGGCCAAGCCCTACAATCCCCAGGAGCTGGCAGCCCGGGTGAAAAGCCAGCTTCGCAGATATACCTGTCTGGGAGATATCCACGCAGGAGAACGGTCCGATGAAATCAAAAACGGACGCCTCCTTTACCGCACTGACGAAAAAATTCTCTATGCCGACGGCGATCCGGTAAAGCTGACAGCCACTGAGACAAAGATCGTGGAACTGTTCATGCGTAATCCGGGCCGCATCTTTCCGGCAGATGAGATCTACCGCCGGGTGTGGGAGGAAGAAGCCTACGCGTCGGAAAATACCGTCATGGTACACATCCGGCGCATCCGGGAAAAAATGGAACTGAATCCGAAGGAACCAGAATATATAAAGGTGGTGTGGGGCATTGGATACAAAATGGAAAAAAAGGAAAATAATCATTAGCTTTTTGGTCTTCTTTCTGGGAATAACCCTGACCCTGACAGGCGCAGTCGGCATCCTGAAAAACAAGCCGTCCAGCCTGCCTCTCTCAAAGCTCAGTCAGATATGGAGTCAGGATTACCAGCAGACCGCCAGATTCAGGAACTATATTTCCGGACGCCTGCAGGTCTTCCTCTCCATGGCTGCTAACCTCTGCGGCCAGGACGGATACAGCAACAGCTATTATTACTACGGCAGTTCTTACAATGACTATTATAGAGAAAAGGGGCTCTATGACATTGACTTTTATAACAATGACTACTATGACAGCCTGTATGATGATTACTATGATCAACTGGAGGCGCTGCAGACGACTATAGACGAATACCAGCAGCTTTTGGGTGAGTCCTGGGCCGATCTTGAAGAATACACGCGTCTACTGGAAACGCTGTCAGACTATCAGCAGCAGCTGGATGAGCTGCAGCAGGCCCAAAAATATCTGGAGCCCCTTCGAATCCCGCCTGGGGAAGACGCGGGCTCTGAGCCGTCAGATGGCTCCCGGGACGAGGATTTCCGCAAATTTCTGGCGCAGCGCTATCATAACAGCATCAAGGGCGACAAAAATCTGATCTATTCCATCTCCTGGGAGGGTCAGGAGGTATATACCAATTCGGATCTGATTCACCCGGACGGAAGCGTAGACTCCGAAGAGTACAATTTCCTCCTGTATTTCGATGGAGAAACTGTTAAAATTTCCAAGGACGGAGCAGAGCTGAACGTATACGGCGACGGCTATTACCGGGACGACTCAGCCTGGTGTGTCCCCGGCTACCGCAATTTCCCGGTCAGCGAAAATATGAAAAAAGCTGTCATATGCATTGCCGCCGTACAAACGCCCGTGCTGTACATGGAAGGGAATTCTCTAAGCGACGGCTACAGCCAGATGGAGAATCCTCTGTACTGGCTGTACAGCAGCCACCAGACGCGGCAGCGCTGCCTGTTCGTAAATGCCGTGGAACTGGGCCTGGGTGTCCTGCTGCTGATCCTTTCCTTCTTTCTTCGAAAGGAAAAACGGGAAGCGGACCGGGAAATCGCCCGGCTCCAGGGGAAGATCTGGGTGGAAGCCAAAGCGCTGCTTCTTCTGGCTCTGCTATGGTTTCTTTTCTCAAAGGTCTTTGTCAACGAAATGAACCTGGGGCTGCTGCGGGAGATGACCTATGCCTCCATGTACGGCTGGGAAACGATAACCGTCTACGGCTGGGAATTGCTGGGAACCATCGCTTCCCTGTTCTGGATCCTGCTGTTCTGGAGCATCTATCTGACGGTCAACGATCTGCGCTATAATAAGAAGATCTGGCAGCAGAGTCTTATCGCCAGGCTTTACCGGACATTCACAGCCAGAAATATAAACCTCTCTCTGTCCCGTAAAATGGCCCGCAGAAATCTGGCTGCCATCCTGGCGGCGGCAGTTTATGGGATCCTGCTCTTTGGGATCTGCCTCCTGGGCTATGAAGGAGATATGACCTTTGGAGGGATTCTCATAGTATTCCTTCTGGCCACAGCCCTGTTCCTTGCGGCAGAATGCGTCATCGCGGCCAAAAATATGGAAGCAGCCAGAAGCCTGGAAGCCCTTTCCCGCCGCATTAAGGATATCCGCAGCGGCAATTATGAAAAAACGGCCTCCGGCAGCATAATGCCCGGGGATGATGGCGCGGCAGCTTCCAACAGCAGTCCCGCTTCAAGACCCGCCGGGGATCTGGAGGATGTCCTGTCCCAGCTGGAGGATATCCGCCAGGGCATGGCCGCCGCCGTGGACGAACAGATGAAGAGCGAACGCATGAAGGTGGAGCTGATCGCCAACGTGTCCCACGATATCAAGACGCCGCTCACCTCCATTATCAGCTACGTGCAGTTTCTCAAGCAGGAGGATGAGCTTCCGGAGCATGTGAAGGATTACGTAAAGATCCTGGACGAAAAGTCCCAGAGGCTGAAAAATATGATTCAGGATGTGTTTGCGGTGAGCAAGGCCGCCTCGGGAGAGCTTCCCATACAGATGGAAGAATTGGATTTCGGAAAACTGCTGCGGCAAACTATGGCAGATATGGAAGAGCAGATCACCGAAAGCCCTCTGACCTTCCGCACGGAAATTCCACAGGAGCCTGTGATGATCCTGGCAGACGGCCAGCGAATGTACAGAGTGTTCCAGAATCTGCTCCAGAATGCCATAAAATATTCTCTGGCGGGCTCCCGGGTTTATGTGACTCTGACCACAGACGGCTCCCAGGCCTGCGCTGCCATTAAAAACACCTCGCAGCTGGAGCCGGAAAAAGGAAAGGATTTCGCAGAGCGCTTCGCCAGAGGCGACCAGAGCCGGACGGACGGCGGCAGCGGTCTGGGCCTGTCCATCGCCCAGAGCTTTACGGAGGCCTGCGGAGGCGCCTTCGCCTGGGAGACCAACGCCGATCTCTTCATCGTGACGGTCTCCTTCCGCCAGGTAACCTCTTAGGCGTCCACTCCGCCCTCCGGCGCTTCCTCTAATTCCTCACGGAGCGTATCTGCCGGTCAGTGCCGCTCGTCGCTGTCAAAGGTCTCGCAGAACCGGGCAGAGAAAGAGGGCTCGTCCCCTCCGGCATACAGATGAGAGGTATCTCCAAAGCTGCTGATCCGGAAAATGGCCTCTCCCTGCCTGCGCTCTTCCGTATACACAGTGGTAACAGACGAAGGCGCGGCACAGGTATGGTGCCAGAGAATCATGGGGGAGAGGTTCATCAACCGGCTCAAAAGCACGCACTCCAGCCCAAAGTGGCAGAAGAATACCAGCGTGTCCCGGTTGGCCCTCTCCACCCGATAGAATTCTCCCTCCCGCACATAGCCGTGCTCTGCCAGCAGCCGGTCAAAATTATCCGTCACATAACGGTAGGTCTCTCCTACGTTCCCTTCCCGCATGACATCTGTATCCGCCCACCGCTCTCTGTCCCGGTACAGCGCCTCTCCCATCCAGTCCCCGGGAATCCAGTCCCAGGCCAGCGTTTTCCGGTCCGTGGTGTCCGGACGATTAATCCGGGGAGGAAATTCCTGGAGCCAGTCACATTCCACAGCGCTCCTCCCCATCTTTTTTAAAGTTAAAGACGCCGTATCCCTCGCTCTCCCCAGGGGAGACACGTAAAATTGCGTTACCTCAAGCCCTGCAATCCGCTCCGCCAGAAGCTCCGCTTCCTTCCAGCCCTTTTCTGTCAGAGAGTCCTTCACATAGTCGGGATCTCCATGCCGTATGATTACCAGCCGCATATTACCTCCTGTCCCCACGCTGCAGTCATTCCTTGCGTGTCTTGTATCATTTTTTGTTTCCTTCTCAATTCCCCCACACATCATAAAACAATTTCTCTCTAATTTCAATTCCTTTTCCGGAAACAAAATGGCACGGACACCAGCATGGCATGATCCGCACCAAAATATACATATTTTATGCAAACTGTATAATTATCACATGTCTTTCTTTTTGTTTTTGTAACATTCACCAAGTCTTTACAGGGAGTTCATACTTTGTTCACAGACAATTGCTATACTATGCTTGTCGTTGAGAATTACATTCTACGAGCTGCAGCAAACAAGTTAATTTTTTCATAATGGCCCGGATACCGAAAGGCATCCGGGCACTCCTCTTTTTTACGCTTCTATTTTACTCTTCTATTTTACTCTTTGTTCATTTTCCGGCTGATGGCAAGGATCTCTTCATTCAGTGAAAGCATTCTGGCGTCCAGGTCAGTAACCATTTTGGCGCACTCCACCAGCTCACTTTTAATATGCTCCGGCGCATCCCCCTCGAACTTATAATGGATCTTATGCTCCAGGCTTGCCCAGAAATCCATGGCAACCGTTCGGATCTGGATCTCCACCTTGGCATCCACAGTACGATCCGACAGATATACCGGCACAGTCACAATCATATGATAGCTCTTGTAGCCGCTGGCCTTGGGGAAGGTGATATAATCCTTCACTGCGATCACCTTGATATCCCTCTGCTCCGCGATCATGGCGACTATCCGGTATATATCCGACGTAAAGGAACAGATGACACGAATCCCCGCGATATCGTTTATGTACTTAACCATATTTTCAATAGTAGATTCGTATCCGTTCCGCTTCAGTTTTTTGACAATGCTTTCGGGTGTCTTGATCCTCGCCTTGATATGCTCGATCGGATTGTATCGATGTACATGCTGAAATTCCTCGTTCAGAATCTCCATCCTTGTCTGAATCTGCCTCAACGCGGCATTGTAGATCAGGGTCACCTCTTTCCAGCTGTCAATCCCCTCTCCCTTATCTGATTTTAACTCCATTCTGGCACCTTCATCCCGGGTAACTCCCAATATAGTATATTCAGTATAGCACAACAGGTGATATAAATGTATATTATTCACTAAAAGTTAATCCTTTTTTAATAAAATACGGCAAAATTACCAATAAAACGCGTACCTTTTATATATATGCAGGAGTCGTTCCGATTATGTGTATCGTATTGGTATAGTGTTATCAATTTTGCACAAACAAAAAAGGGCCTCTGTTCAGCCCTTTGCGGCGCATCCAGCCTGACTCACGCATTACGAGTCTTCCTCAATCACATGAATCTCCAGGTAGTCAAATTCCACGGTTTCTATAAAATTGTCCTGTGTGAAGCGGGTTTTTTTATGACGCTTAAAATCAGATATATTTTTGTCAAGCCAGACCGGTTTGCTCAGATCGAACTGACGGCAGATTTCGTCCAGGGCGTGAAATACCTTGTGGGTGCGGGTATCAGCGCTTTCATCAGCAATACAGGTGTCCTGAAGCATGTGGTTATCCTTGAAAACTTTTGCCCAAAGCCGAAACATATTTTACCCTGCCTTTCCATAGATTCTCAGATAAGCTTTATGGTAATAGATTTGTCAGCGGAAAGCAAGTTTTTTTTGTATTGACATTTCTTTCATACAGATGTATTATCTATCTAACAGCACATAGTTTTCAAAACTACATTTCACAGTATATAAACACTGCAAATTGTTTTTAATACTATAATGTATAGTTTTCGCCCATTATACAAATCATAGGATTCATAATGGTCCATACAGATCGAAGGCGGACGCCGAGATTGTTTTGTATGGATTGCAGAGCAGCGAAAATACATGCAGGAAATTTGCTTAGGAGGTATGAATATGCAGATTACGATCCGAGAGCCCGGAAGCGCTATTACACATTTTATCGGCATGATGGCGGCCGTTTTTGCCGCAGTACCGCTTTTAGTCAAGGCAGGCGTTACCTCAGGAGGAAAAAGCTTCACCGCCATGGCAGTTTTTATGGCCAGCATGGTTCTTTTATACGGGGCAAGCGCCGCTTATCACTCCGTCAATTTCAAGGGCAGAGCCCTGCGGATCTTTCGAAAGCTTGATCATATGATGATCTTTGTCCTCATCGCGGGATCCTACACCCCTGTTTGTCTGATTGTGCTGGGCGGTGAAATGGGGTACACACTGCTGGGGCTGGTCTGGGGCATAGCGCTGGCCGGCATGCTGATCAAAGCCTTCTGGATTACCTGTCCCAAGTGGTTTTCTTCCGTTATATACATTTCCATGGGCTGGGTATGCGTGCTGGTATTCGGAAGGCTTCTGGACACTCTGTCCACAGGCGCGTTCCTCTGGCTTCTGGCGGGCGGCATCATTTACACCATAGGCGGCGTCATTTACGCCCTGAAGCTTCCACTTTTCAATTCCAGGCATAAAAGCTTCGGCTCCCACGAGGTGTTCCACCTGTTTGTCATGGCCGGCAGCATATGCCACTTTATATTCATGTATGTATATGTAGCGTAAAGCTTCATCATTCAGGTACAACTAACTTCATTCAGGTACAACAAACTGCCGGACAGATCAGCCTGCCCGGCAGTTCTTTCATCCCGGCCATAAAATGGTCAGGCATCCTGTTGTATCATGTCAGTCCCCATATCCCTGGGGGTTATTCTTCTGCCACCTCCAGGAATCCTCGCACATTTCCCGGATGCCGTACTGCGCTTCCCATCCCAGCTCCTTCCTGGCCAGGCCGGCGTCCGCGTAGCAGGAAGCAATATCGCCGGGGCGTCTCTCCTTAATCACATAAGGAATCTTGACACCGGTAGCCTCCTCAAAATTTTTGACAATATCCAACACGCTGTAGCCGGTGCCGGTTCCCAGATTGTAAATCTTCAGCCCGGCCTTCTCCTCTATTTTTTTCAGCGCCTTCACATGCCCTATGGCCAGATCCACCACATGGATATAATCCCTCACCCCGGTTCCGTCATGGGTGTCATAATCATTTCCGAATACGCCCAGCTCTTTAAGCTTCCCTACCGCCACCTGTGTGATATAGGGCATCAGATTGTTGGGGATACCGTTGGGATTCTCTCCCATAGTACCGCTCTTGTGGGCGCCGATGGGATTAAAGTAGCGAAGCAGGATCACGTTCCACTCCTGATCCGCCTTCTGAATATCGGAAAGGATCTGCTCCAGCATGGATTTGGTCCATCCATAGGGATTTGTGCACTGCCCCTTGGGACACTCCTCCGTGATGGGTATAAAAGCCGGGTCGCCGTATACGGTGGCGCTGGAGGAAAAGATAATGTTTTTCACATTGTGCTTTCTCATCACGTCTACCAATGTCAGCGTTCCCGCAATATTGTTCTCATAGTACTCCCAGGGCTTGCAGACGGACTCTCCTACGGCCTTCAATCCGGCAAAATGGATTACTGCGTCGATGTCCTCCCGGCCAAAGATTTCTTCCAGAGCCTCCCGGTCCAGGATATCCGCTTTGTAAAAGGGAACCTTTTTTCCGGTTATGGCCTCCACTCTCTCCAGAGACTTTTCGCTGGCATTACTCAGGTTATCCAGCACCACAACATCATATCCCGCCTGCTGCAGCTCCACTACTGTGTGACTTCCGATAAACCCGGCGCCACCTGTCACCAAAATTCTCATAGCTTCCTCTTTTCCGCGCGTCCGCAGGAAGAATCCCCCGTCGGGCGCATCCACAATTTGTTGTCTGTTGCTCTTAAAGAATACCCGAAATACCCTGTTTTCTCAATACTTATTTGTTAGCAGAATCTGTCGTTTTGTTAAATTTGTTAATTTTCACGGGTAGGAGCCGCGAGGTGTTTTTGTGTGCTTTTTTCACAAAAACCCGAGACAGCACGCGCTGGGCATCATGTTGCTTTGAACGGCGAAGC
>CAMWUL010000058.1 GCA_947177445.1 uncultured Lachnospiraceae bacterium | reverse complement strand
GAGAAGCCAAAGGATTAGCGGAGGGCAGGATTGAGGGCAGAGCCGAAGGCAAAGCTGAAGGTAGAGCTGAAGGTAGAGCTGAAGGCGAAGCTTCCGGTTATGTAAAAGGTGAAGCTCGTATGGCTCAGCTAGTTCAGATTTTGATGGATTCCGGGCAGACTTCGGTTCTTTCTGAAGCCCTAAAAGATATCCAGCTTCGAAATCAATTGTTCCAGCAATATCAGCTGCATTGAATCTCATGATACTTGAAATTAGAAAAACATGGATTACAGTATGCCTGCCCGGGTTATGGTGCAGGAAGCCATCCAGTACGGCAGACAGCTTAATGAGATCCGGCGGAAAAACCGCAGAGCCTATGAAAACTCCCAGAAAGAAAGTAATGATGGCGGTACTCCCTATTATAAAGATGATGGGGAATTTCTGTACCACTTCCGGAAGCAGGACCGGCTTTTTCCGGTTATTACCCTGGTAGCCTATTGGGGAGACGAGCAGTGGAAGGGGCCGCTTACCCTCCATGATATGCTTGATCTTGGCGGAAACGATGAACTGCGGCAGGAGCTCCTCCGGCTTATTCCGGACTATCCCCTGCATTTCATCAATCTGTCCAGACTGGAGAACTACAGCTTTTTCCGGACCGAGCTCAGAACTTTACTGGAGCTCTATGCGTGTCGGGGTGATAAAAGCAAATTTCTGGAGTACCTGCAGACTCACGACGAATGCCGCAGTATGGATCCGGAAACCTTCCATGCTCTGGGCGTTTTGACCCAATCAGAACTATTACATGCATATATGCCGAAAGAAAAGGAGGAAACCTTAAACGTGTGCAAAGCAATTGATGATTTGATTCGGGACAGTATGGCAGAAGGAGAAGCTAAAGGACTGGCAAAGGGAGAAGCCAAAGGATTAGCGGAGGGCAGGATTGAGGGCAGAGCCGAAGGCAAAGCAGAAGGAGAAGCCCGAATGGCCCGGCTGGTTCAGATTTTATGGGATGCAGGACAATTTTCCGTACTCTCAAGGGTGCTGAAGGATATTGAGTTTCGGAATCAATTGTTTCAGCAGCATCAAATCCTTTAAGCTTATATGGAGAGGTAAACTTTTACAGGATATGTCCGATATAAAAAATGAACAGAATTAAAAACGCCGCGGAGCGGCAGGGTGCAGACAAGGCTAAGGACAGCAGACGGATGATTCATCCCAAGCTGTCCTGTTTTATGTATACAAGCACCCGGAAGAAGACTTTCAGCAAAGCAGACTCGGAAGACAATTTAAGGAGGGGCTATGAGGATCAGAGTAACGACACAAATGTTGAGCCATAACAGAAAAAGGAGCGGTCTGCCCTCGGGAGGCAGTTCTCTTCTGGATTACGTAAAGCAGAACAGGACAGGCGGCAGCTCCCGGCTCAGCGCCATGAATGCCACTACCAGCGGGATCAGGGGGAATCGGCTGATCGGCAGCAGCTATGAAAAGCTGGACACATCTGCCGGAGAGCTGGCAGACCGGGCGAAGATCCTGGGCACAGGCGTGGACGGAGAAGACAAAAATATTGCGGATCAGGCGGAAAAGCTGGCGAACAGCTTTAACGAGACTCTGAGTGAGCTGAAAGGCACCTCAGGTGTTTTGAATCAGTACTACTATCAGACCTTGAAGGAGACATCCACGGGGAATCAGAATGCGCTGGCGGAAATCGGCATCACGGTGGCGGCGGACGGGCGTCTGAGCGTGAATCGCGAGAAGCTAGAAAATGCGGATGCAGAAAAGGTGAAAAAGCTTTTGGGTTCCCAGGGGGATTTCCTGAAGAAGGTGAGCTTCGTGGCCACCCGGGTATCCGAAAATGCCCGGGCCAGTACGGCCAGTCTTTCCAGCACATATAATTCAAGAGGAGACCTCAGCAATTCTTATCTGAGCCGGATCAGCTATCGGAGGTGACAGGAGACAGCCAAAGAAATAAGGTTGACAGGAGGAGCAGCAATGAGAATTGGGACGAACGTTACAGATTTGGAAGTAACAAGAGGAAGAAGAGCGTCGGCGGCGGAGAAGAGCCGGCTGGGAACCGGCGGTTATGAGGAGGCCGGGGCAGCAGCTTACAGCGTTATATCGGGAACCGGCAGCAAGATGTGGGAGCTTTCTCAAAAAGAGAAGGACGATGAGGGCAAAAAGACGGTGAAGGCCGCAGAAACGGCTGTGGAAACGGAAAAGACCGGCGAGGGACAGCGCAGTGAGGCTGCCAGGATATATGAGGCTGTCACCGCCGGCAAGGATCCGCTGAAGGAGCTGCGTCAGCCGCCCAAGGTGCCCTATGGTCATCTGGCGGAGGACGGGATCATCACCTATAATGGCGTGGTGTTTGTGTGTGATGAAAGATCAAACAGCATCTGTCTGGGAGATATGACGGACGAAAAGAATGTGCTGACCATCGGTTTGTCCGGCGGCGGCAGCCTTAAGGTCAACAGGAACAGTATTGGAACCCTGTCCAAAGCGATCGGCATGTTTTCTCCGGAGGATGTGAACCGGATTATGCGGGCCATAGCCCAGGATACCAAAATCCAGTCCATGAAGAAGGAAATCGACGATCTGGAGGCCAACGTGGGAAACGAAATAACGGAAGGAAATGAGACGGCGGAAGGAGACCGGCAGACAGAAGACGGGAATTCAGAGGAGATTTCCTAAATTTTAACAGCAAGTTTACAATTTGTTTAAGCTTACACCCTTGTGGGTGTTGAATCCGCGAGCCAAATCTGTTACAATAATCCGTGAGTGTTTTCAAGTTGCTGCGAACAGAATAGACAGTGACGTTTTAAAACATAGTGCCTGCGGGCCGATGATAGAAAAGCATCAGGCGCAGTCAATGTCTGCGGGCTACGGAAAGGTATGGAATCCAGGTGAAAATTGTTGACAGGATATTTGGCACACATAGTGAGAGAGAACTGAAACGTATTGCTTCTCTGGCGGACAAGATTGAAGAGCTGCGTCCTGCCATGCAGGCGCTTTCGGACGAAGAGCTGAAAGGCAGGACCGAGGAGTTCAAAAAGAGACTGACGGAAGGGGAGACCTTGGATGACCTGCTTCCGGAGGCCTTTGCCACGGTGAGAGAGGCGGCCAGAAGGGTTCTCAATATGGAGCATTACCGGGTGCAGCTCATCGGCGGCATCATTCTTCATCAGGGGCGCATCGCCGAGATGCGCACCGGTGAAGGAAAAACGCTGGTGTCCACGCTCCCGGCTTATTTGAATGCGCTGGAGGGCAGGGGAGTGCATGTGGTCACGGTCAATGACTATCTGGCGAAGCGTGATGCCGAATGGATGGGGCAGGTTCATGAATTCCTGGGTCTGACTGTGGGGGTGGTGCTCAACAGCATGACCAGCCAGGAGAGGCAGAAGGCCTATCGCAGCGATATTACGTATGTGACCAACAATGAGCTGGGCTTTGACTATCTGCGGGATAACATGGTGATCTACAAGGAGCAGCTGGTGCTGCGGGATCTTCACTTCTGCATTATAGACGAGGTGGACTCGGTACTTATCGACGAGGCCCGGACTCCTCTGATCATTTCAGGTCAGAGCGGCAAGTCCACGGCGCTTTACGAAATGTGCGACCTGCTGGCGCGCCGCATGCAGAGAGGCGAGGACATGCAGGAGCTGTCCAAGATGGACGCCATCATGGGCATCGTCCAGGAGGAGACGGGTGACTTTATCGTCAACGAGAAGGACAAGGTTATCAATCTTACCGAGGCCGGTGTGAAAAAGGTGGAGCAGTTTTTCCACATCGAAAACTATGCGGATCCGGAAAATCTGGAGATCCAGCACAATATTATTCTGGCTCTGCGGGCTCACAATCTCATGTTCCGGGATCAGGATTATGTGGTGAAGGACGATCAGGTGCTGATCGTAGATGAATTTACGGGACGTATTATGCCGGGCCGGCGCTATTCCGACGGTCTGCATCAGGCCATCGAAGCCAAGGAGCATGTGAAGGTGAAACGGGAGAGCAAGACGCTGGCCTCCATCACCTTCCAAAACTTCTTCAACCTGTTCGAAAAAAAATGCGGCATGACGGGTACCGCCCTCACGGAGGAAAAGGAGTTCCGGGAAATTTACGGAATGGACGTAGTGGAAATTCCCACAAACCGGCCTGTGGTACGCGCTGACCTGCAGGATGCGGTTTACAAGACCAGGGAGGAGAAGCTGAAGGCCATTGTGGAAGCGGTGGAGGAAGCGCATGCCAAGGGACAGCCGGTGCTGGTGGGCACAATCACCATCGAGGCCAGTGAGGAGCTGAGCCGCCTGCTGTCCAAAAAGGGGATCCAGCACAAGGTGCTGAACGCCAAATTTCATGAGCTGGAGGCGGAGATCGTGGCGGATGCCGGTATCCACGGAGCGGTTACGATTGCTACCAATATGGCAGGCCGCGGTACGGATATCAAGCTTGACGATGAGGCCAGAGCTGCAGGAGGGCTTAAGATCATCGGTACCGAGCGCCATGAATCCAGGCGTATCGACAATCAGCTGAGAGGACGTTCCGGACGTCAGGGAGATCCCGGTGAGTCCAAATTTTATATTTCTCTTCAGGACGATCTGATGAGACTGTTCGGTTCCGAGAGACTGATCGGCATGTTCAATGCGCTGGGAGTGCCGGAAGGGCAGGAAATCGAGCACAAGGCCCTGACCAATGCCATTGAGTCCGCTCAGAAGAAAATTGAGAACAATAACTTCGGCATCCGTAAAAATCTGCTGGAGTATGACAGAGTTATGAGCGAACAGAGGGAGATCATCTATGATGAGCGCCGCCGCGTGCTGAACGGTGAGAGCATGAGGGATTTCATTTACAAGATGATTACCGACATTACCGAGAACTGTGTGGATATCAGCATCAATGACGACGCCGAGGCACAGGAGTGGAACTTTAAAGAGCTGAACACTCTTCTGATTCCCACGATTCCTCTGGCGCCCGTGACGCTGGAGCGCGTGAAAAAGCCCAAGAAGAACAGCCTGAAGCAGCAGCTGAAGGAGGAGGCCGTAAAGCTCTATGAGAGCAAGGAGGCGGAATTCCCCAACGCAGAGGCCATACGGGAGCTGGAGCGCGTGATCCTGCTGAAGGTCATAGACCGTAAGTGGATGGATCATATCGACGATATGGAGCAGCTGCGGCAGGGGATCGGCCTGCAGGCGTATGGACAAAGAGACCCGCTGGTTGAATACAAGATGAGCGGATATAATATGTTTGACGAGATGACCCAGAATATCAAGGAGGAGACAGTCAGACTTCTGTTCCATGTGAAGGTGGAGCAGAAGGTGGAAAGGGAGCAGGTGGCCAAGGTCACCGGCACCAACAAGGATGAAAGTCTTCCCAAGGCACCCAAAAAACGGGAGAACGCTAAAGTCTATCCCAACGATCCCTGCCCCTGCGGCAGCGGGAAGAAATACAAGCAGTGCTGCGGACGCCGGGCTTAAGAGCTATGTGGATGAAGAGAAGCTGGGCTGAAGTCAGTGTCCGGGCGGCAGGCGCAAAATATAAACAATGAAATTAGAAAATAAAATTCAGAAAGAGGGTGACGTTAAGTGGTAGAATTAGATCAGATGAAGTCAGAGCTTCTGGCTTATGAAACTCCATTGGCGGAAGTGAGGGATTCACTTTAACCTGGCTGACAAGCTAAAGCGGATCGAGGAGCTGGAAATGGAAATGGAGGCTCCCGGCTTCTGGGATGAGCCGGAGCGCTCCAACAACAAAATGAAGGAACTGAAAAACCTGAAGGATACCGTGGAGGAATGCGACGGCCTCTCTTCCCAGTATGAGGATATTCTCACGCTGATCGAGCTGGGCTATGAGGAAAACGATGATTCCATGACTGCGGACATCAGAGCGGAGCTGGACGATTTTACCGCCCGGTTTGAGGAACTGCGCATTGGAACTCTTCTCTCCGGAGAGTATGACAAAAACAATGCCATTCTGAAGCTCAATGCCGGCGCCGGCGGCACGGAGAGCTGCGACTGGTGCGGCATGCTTTACCGCATGTATACCAGATGGGCGGAGCGAAAGGGCTTCGCCGTGGAGGTGCTGGATTATCTGGATGGGGATGAGGCCGGGATCAAGTCGGTGACCTTCCAGGTCAACGGAGTCAATGCATACGGTTATCTGAAGTCCGAGAAGGGCGTCCACAGGCTGGTGAGGATATCACCCTTTAACGCTCAGGGGAAACGCCAGACCTCCTTTGTGTCCCTGGATGTAATGCCTGATATTGAGGAAGATCTGGATGTGGAGATCGACGAGAAGGATCTGCGGATCGACACCTACCGAAGCAGCGGCGCCGGCGGACAGCATATCAACAAGACCTCATCGGCTATCCGTATTACCCATATTCCCACAGGAACCGTAGTGCAGTGCCAGAATGAAAGAAGCCAGTTCCAGAACAAGGACAAGGCAATGCAGATGCTGAAGGCCAAGCTCTTTTTGCTGAAGCAGGAGGCTAATGTGGAAAAGCTTTCCGATATTCGCGGCGAGGTGAAGGAGATCGGCTGGGGAAACCAGATTCGTTCCTATGTGCTGCAGCCTTATACCATGGTGAAGGATCACAGAACCGATGTGGAGACAGGCAATGTGGATGCCGTGCTGGACGGATCTCTTGATCTGCTGATCAACGGATACCTGAAATGGATCAGCACGAAACAGAAGGAAACAGAGTAGTAAATAAAAGCGGCGAAAAAACAGCCAAAGCCAAAAATACCCCCGGGTCAGGAGACCTCCCGGGGGTTCATAATGTCCAGAAAAAAGCATACAATGTTCATCTGCATATAGGGCATCAGCCAGAGAAAGCCTACATAGAGAGTACAAATGCAAAGCAGCATCAGGGGGATAAAGCCCAGCTCCAGCATCAGAAGCCTCCTTTTACTGCCATGCATTATTCGGAAGCTTAAGGCGATGACTTCGTAAGGACTCTTGTCCGGAAAATCCAGCATCAGGCAGTAGGAGAGGGCAAGACCAAGACTCAGGGGAACGTATATGGCCAGGCCCAGCAGTGTGGCTGCGGCGGCAGGCAGCATATAGTCGAAGGTTCTGGTGATCCGGCAGATCAGCAGCAGATCCTGTCCGGGAAGCAGGCACAGGACGCTGAGCAGGGCATGCATCGCGGAAATGGTCAGAAATTTTCCGAAATCATGGCGGAAGCCGTAAAACAGGTCGCTTACGGAATAGGCCTGGCCGCAGGCCATATTCAGAAAAAACAACGTGCATCCCGCCTGAAATACGCCCAGCACCGAGGAAGCGATGATCTGGATCACCGCATCGGAGGCAAAGGCAGGAAGGAAGGCGGCGGCAGAGATTCCGTTTTCCAGATTGACAGCCGGAATAAAGGGAGCCAGCAGTATGTTGATGAAGGATCTGGCCGCCTCGGGAATCAATGCGTTTAAAAAGCACAGTAATACGGCGGCCTTATACCTCCCCTGCAGATAATCCTTCGCCCTGTTTTTGATCTCATAATTTTTACTGTATTGTTTCATATTACCTCTTAAAATCCACTATACGGCGTAATCCGCGTTCATGCCCACATATTTTGCCCGATCCGCAGACTTCATGCTTTTCTGATAGGGATTATCCTCATTATAATATTTGATCTGTGTGCGGGTGGTTCCCCCGGACACATAGGTACGGCCACATTCCGGACACACGGCGGTATGGATGGATACGGAGGCGGAGAGCACCCGGCCGTTCTTCATGGCTGCCTTTTTGTAGGCGTTTGACACATGCTCCTGCTCGTGAGCCCTCACTGCGGAGGCGGCACTTTCCGGAGAAATATGGGAAGGACTCTTAAAAGAGACCATCTCGTCGGAGCCGTCCTGGTATTTGCGCCGCTTGCAGGTCTGGCATTCCGTTCCCGGATCGTTGGAGCTTCTGGGTTTCCCGGCTTTTGAACTGCCGGGATATTCCCCCGATCCCGCGGCGCTGCTGCCGTATAATGACGCGCTTCCATAAACGGAGGAAGCGGCGCTGTTTTGAATGGAAGAAAGATATGACATGATAAAACCCTCCCGATTACTTTTTAAAATGATCCGTAGTATTGCTGGATAAATTCGTTGAAATCCATTCCGAACATCATCTGGAAGATTCTGTTGTATTGCTCCGCATATACGGGATCCTGCAGCAAGGCGGGAAGCCGTATGATGGAGACCACGGAAAAGATAATGCCGGCGGTAAAACCAATGACCGATAAGGTCAATCCCATCCTGCTGTTGTTTTCCATGCGTTTTCCCTTGCGGTAACAGAGCAGTCCGAAGAGGATGCCCATGGCTCCCAGAGGAAGAGAAAGGCCGCAGCAGCCGAGAGTCACGGACAACAGGCCCAGAACCAGGGAAGCAATGGCAAAGCCCTGATTATAGGGTCTGTGCGTGGGCTGGTTGTAATAGCTGCTGTTGGAGGCGCTGCTGTTCCAGCGGTCCCACTGTTCCTGATCATTCTGGTTCCAGTTGTTCCATCCGTTCTGATCCTGATCCATGAATAAACTCCTTGCCGACGGTACGTTCTCTGACCTGCCGCCCATCTGTATCTATAATGTACCATTTTCTGCCTGTTATGTCAAAGGAACAAAGAAAAAAGAGGCAGGCTGTTGCTTTGAACGGCGAAGCCGTGAAAAGTAACGGCAGGCTTGCATCCGGCGTTTAAATTCGGTATAATGACCATGTTTGCTAAAGTGGACAGGAGGGGTTTTACACAGATGGATATTATCAAAAAAATTACAGAAGAATTAAAGGTACAAAGCTGGCAGGTGGAAGCTGCCGTAAAGCTGATTGACGAGGGGAACACCATCCCTTTTATTTCCCGATACAGAAAGGAAGCCACGGGATCTCTCAACGATGAGCAGCTGAGAGACCTTCACGAGCGCCTGTTGTATCTGCGCAATTTGGAAGAAAAGAAGGAACAGGTGCTGGGAAGCATTGAAGAGCAGGGCAAGCTGACGGAAGAACTGAAGGAGAAGATTCTGGCGGCTCAGACGCTGGTGGTGGTGGAGGATCTGTACCGCCCTTATCGTCCCAAGCGCAGGACCAGGGCCAGTGCGGCAAAGGAAAAGGGCCTGGACGGACTTGCGGAATATATTCTGGCCCAGCAGGCATCCTCCCCGGTGCTGGAGGAAGCGGAAAAATATGTGACGGCGGAGGACGTTCCGGAGGAGAAGCAGGTTAAAACTGCCCGGGAGGCGCTTCAGGGAGCCATGGACATCATTGCCGAGAGTATTTCCGACAATGCGGATTACCGGAGCTATATCCGGGAGGCGACCATGGAGGAAGGGACGGTCACCAGTACGGCGAAGGATGAGAAAGCCCAGAGCGTCTATGAGATGTATTATAATTTTGAGGAGCCGGTGAAAAAGATTGCGGGGCACAGGGTCCTGGCATTGAACCGGGGAGAGGCGGAAAAGGTGCTGACCGTAAAGGTCAATGCCCCGGAGGAGCGGATTCTGCGCTTTTTGGAGAAAAAGACCATTACCGCAGACAACGAATATACCACGCCTGTTTTGCAGGAGACGGTTAAAGACAGCTATGACCGTCTGATCGCCCCCGCTATCGAGCGGGAGGTCAGGAACGATCTGACAGAGAAAGCGGAGGACGGCGCCATCGATGTATTTGGAAAAAATCTGGAGCAGCTGCTGCTTCAGCCGCCCATCGCCGGCAAGGTGGTGCTGGGATGGGATCCGGCCTTCCGAACAGGCTGTAAGCTGGCGGTGGTGGATTCCACCGGAAAGGTGCTGGATACGAAGGTGATCTACCCTACGGCGCCCCAGAATAAGGTGGAGGAGGCCAAAGCCGAATTAAAGAAGCTGATCCGTAAATACCAGGTGGATCTGATTTCCGTGGGGAACGGCACCGCATCCCGGGAGTCCGAGCAGGTGATTGTGGAGCTGCTCAAGGAGCTGGACAGGCCGGTGCAGTATGTGATTGTCAACGAGGCGGGAGCCAGCGTGTATTCTGCCAGCAAGCTGGCCACGGAGGAATTTCCCAATTTTGATGTGGGGCAGAGAAGTGCCGCATCCATTGCCAGAAGACTTCAGGATCCTCTTGCGGAGCTGGTGAAAATCGATCCCAGATCCATCGGTGTGGGCCAGTATCAGCATGACATGAACCAGAAAAAGCTGGGAGACGCTCTGGACGGGGTGGTGGAGGACAGTGTGAACAAGGTAGGTGTGGACCTGAATACGGCATCCGCTTCCCTGCTTGAGCACATTTCCGGCATCAGCAAGACCATTGCGAAGAATATTGTGGAATATCGGGAGGCCAACGGACGCTTTACCAACCGCAGACAGCTTTTGAAGGTGGCTAAGCTGGGGCCCAAGGCCTTTGAGCAGTGCGCAGGCTTTATGCGCATTCTGGACGGGGACAACCCTCTGGATGCCACCAGCGTTCACCCGGAGTCCTACGAGGCGGCCATAAAGCTGCTGGATAAGCTGGGTCTTACTATGGAAGACGTAAAGGAAGCCCAGAAGAAGGCAGCAGCCAGGAAAACAGCCGCTGCCGGGTCCGAGAAGGCAGGAAAGTCCCAGGCTTCCGGGGGAGGAAACGCCGCTTCAACAGGCGGCAGCAACGGTACGGGTTCCTCTCAAAGACCGCAGAAAACCGTTCAGGTACGAAACACCAATACGGCCATGGGAAGAGCCCTGGCGGCAGCCATGGGAGGCGCAGTCCTGGAAGGAGACACCGGCAGGGCCGGAAAAAGTGAAGAGAGCGGAAAGGGACGGAATGGAAATGGAACGGCCCGGACAGCGCAGGCTCCGGACAGCGTATCCAGCCTGGAAAAGCGCATTAAGGATAAAAAGAGCCTGGCGCAGGAGCTGGGGATCGGTGAGATTACCCTTACAGATATTCTGAAAGAGCTGGAGAAGCCTGCGCGGGATCCCAGAGATGATATGCCAAAGCCCATCCTCCGCAGCGATGTAATGGAGATGAAGGATCTGAAGCCCGGCATGGTTTTGAAGGGCACAGTCCGCAATGTGATCGATTTCGGCGCATTTGTGGACATTGGGGTCCATCAGGACGGACTGGTGCACATCTCACAGATCACAAACCGGTTTATTAAGCACCCCCTGGAGGCGGTCAGCGTGGGAGACATTGTGGATGTACAGGTGCTGGAGGTGGATACGGCGAAAAAACGGATCAGTCTGACTATGAAGATCGGGCAGAAGGGGTAGGATCCGGTTGCATTGTAAAAGCTGAATTGTAAAAAAAGAATAAAATGATATTTCCGGTTATTGACAATCGGAAAAAAAAGGAATAATGTTAGTGTGCTAACTAAAATGTTAGTGCGCTAACATTATTTTTTGCGTCATGGCATAAGTGCAGCAGTGATGAGGCAGGGGAAAACAAACGCCGCGGTGAGGTGGGCAGCCGGCACAGGAGGACGAAATCGGCATGGATGAAAAAGAAAAGGAACCGGAGCGCAGGCCGGAAATCGGATTTACTCTGCGTATGATTCATAATCAGATTAAGTCTGTGATACATAAGACATTTCCGGTCAACGAGGAAAAGCGGCCCCAGTCTCAGCTGCAGGGCGGAATACTGGGATATCTGTATCATCACGAAAGCGGGCCGGTCTATCAAAAGGACATTGAGAAGGCTTTCCGGATTACCGGCGCCACGGCCAGCAATACCCTTCAGGTTATGGAGAAAAACGGATTGATCGTCCGCAGAGCCCAGGACCGGGACGCCAGGCTGAAGAGGATCCTGCTGACCCGGGAGGCGGCTCAGAATCATGCCAGGGTGGAGGAGCATATGGAGAAAATGGACCGGCGTATGCTTCGCGGGATGTCTGAGGCCGAGGTGACGGAGCTGAACAGACTGCTGGGAATCCTTATGAAGAACCTGGAAGAGATGGAAATTGAAGTGGAAGAAGAAAGATTGCCCGAAGGCCGGTCACAGGCCAAAGGGGAAGAGAGGAGAAAGATCTATGCTGAAAACACTAAGGGCACAGGTGAAGGAATTTAAGAGAGATTCCTTTCTGACACCGGTCTTCATGATAATGGAGGTAATCATGGAGACCATTATCCCGCTTTTGATGGCATCTATCATCGATCATGGTGTGGAAGCGGGAAACATGAAACATATCTGGCTGATCGGGGCACTGATGATACTGACTGCGCTGGCCAGTCTGACCTTCGGTATTCTGGGAGGAGTGTACGGAGCCAGGGCCTCCACAGGCTTTGCCAGAAATCTGCGGCGGGCCATGTACGACAATATTCAGACCTTCAGCTTTTCCAATATTGACAAATTCAGCACCTCCGGTCTGGTCACAAGGCTGACCACTGACGTGACCAACATACAGAATGCCTACCAGATGATTCTGAGAATGTGCATGAGGGCTCCCTTCAGTCTGCTGTTTGCCATGATCATGTCCTTTGTGATCAGCCCCAGACTGGCCAGTGTGTATCTGGGGGCGGTGGTGGTGCTGGGGTGTATCCTGGCGCTGATCGTTTCCCAGGCCACCAGACATTTTACCCAGGCTTTTCCCAAGTACGACGAGTTGAATGAGAGTGTACAGGAAAACGTTTCGGCCATCCGGGTGGTGAAGGCTTACGTCCGGGAGGAGCATGAAAATGAAAAATTTAAGAAAGCCAGCGGCAATATTTATAAAATATTCTGCAAGGCGGAGGGAATTGTGGCCTGGAACAGCCCGGTGATGAACTTTACCGTGTACGCCTGCATCCTGCTGATCAGCTGGATAGGCGCCCGGATGGTGGTTCAGGAGGCATTGACCACAGGACAGCTGATGAGCCTTTTGACCTATTGCATGAGTATTTTGATGAACCTGATGATGCTGTCCATGGTATTCGTGATGATGACCATGTCGGCGGCCAGCGCCAGACGAATCTGTGAGGTGCTGGAGGAGCAGCCGGATCTGAACAATCCGGAGAATCCTGTTTATGAGGTAAAGGACGGAAGCATCCGGTTCGAAAACGTGTCTTTCCGCTACAAAAAGGACGCAGATACCCCGGTGCTGAAAAATATCGATCTGGATATCCGGTCAGGAGAGACCATCGGGATCATCGGCGGCACCGGAAGTGCCAAGTCCAGTCTGGTAAATCTGGTCAGCAGACTGTACGATGTGACAGAAGGAAGACTGCTGGTAGGGGGACTGGATGTGCGCAGCTACGACATGGAGACGCTTCGAAACCAGGTGGCGGTTGTGCTCCAGAACAATGTGCTGTTTTCCGGCACGATCCTGGAGAACCTGCGCTGGGGTGACAAGGAGGCCACGGAGGAGGAGTGCAGGCACGCCTGTGAACTGGCCTGTGCCAGCGAATTTATCGAAAAAATGCCGGAGGGATACAACACCTACATTGAGCAGGGCGGTACAAATGTTTCCGGCGGACAGAAGCAGAGGCTGTGTATTGCCAGAGCGCTTTTAAAGAAGCCCAAGGTGCTGATTCTGGACGATTCCACCAGCGCGGTGGATACGGCCACAGATGCCCGGATCAGAAAGGCCTTCGCAGAAGAAATTCCGGGAACCACCAAGCTGATTATTGCCCAGCGGGTGTCCAGCGTGCAGCATGCGGACCGGATCATTGTCATGCAGGAAGGCCAGATCGACGGTTTCGGAACCCATGAGGAGCTTCTGGCCTCCAACGACATCTACCGGGAGGTATATGAATCCCAGACCGGCGGAAGCGGGGACTTTGACGAGAAAGGGGGAATGTGATCATGGCGGCAGTAAAAGAAAACAAAGGCTTCGGCCCGGGAGCAAGAGCACGGGGCCCCAGACCCAAGCTGGAGAATCCCGGTAAGCTGTTTCGGCGTATTATGGGATATACCTTGAAGGATTACGGTATTCACTGGGCGGTGGTGGTGGTCTGTATTTTTGCCACAGTCTATTCCAGTCTTCAGGGAACCATGTTTATGAGGACGCTGATCGATTCCTACATTTTGCCCCTGGTGGGACACGAGAATCCTGATTTTGCGCCTTTGGCAGGAGCCATCGGCAGGGTGGGAATTTTTTATATGCTGGGCGTGGCGGCATCCTTCATCCAGTCCCGGGTGATGATTTATGTGACCCAGGGAACCATGAGAAATCTGCGTAATGACCTGTTTGAAAAGATGGAGGCTCTTCCAATCAAGTATTTTGACACCCATGCCCACGGGGATATCATGTCTATCTATACCAATGACATCGATACCCTGCGGCAGATGATCAGCCAGAGCATTCCCCAGCTGATCAACAGTGTGATCACGGTGGTGGGAGTGCTGATCAATATGATCATTCTGGATATACCGCTGACCCTGGTGACCCTGGTAATGGTGGTCATCATGGTCACGTCGGCCAAAAAGATCGGCGGCCTGAGCAGCCGTTATTTCCTGGCGCAGCAGCAGGCCCTGGGAAAGCTGAACGGCTGCATAGAGGAAACCATGACAGGCCAGAAGGTAGTAAAGGTGTTCTGCCATGAGCAGGAGAGTCTGGATCAATTTAACGAATTAAATGACCAGCTCTGCGAAAGCGCCTATCAGGCAAACCGGTTTGCCAATATTATGGGGCCCGTAAACGCCCAGCTGGGCAATTTGAGCTATGTGGTCTGCGCGGTGACCGGCGGCATACTGGCTATCACGGGAATATCCGGCCTGACCCTGGGCGGCCTGGCCAGCTTCCTGAATTTCAATAAATCCTTCAGCATGCCCATCAATCAGATCAGCATGCAGTTTAACAGCATTATCATGGCGCTGGCCGGAGCGGACAGGGTATTTAAGCTGATGGACGAAACACCGGAGGTGGATCAGGGCTATGTGGAGCTGGTGAACGCGGTGAGAGAGCCCGGCGGCCAGCTGGCGGAGAGCCGGGAGAGAACCGGCCTGTGGGCCTGGAAGCATTATCATAAGGATTCCGACACCACCACCTATGTGGAGCTGAAGGGAGATGTGGTATTTGACCATGTGGATTTCGGCTATACCGACGAAAAGATGATTCTTCACGATGTGGAGCTGTACGCCAGACCCGGCCAGAAGATTGCCTTTGTGGGCGCTACGGGTGCGGGTAAGACCACCATCACCAACCTGATCAATCGTTTTTACGATATTCAGGATGGAAAGATTCGGTACGACGGTATTAATGTAAATAAAATCAAAAAGGCGGATCTGCGTCGGTCCCTGGGGATTGTGCTGCAGGACACGCACCTGTTTACGGGAACGGTCATGGAAAATATCCGTTACGGAAAGCTGGATGCCACGGATGAAGAGGTGATACGGGCTGCCCGGCTGGCAAATGCCGACGGCTTTATCCGCAGGCTGCCGGAAGGGTACCAGACCATGCTCCACGGCGACGGTGCCAACCTTAGCCAGGGACAGCGCCAGCTTTTGGCCATTGCCAGAGCCGCCATCGCGGATCCTCCGGTATTGATTCTGGACGAAGCCACCAGTTCCATCGATACAAGAACCGAAAAGCTGGTACAGCAGGGCATGGACGCCCTGATGCAGGGCCGCACCAATTTTGTCATTGCCCACAGGCTTTCCACCGTAAAGAACAGCGATTGTATCATGGTGCTGGAGCAGGGCCGCGTCATCGAGAGGGGCACCCACGACCAGCTTCTGGAGCAGAAAGGGAAATATTACCAGCTGTACACGGGAAACCGGCCGGATGCGGAAGCCCATGAGAAGACCGGTTGAAAACCCCTTGCTTTTTTAAAAAGGCCGTATTATAATACCAAACGTAGATGAAAGAAAATTCTTCGGGGTCGGGTGAAATTCCCTACTGGCGGTACAGTCCGCGACCCGTGGCAGAAGAAGTATCTGCCATGGCTGACCCGGTGTAAGTCCGGGACCAACAGTAAAGTCTGGATGAAAGAAGAAACAGTTCGTCTGCCCTTTTGTGAGGTGCGCTCTCTGGGTGCCGCCGCAGAGGGGCATACGGAAAATGCGTGAAAATGGACACCCCGGGACATTTTGTTCCGGGGTGTTTTTGCGGTGTTTTTACGCGGAAGAAGAATTTTCCTTTTTTGAATTTTGCATGCCATACAGGCGGAAAGAGAGGAAAAAATGAATAACCTGCTTCAAAGTATTTCGGAAAATGTCACCTATGTACTGAGCTTTCTGGGAATCATTGTTTTGATGTTTGCCGCGGCGGTGCTGCTGGAGAAGGCGGCCATGAAAAAGAACGGCACGGCGGGCCCCATATTTCACACCAGGAAAATTGCCATGATCGGTATGTTTTCGGCCATTGCCATGATTCTGCACCTGTTTGATTTTCCACTGCCCTTTGCTCCCGCATTTTATAAGCTGGATTTCAGCGAGCTGCCTATTCTGGTGGGCACCTTTGCCTTCGGACCTGCCGCCGGGGTAATGATGGAGTTTGTAAAGATCCTTCTGAAGCTGATGGTCAAGGGTACTTCCACTGCCTTTGTGGGAGATCTGGCCAATTTTGTGATCGGCTGCAGCTTTATCCTTCCGGCATCGGTGGTGTACGCTTTCCGCAAAAATAAAAAGACCGCGGTAATAGCCTGCGTTACAGGAACCTTTATTATGACCGTGTTCGGTACCGCCTTCAACGCGATTTACCTGCTCCCGGCTTTTTCGGAGCTGTACCATCTTCCCATGGAAAACATTCTGTCCATGGGCAGCGCCGTGAATCCTCTGATGACGGAGGGCAGCATCGTCAGCTTTGTGGCCGCCTGTGTGGCGCCCATGAATCTGATCAAGGGCGTCAGTGTGTCAGTGGTTACGCTGTTGATTTATAAGCCCTTAAGTCCTATTATCAAGAACGGCCATCGAGTTACTTTTCACGGGTAGGGGCCGCGAGGTGTTTTTGTGCGTTTTTTGCACAAAAACCCGAGACAGCACGCGCCAAAATGAGCGCTTTTTGCTCATTTTGTGTGCATCATGTTGCTTTGAACGGCGAAGCCGTGAAAAGTAACCGGCCATCGATAGAGCAAGGCTGTCGGAAAACTTTTTATCTTGCTTTTTTTATAAGGATAGGGTAGAATTTTTAAGTGGAATATGTTCTGTGAAAACAGGGCTTTGGAAGGGAGACCGGCATGGTAGAGCTTGATGTGAAAATAGAGGCGGGAGACCTGTACGATTATATGCTGAGACACAGCTATAACAGTCCGGCCGGCATTCTTGGGAGTACCTTTGGGGCTGTGCTGATTCTGTTTGCCGTGATGACGAAGCAATGGGCATTTATTATTCTTGGTCTGATCATGCTTCTGTATCTTCCCTGGACTCTTTTTATTAAAAGCAGAAAGCAGATCCTTGCCAATCCCAGCTTCCAGAAGCCGCTTCACTACGTGATGGACCAGGAGGGAATCACTATTTCCCAGGGGGAGGACCAGGTAAAATATTTATGGGATGAGCTGTACCGTGCGGTATCTACCGGAAGGAGCATCATCGTGTATACCTCCAGGGTAAACGCCACGATTTTCCCCAAGAGGGTTCTGGGAGATCAAAAGATGGCTGTGATCGAAATGATTTCCACTCACATGTCTCCCGCGCGGGTGAAGATCAGAGGGTGAAGGAAATGAGGCAGATTACTGTAGAGGGAACAGCGGGAGACGCCGCAGCAAGGCAGGTCTGGGAGACGGACAGCCCGGAGGAAACCTTTCGGCTGGGAAAGCGGCTGGGAGAAGCCTGTGTTCCGGGGGAGGTATATACTCTGACAGGAGACCTGGGGACGGGAAAAACCGTGTTCGCCCAGGGATTTGCAGCCGGGCTGGGGGTTTCGGAGCCTGTGTGCAGCCCTACATTTACCATACTTCAGGTATATGAGGAGGGCAGGCTTCCTTTTTATCATTTTGACGTATACCGTATCGGCGATGTGGAAGAGATGGATGAAATCGGGTATGAGGACTGTTTTTACGGCGGAGGCGTCAGCCTGGTGGAATGGGCGGAGCTGATCCAGGAAATTCTGCCGCCAAAACGCACCCGGATTCTGATGGAAAAGGACCCGGGGAAGGGATTCGATTATCGGAGGATTGTAATAGAAAGGCAGGCTTTCTGAGGATTGCCCGTGCCGCTGCGGAGGGCGCGTATGAAGATATTGGGACTGGACAGCTCGGGGCTTGCGGCCAGCGTGGCCATAGTGGAAGATGACAAGCTGCTGGCGGAATATACCACGGATTACAAGAAGACTCATTCGCAAACGCTGCTTCCCATGCTGGAGGAACTGCGCCGGATGATCGAGCTGGATCTGGATTCCCTGGACGCAATTGCCATATCCTCGGGGCCGGGCTCCTTTACGGGACTGCGCATCGGCTCGGCGACTGCCAAGGGCCTGGGATTTGCGTTGAATAAACCCCTTGTGGAGGTGCCTACCCTGGAGGGGCTGGCATGGAATCTCTGGGGAGCGGACTGCCTTGTCTGTCCGCTGATGGATGCACGGAGGAATCAGGTATATACGGCGGCCTATGAGTTTGTGGCCAGGGGAGAAGAATGTGAAATGAAGACCGTGATCTCCCAGGCTCCCATGGATATTGGGGAGCTGATTGTCAGGCTGAACGGGCTTGGCAGGACAGTGACTTTTTTGGGAGACGGCGTGCCCGTATATCTGCCGGTGGTCCGGCAGGAGCTTCGGGTGGAATACCGGCTGGCTCCGGCGGGGCTCAATCGGCAGCGGGCGGCCAGCATAGCCTCCCTGGGCGGCGTTTATTTCCGGCAGGGAAGAAGCGTGGATGCCGGGGTGCACCGCCCTGAGTATTTGAGAATGAGCCAGGCCGAGCAGGATGAAAAACAAAAAGAGGCGTGCCGGGCATAAGGCGGTATTTTGAGGCCGGTGCAGAAGGGGATATGCGTCGATGACGGAAGAGAGCTTCATATGAATATAGAGATCAGGAGGCTGCGGGAAGAAGATATCGCAGATTTGGCCAGGATCGAGGGAGAAGCCTTCAGCATGCCCTGGTCGGAGAGAGATTTTCGTGAGCTGCTTTCCCATTTCTACTGCTTTTACCTGACGGCTCTGGCCGACGGCAGGGCGGTGGGCTGCTGCGGATATACCTGCAGCTGCGGCACGGCATATATCGATAATGTAGTGGTGGAGGCCGGATATCGAAGACAGGGGATCGGGCAGGCCCTGATGGCGGAGCTGATCGCCGGAGGGCAGAAAGAGGGCATAGAAGCATTTACGCTGGAGGTTCGCGTCAGCAATGCTCCGGCGATTCATTTATATAAAAAATTTGGTTTTGTCTCAGAGGGTATCCGGCCCGGATTTTATGAAAAGCCGGCGGAGGATGCGGATATTATGTGGCTGAGACTGAAGGGACAGGAAGAGACGCGGGCCGACGGCGGTTGACAGGAAACGCCAACAATTACCACTTTACAGCCTTATTTTTTTTGATAAAATGAGGATTGAGGACGGGGATGTAACGGAAAACACAGCACGAAGAGTCCCGGAAAACAGCGGGTTACGGAAAGGCGTGAAGTCGGTATGCGGAAATACGAAGAAGGACAGAGCAGGGTATTGACACAGGTAGTGTGCAATAAATGCGGCAGGCAGCTGAAGATGGAAAACGGATATCTGAGGGAGGGGTGCTTTTCTGCGGATGCCGTTTTCGGATATTTCAGCCGCAGGGACGGAAGCAGCTGCCGCTTCGATCTGTGTGAGGACTGTTTTGACGAGCTTTTGGCACAGTTTGCTGTGCCGGCAGAGGAAGAGGACAGTACGGAATTGCTGTAAATTATGAGGGAAACTGGAGAAGGATATGCTGGATGTGTGTTTGCTGGGAACCGGAGGAATGATGCCCCTGCCCTACAGGTGGCTTACCTCCCTGATGCTCCGCTATAATGGAAAAAGTATATTGATCGATTGCGGGGAAGGGACACAGATTGCTCTGAGAGAGAAGGGCTGGAGTCCCAAGCCGGTGGACATCATTTGCTTTACCCATTATCATGCCGATCATATCAGCGGACTGCCCGGCATGCTTCTGACCATGGGCAATGCGGAACGGACGGAGCCGCTGCTGCTGATCGGACCAAAGGGGCTGGTGCGCACGGTAAACGCCTTGCGTACCATTGCTCCGGAGCTTCCCTTCGAGATCCGCTGTGTGGAGATCACGGAAAACGAACAGGAATTTTCTTTTGAAAGTTTTCGAATAAAGGCTTTCAAGGTGAGCCATAGTGTGGTATGCTATGGATATAGCATGATGGTTGACAGAGGAGGCCGCTTTGACAGGGAACGGGCGCTGGAGCAGCAGATTCCCATGAAGCTGTGGAGCCGGCTGCAGAAAGGCGAGACCATTGTGGAAAATAATGTTACGTACACTCCGGATATGGTTCTGGGGGCGCCCCGCAAGGGGCTGAAGGTCACCTACTGCACGGATTCCCGTCCTGTGGATTCCATCACGGACAATGCGGAGGGCTCCGATCTGCTGATATTGGAGGGAATGTACGGGGAGCCCGACAAGCTGGTCAAAGCCAGAGAAAATAAGCATATGACCATGTACGAGGCGGCCGGAATCGCCAGCAGGGCGGGAGTGCCGCAGCTGTGGCTGACCCATTACAGTCCCTCGCTGCTTCATCCTGAGGAATATCTGGGGGAGGTACGGAAGATCTTTCCGGCAGCAGTGGCTGCCAAAGACGGCAGGACCGCAGAATTGAACTTCGACGGAGAATAGGAGGGCGTTTATGAAGAAATCAAAGGCGAAATCTCACGTAGGTATTGTTGTATTTCTCGTTGTGCTCGTTGCCTGTATAGTCGGGTGCTTTGCCTATCTGGCGAAAAAACCCGGCAAGGATGCCTCCAGTTCATCTCTGTCCACGGTGCAGACCGTTCTCAGCCGTGATCTGGAAGGAGATTATCCGCCCACTCCCAAAGAGGTGCTGAAGTATTTTACGGAGATCCAGAAGTGCTTTTATAATGAGAAATGTACGGAAGAGGAGATCGAACAGCTGGGAATGAAGGCCCGGGAGCTGTATGATGATGAGCTTCTTGCGGCGAATGAGACGGAGTTCTATCTGAGCCAGCTGAAGGCGGAGATCAGCACCTTTAAAAAGAATAACCGCAGGATCAACAGTGTGTCGGTGGCCTCCAGTGTGAATGTGGATTTTTTTGAGATGGACGGCAGGGAATGTGCCAAGCTGCAGTGTGCCTATTCTATTTTAAACGGCGGCAAGAGTGAGATTCTGCGCCAGGTTTATGTCCTGCGCAGGGATGAAAACCGGCGCTGGAAGATTTACGGGTGGGATCTGGCGGACAATGCGGCGCAGTAAAAAGGAATTCTGTGCGCCCCGGGCGCGGAGGTATGGATTTGGAACAGCAGAATACGGAGGATGTCTTGATCCTGGCGATCGAGAGTTCCTGTGATGAGACAGCAGCTTCTGTGGTGAAAAACGGCAGGGAGGTGCTGTCGAATATTATATATTCACAGATTGCGCTGCACGAGCGCTTTGGCGGAGTGGTTCCCGAGATCGCTTCCAGAAAGCATATCGAAAAGATTAATCAGGTGATCCGGCAGGCACTGGAGGAAGCGGAGGTGTCGCTGCAGGATATTACCGCCATTGCCGTTACCTATGGGCCCGGACTGGTGGGGGCGCTTCTGGTGGGGGTGGCGGAGGCCAAGGCCATCAGCTTTGCCGCGGGGATCCCCCGGGTGGGAGTGCACCATATCAGCGGCCACATCAGCGCCAATTACATAGAATATCCTGATCTGGAGCCGCCCTTTGTGTGTCTGGTGGCATCCGGGGGACATTCCCATCTGGTTTTGGTGAAGGATTACGGCGACTACCAGATCCTGGGAAGAACCCGGGATGATGCGGCGGGAGAGGCCTTTGACAAGGTGGCCCGGGCCATCGGTCTGGGGTATCCCGGAGGCCCCAAGATTGACAGACTGGCTAAGGAAGGCAATCCCGATGCGATTCCTTTTCCCAGGGCAAAAATAGCGGAGAACGAATATGATTTCAGCTTCAGCGGTTTGAAGTCCGCAGTGCTCAATTACCTGAACGGCTGCCGGATGAAGGGGGAGGAAATCTGTCAGGCAGATGTGGCAGCCTCCTTTCAAAAGGCTGTTATCGATGTACTGGTGGAGCATTCCCTTCATGCGTCGAAGGCATTTTCCTGTGATAAATTTGCCATCGCAGGAGGGGTGGCCTCCAATTCTTCGCTGCGGGAAGCGTTTCGGAAGGAATGTGAAAAGAACCATATCCGCTTTTACCATCCGTCGCCGGTGTATTGTACCGACAACGCGGCCATGATCGGCGCGGCAGGCTATTATGAATACATACGGGGAGTCCGTCACGGCTGGGACCTGAATGCTGTACCGGGCTTGAAGCTCTGATTTTTGACCGGATATTTTAACAATTGCGCAGATCTGCCCGGGGCGGCAGTCTGGCGGAGGAGCTATGGAAAAGCGGAAATGTATCTGTACGGCCATCGTTCTGGCGGCGGGAAGCGGCAGAAGGATGAAAAGTGATACGGCGAAACAATATATGGAGCTGTGCGGCAGGCCGGTGGTCTGTCATTGTCTGCAGGTATTTCAGGACTCGCCGGTCATCGACCATATTATACTGGCCGTGGGGGCCGGAGAGGAAGCCCGTGTCAGAGAGCAGATTGTGGACCGCTATGGGTTTTGCAAGGTAGAGGCGGTGCTGGAGGGCGGAGCGGAGCGTTATCTGTCAGTAAGCAGGGCTTTGTCTGCGGCGGAAGAAATGGGACTCGCCGGTGATGACGGTTATTTCTTTATTCATGACGGAGCCAGGCCCTTTGTATCGGAAAAGATAATAGAGGATACCTATGAGGCGGCGGCGGCTTACGGAGCCTGCTGTGCGGCGGTTCCCGTGAAGGATACCATCAAGACTGCGGACGGGAACGGCTTTGTGGAAAGGACGCTGGATCGCAGCCGTCTGTTTTCCGTACAGACGCCCCAGGTGTTTTCTGCGCCGCTGATTCTGGATGCCTACAGACTGCTGACCCAGCGCCAGGAGGAGCTGGATCGGGCGGGAGTGCATATTACGGATGATGCCATGGTGGTAGAGAGCATGCTGAAGCATCCGGTGAAGCTCGTAGAAGCTTCCGGCGGGAACATCAAGATTACCACTCCCGAGGACATGGAGCTGGCGGAATTTCTGGCATCGGGAATAGCGCGGTGTGAAAAGTAATCGACCTGTAAAAAAAACTTAAAAAAAGTGAAAAAAGTTGTTGACAGGGATTGGTCTTTTTGCTAAAATGATTTTTGCCGTTGAAACAGCGGTACGCTTGGAGAGATATCGAAGTGGTCATAACGAGGCGGTCTTGAAAACCGTTTGTCCGCAAGGGCGCGTGGGTTCGAATCCCACTCTCTCCGCTCAGGGACAGGCAAGAGCGCCCCGACAATGAAATATAGAACAGAGGATTCTGCTCACTTGGAGAAGTACCCAAGAGGCCGAAGGGACACCCCTGGAAAGGGTGCAGGTCGTTAATAGCGGCGCGAGGGTTCAAATCCCTCCTTCTCCGTTCGGAGATATACATTTGTATATGCTCCGATGAACCTTGACAAATAAACAGTAATGCAACCCTGAAAATTCTAAAAAGGGA
>CAMWUL010000057.1 GCA_947177445.1 uncultured Lachnospiraceae bacterium | reverse complement strand
TTTCAATGCGGCTCATATCCAGCACATCATTAATCAGGCTCAGCAGATGATTGCTGGAGGTGGCAATCTTTGTCAGATAGCCCCGTACCTGCTCCGTATTGTCGATATGCGCGGCGGCAAGCGACGTAAAGCCTATAATGGCATTCATGGGCGTCCGGATATCATGCGACATATTGTTGAGGAACGTAGTCTTCGCCCGGTTGGCATGCTGTGCCGCAGCCAGCGCGTCCTCAAGATCCGCTCTCTGCGCTTCCAGCTGCGCCTCCATCCTCTTCTCATCATCAATATCCACAAAAAAACCTACAAAGGTGATCGGAGAACCATCCTCTCTCCTGGACAGCCGGCCTGCCGCATGGAACCATCTCCACCCTGCGTTTCTGGTAAGAAGACGATATTTCACATCATAGGTCTTCTCACCGGTGTAATCTCTCACCGTGTCCCAATACTCCTTCATCACATACGCTTTGTCCTCTTCATGCAGCAAATTCGACCAGGAATCCAGCCTGTTTGGAAAGTCCGCTTCCCCCTCATATCCCAGCATATGCCGAAACACATCGGTCCAGATACAGGCGATGATCTCTCCGCGCTCGTCAAACTCCATACTCCAGGGGCCGGAGCCCAGAGCCGCCTGAATATTTTCCATGGCGGCCCGCTCCCGCTCAATCTGGGCAAGCGCCGCCTGAAGACGGTCCTTGTCCGCCTTTTCCTGATCCAGAAGAACCCTTGCATTTTTCCTGAATCGATGAACCAGTATGGAAAATACCAGAACCATCGCTGCCGCCAAAAGCCCTGTCTGCACACTCTCTGTCAGCCATATTATCGCAAAAAGAAGAAGCGCCGCCAGCACAATTCCTCCCCCTATGATAAGAACAGCAGTCTGCTTCTTCTGTTTTTTTGATTGCATCTTTTTCCTCCTATGCGAAATAAACTGCTGATATTCTATCACATTCATATACTTTTTACCATTCCCAATTCAAAAAAAGAGAGACTCTTTTCAAAAGCCTCTCTCTTAAATATTTACTCTCCGGATTCCTCCGTATTCTCTTTGACAAGTCCTTTCCCCACCAGCTCCGGATAATATTTCGGATTGATAAAACGGTCCAGTTGGCTGCTGCACCACAAAAACCAGGCGAGAAGCAGGAACGGCGCGGCAAAAATGTTCATGATCCTCAAAAGCATCCTTATGGGAATAGACGGAACCGCATTCGCCAGGAGGAGGAGCAGTACCATCAGGATACCGATACCAAGGGAAGAAAGCGGCCTCTTCAGATACAAGAGCAGGCTCATCCGAAGGTTCTGCCCAAAGGGGTTTGAATAAACAGCGTTTGTCACAAGTGAAAACCCCAAAACCGGAAGAAGTATAATAAGCCCCCCAAGCAATGGAAGCAAATTGACCAGCACTCTGCTCCCCTGCGCATACAGCGCGCCTGCAAAGCAATACCGGGAGAGAAAAATCCAACACCCTGTCAGAAAGCCCATCAAAAGATAGGACTTCACGTTTTGCCTGATCCCTTTGAGCAGATCAATCTTCAAATTTACCGGCTCCTCCCAGGAGTGCTGACGAATAACACGGGCGGCGCCTGAGAGGCCCGCGGCAAATATCATATACCCGATAATGCCGGAAAAGGAAAAAAGACTGTCTGTCAGCTGATATTCCTGATATATTGCCGCCCTTTCGCCATCTGCCGCCTCCCGGGCAAAGGATAAATAAGCAAGTTCATTTTGATCGGCCAGAAAGCCCAAAAATAAAAGAGGCAGTGCAAAAGCAAGCAAAATAAGTCCGGTGCGGAAAAGGCTTCCTCCATATAGCCCGCATATATCCGCAAAGATTTCTCTGCGGGTATGAGGCAGCTGCGCTATTGTAAGATCGCTTTCAGGGGTGGGAAAAAATTTCATCGGTTCTCCCTCCATAAGTAGGCCGCCAGGTCCAAAGCGGCCGTGTCATCAGTTGATCCCTTTCCGTTCATGCCGGCAGCATTTTCAGATACAACGGTGAAAAATAACCAGCAGTCCTTTTCGCCGTAATAATACTCGGAAAAGACCGTTTCATTTGATCCGTTTTGGGGTGAATAAAGGAGGACGCCGTATATAACACCCGACTCCTCGTAGGTCTGTGCGCCCGGGAAATATCGTTCTACCGTTTCCGTCGGTATCGGGCTGAAATAACTGCCGCCAATTCCGTCAAAAACATAATCATCTTCAAGTATCACGAAATCAGTATCGCCAATCACACGAATGGTCAGAGCCTCAGCAAGCAGCGCGCCGTTATCGTTGTAGAGGCTGTCTACAGTCAAACCCTCTATCCCCTGATTGGTAAACGTCCCCATATCCCGCGAAAGCCTTTGCTCCGCTTCAACATTCAGAAAATTCTGACCCACGAAGCATACGGACAGCTTTTCATTCGGAGAAGACTCCGTCAGCCGTCCCCACAGCATGGAAATCAAAAACACAAGAGCCGTCACTCCCAGCAGATACACGGGCCAACGATACAAAAGCTTGTTTCGTACAGGCCTTTTCTCCCCTCTTTTCTCTTTATTCAACAAGATTTCAGGTATACTTTGGGTGACCTTCCGCCCATCCGATTTTCCATATCGGCTCACATCCTCCCATGCCTCTATCACGCCAAATCCCATGCGCAGAAGCCGTCCTCCCAGTGTGAGAGCCTCGTCATTGTCATGGGTGACGAACAAAATCGTGGCGTTGGTTTCCACATGATAATCATGTATCAGCTCCTGAAATTCCGCCCGCAGAGGAGTATCCAGATGCGAAAACGGCTCATCCGCCAAAATAACGGAGGGCTTTTTTACAAAGGCCCGGGCCAGCGCTACACGCTGCTGCTGCCCCAGGGAAAGCTGTCTTGGCCTTCGGTTCAAAAAAGCCGGCTCCAAACCGCATCTCTTCGCAATGGCCCGTACCTTCGCATCCACATCAGCGGGATCCGCCTCCGCGATGCGCAGAGGAAAAGCAATATTTTCATAGACATTCAAGTGCGGAAAAAGCTTGGTGTCCTGTGATATATAGGCGATGTTTGCCTCTTTAATAACGTCGCCTGCGGGCTCCTTTCCCCCCAGCAGCAGCGTCCCGTCTGTCAGCCCCACCTGCCCCAGAATGCATTTGAGCAGCGTTGACTTACCGCAGCCCGAGGGGCCCACAATAGTGACAAACTCTCCCTCATCGATATCAAGGGAAATGTTATCCAGCGCCACCAGGTATTCCTTTTTCAGCTTGTAATATGCGGAAAAGTCCGTCAGCTCAATGATTTTCATATTTCACCTTTTCATATTGTACTAATTGTACTATTTGAAAAGGGGAAGCGCTCATAAACCGCCTCCCCAAATCATACTTGATCAAATCAGGTCTGCAAGGAAATCGAAACCGTGACCGCGCTGAATCCCGCTTCCTCAATGGCCGGAATTTCGGCAGACAGAAGCATCGTGGTATAATCGATATTTATCGCGATCTCTCCAAGAGTATCAAGCGTGGCAGACTCCGGAATTCCAAACTCATTCAAGGTATATGTTCCGGTTGCCAGCACTGATACCTCGCCCTGAATTTCCGCGGTGAGCTCGCAGGTTCCGTCGCTGTAAAACGTCAGATTCTCCGGGAATGTGAAGCCCTCGTAAGCAGCCATACCGCCCTCACCGGCAAGCACGAGGAACACCTCTGCGCCTTCCCTGGTCAGGACTGAATCATAATCTGCGGTAACATAATGCACCGTGCCGCCCTCGCTCTGAACTTCGCCTGCATTATCGAACTGGAAGGTAATCGTACCGTCCTCCCCGACCGTATAGGTGCCGGAATCCAATTCACCCTCATTACCATAAATCTCGATTGTCATCCTGGCAGTATTATCCACATACGTAATCAATGTGATCACCGCATCAACGCCATAGGAAGTTGCAGATGTACCGGTATAGCGTCCTGCCTCTTCAACGACATCAGGAATGGAATTTACCATGTTCAATGTCAGGGAGCCATCCGCCTTGGTATAAACCGCGGTTTTTGTATCGGCGGAAACGGAAATAACAGCGTCCTCAACACCCGCATTGGTCACGAGAGTATAATCATAACCGCCGTCAGCATTGTCAGAGATCTCCCAGGTGCCTTCTATAATCGTATCTACAAGATCCACATAGGTTCTATTGTGGGAAAGAGACAATGTGGCCAGCTCATCCTCAACACCGACGAACGCAAGATAAGGAACACCAATCTCACCCTCGTAGGTGCCGGCAAATGAAGAGGCTTCGCCGGCAATATCATGGTGATACAGCACAGGTCCTGAAGCCATCGCACTTATGGCCTCCAGATCGTTATACAGTATCTCGCCGTCGTAGGCACACTGATCTACCAGATTGCCTTGCCAGTCATAGAAATATACAGTGTAGGGAGCCGTACCGGTCTGCATGGTTCCGCCGTCCTTTACGGCCTCGTCCCGGTCCGGATAGCACTCATAGGCGCATTCCTTCTCCTCCACCGAGTAAAGTCCCGCAAATTGTACGCCGTTGTTCAGCAGGCCGGCATAATAAACCGAACCGAGAACCGGGTCTTCCTCATAAAAATGGAAAAAATATGTAAAGTCTCCGTAGCCCTCCGCACTATACCCATAGCTGTAGAAGCCGTCGGTGATCATCTCCAGGGGATCCGTGGGATGATTTACCTCGGAAGAAATGCCGCCGTCCTCATTCGCCGTATCGCCGGACTGCTCCGTTCCGGAGCTGTTCTTTGATTCTTCCGAATCACCGGGATCTCCGCATGCGGTGAGCATCGCAAGGGGCATCACAATTGCCAGGAAAATCGCTAAGATTTTTTTCATGGTATTCTTCTCCTTTTTCTATCCCTTCACACCGCCCGACGCAATACCCTTTTCAAGCTTGCTGATAAATAACGGCATTGCCGCCAGAAGCGGTACTGTTGCAATAACGATAACTGCATACTGTATCAAATACTGGTTGTAATCAGGATTTGATGACTTCAAAAATTCGGTAGTGTTTGTGGTCAGTTCTCTCACCCAAAGCTGCAGCGGCCATAAGCTCCTCTGTGTGGGTACATAGATGGATGCTTCGAACCATGAATTCCACTTCAGTATGGCGGTCTGCACGGCAACAACAATCGCCATGCCCTTGGCCTGCGGCAGAAGCACCTGAAACATAATCTGGATGTGTCCCGCACCGTCTATGGCGGCAGCCTCCTCATATGACCTGTCAATGGCCATATAAGCATTCATCATATAAAGTATAAACATCGCGTTGGTACAGCCGGGAATAATCAGCGCCAGAGGCGTTCCGGTCATACCCAGCGCCCGGATAACTATGTAGGTCGGAATCGTGCCCCCGCTGAACATGGTGGTAATGATGAAGAACAGAATCATTAAAGGCCTGAAACGTGTTCTTCGTGAGAGAATGTAACCGGCAACAACATTCATGACAAGTCCGAGTCCGGTACCTCCCACCACGTACAGCAGTGTGTTCAGATAGCTCTTGATCACGTTGGAGTTTCTGAAAATCAATTTATATCCGCCGAGGTTGAAATCTCCAAGCGGCTTCCAGACGACCCCCTTGTGACTCAAAAGCTCCTGTCCATCCGAGAAGGACGACATTACCACATGCCACAGAGGGATAAAGCTTATAAATGCCACCAGCAGCAGGATCAGCATAATCACAGCGTCACCGATAATGTCACCCGTTGACATCATTCCAAACAATCTCTTTTTTCTTTTTGGAGTTTTTTCCTTCATGATGTCACCCCCTTAGAACAAGCCATAAGAAGTTAACTTCTTATTGATCTTATTTGATACGATAAGCAGCGTGGTGCCGATAATTGACTGGAACAGTCCCGAAGCCGTGGAAAGTCCAAAATTTACGGAGTTGCCGAAGGCCATACGGTAAGTATAGGTGTACAAAACGTCGCTCACATCATAGGTCTTTGGCATATAGAGCAGAAGCACCTTATCCCAGCCGGCCAGGAACATAGTTCCCACAGACAGCGTGAGATTCATCATGCACAGAGGCAGCAGCGCGGGCAGGACCACATAGCGGATGCGCTGCCACCGGTTGGCTCCGTCCAGCGCGGCGGCCTCCTTCAGATCCCCGCTCACACTGGAAATAATAGCCGTATAGATCACGGATCCAAAGCCCGCGCCCATCCAGATGCCAATAAATGCATAGATGAGCCAGAACACCGGAATCTGCGTATTGGCCAGCCAGTTCTGCTCCTGAAATCCTATCGCCGTCAGTATCTTTGTGATCGCACCGGACATACCGAAAAATTCTGTGACCAGCGCGCAGACAACAACCGCAGATACAAAATTCGGCATATAGGAAACAATCTGGGTGAAGCGGCGGTAAGGCTTCAGGTGGCACTCGGAAAAGAGCAGGGCCAAAATAATGGGCGGCAAAAATCCCAGAGCCAGATTCAGAACGGCCATACAGGCAGTGTTTCGAAGGGCAATCAGGAATTCGTCTCCTGTAAAGAGCACCCTGAAGTTCGCAAATCCTACCCAGGGGCTTCCGAAGAAGCCCTTGGTCACCGAGTAATCCTCAAAAGCCACCAATATGCCAACCATTGGTATGTAGTTAAATATTATGAAGTAGACCGCTAGGGGGAGGAACAGCAGATATATCTGCCAGTTCTTCCGCCAGTCCTTTCTCGCCATAGCCTTCTTCGAAAGCTTAAAATCCTTTTCAGCAATTGTTCGATTCATTACTAAAACCTTCCTGTCTCTTTATAATCAGTTAGGCCAAAAATCAGTTACCCAGGATCTCATTGACAAAATCACAATACTCATAGGGCTTATACTTAACTATTGTCGCACAGTAATCTCCCCAATCCTTGTCATTGGTCGGGTCAAGATCGCCGTTAACAAACCTGGGAATCGTCCTGTTCATATAGGTGTTCACATAGTTGTTTGTGGCTTCCACCACTTCCTGCTGCTCCGTAGTAAACTGACTGGTGATCTCATTTCCGATGGATCCGGTATTATCATAATACATCCACATATTGATCCAGTGCTGCTTGCTCTCGGGATATCCGTACTGCCTTCCCTTCTGCTGGCTCAATCCGATGGTTCTGTTGAGCTTGGCCGCGCTTTCCAGTCCCTCCTGGTCATTCACCAGAACAGGATTGACGGTATATGTGGTATTGCCGTTCTCGTCCGTCCCTACTGTGTAGGTGCCTTCGGCAAGATTTCGATCTCTGTACCACTGACAGTCAAACTCCTCTACCTGCTCTGCACTTAAGCCATAAGCCTTGAGCATTGCACCGCCGTCCTCCTCGTAAAGATAGTCAATGGCAGTGAACAGTGTCGGCAGATCCATCCCTTCACACTTATTGGTGAAAACTACACAGTTTGAAATCAGGGAATTGGCGTAGTATGCAAAGGGTTCCTGATATTTGCACTCATCAGTGCCGTAAATGTCATTGATTGGCTGCGGAGCACCGGCTACCACGATTCCATTGGTCAGGTTAGAAGTATCACCGCCGCTGTTGTCCATGGCGTTGCCAAGGGTACCCAGCTGACCATACCATGCGCCCACCTTACCGGCGAATGTTGCCGCGGTATTTACCATATAAAACATATCTGAGGCGCGTTCGTCAAACTGGGGGTCGATCCACCCGTTGGCGTACCAGGTATTCATGCACTCAAGATAAGCGCGGAAGTTCTCGGTCTCAAATCCGCCCTGGCAAACCCCGTTTTCATCGATGTAATAGCTTGAGGGTGCTCCAAAGCCGGACATAAAATCGCCGGTCCCCAGATAACCCGGATAGTATATGGACAGGGCATATCCATCGGTGATTCCCAGATTTTCAATCGCCTTGGCAAAGATATCCAGCATCCACTCCCAGTCGCTGATATAGATCGGATCCGTATTGCCGGAGGGAAATACCACGTCATCGATCCAGTTATCCCCATCCCAATGTCCGCTGAAGGCGGCGCCGGTCTCGGGGTTTGTTCCGTATTTCACAATCCAGTCACGACGGTAGCAGTAACCGCCCCAGGCCTGCTCAGGGGCATCGTTGACAGCATACAGGCCCAGATATCTTCTCTCGCCATTGACCATATTTGTCAGACGGGAGCCAAGTTCCGGATGAGCCTCCATCCAGGCCCGATAGTTGGGCATGTACTGCTCCACATACTCTGTGATATCAAGCGCAATGCCTTCCTCATAAAGCTGAACCGGCTTTTCCGAGCTGTATGTCACATCCAGTATCATGGGATACTCACCGGTACCCAGCATGGTATTGATGTTGTCAGACTCCGCTCCGGCAGGCAGCGTGATGAAATCGATAGACACCTTTTTGCCTTTTCCGTCCTCATCGGCATCCCATTCTTTGGAGAGCCAGTACTGAACGGCAGGATTGTCCTCATATTCCGCATAGAAGTGGGTCTGTTCTCCTGTGGATAACACATATGTAAAGCTCGTGTCGTTATCCGCCCCGCCGCTGCCGCAGGCGCTAAGGATACAGCACAGCACTACCGTGCACAGCAGCAGAGTCACAAATTTCGATGGTCTCTTTTTCATACATATCCTCCTTAAAAATTTTGTTATGAGTTACTATTAAAGTCCCCTGTTCAATAACAAGAATACATAAAACTGACTAATTTGTTTATTAATTTATTGACATTTATTACAATAATTTGCCCTAAATATTTTATCCTGTGCGTCCCTTATCTGACTTCCTTTTGTGAAAAATAGTTTCTTCTGCCATTCTCCACCACTCTGGTGTCTGTCACTGTGACTGTGCCCGCCAGTGTCAGATTCTCCGACGAGTCTCCGATCAGCAGCTCTACGTCGCCGGCCTCTACGATCCAGCGCAGCTCTTCGTCAAGGAATGCTGTTTGATCCGCATGGAAACGGAACTGAACCTCTCTGCTCTCCCCCGGCTGAAGTTCTACTCTGGCAAAGCCGGCCAGCTCTTTATTCGGACGGATTACGCAGGCTGCCGTATCCCTGAAGTAAAGCTGAACGCTCTCGGCGCCCGCGGTATTGCCGATGTTTTTGACCATGCAGGATACAAGCACCTGTCCGTGGGAGCTCATCTCAGCTGCCGAAACACCGCATCCGCTGATCTCGAAGCTTGTATAGGAAAGACCATAGCCGAAGCAATACAGCGGGAAGCCCGGCTCATCTACATATCCCTGGGTAATATTGTTGTTCCCCTGCCCTCTGCCGCTGACTCCGCTGCCGCGATTTTGCTCGGCATATATGGGAATCTGTCCCGCATGACGCACAACTGTCACAGGCAGCCTGCCGCAGGGATTATTTTTTCCAAACAGCGTGTCGGCTATGGCGTAAGCGCCCATCTGCCCCGGATGCCATGCCTCCAGAATTGCTGCGGCATGTTCTGCCGCCCATACGCTGGACAGCGGCCTGCCGTCCATATGAATAACTGCCATCGGAACGCCAAGCTCCCCCAGTACCTGCATCAGCCTTTCCTGGCTTCCGGGAAGTCCGATGCTGCTGGCATCCACGTTCTCACCCATGGTACAGCCATCGGCAGAACCATTGCGCCCTCCGCAGACGAACAGAATGACATCGCTTTCCTTTGCCGCTTTGACCGCCTCGGCAAATCCGCTCTCATCTATTTCCAGATTCTCACAGCCCTTTGCATAAACGATCTCAGCATCCGGCACCGCCTCTTTTGCTGCTGCGGACACTGCGTCAAGAACGCTGACAACACCCGGATAATTGTTTTCTATCAGCTTTTCCACCTCCGGCATCATGGAGACCATCTGCCGCAGGAAGGACATCTGTCCCTCCTGGGCCTCCACACCCTCCAGCCCCATACTCCTGCTCAGGCCCAGAAGCATATTCCGCATGCCTTCGTAGAAGGCCGGATAGGTATATCCTCCGAAGAGCGCACGGCAATTTGCTGCATTGGGCCCAATCACCGCGATTCTCTTTTTCCCTCTGAGGGGAAGTATGTCATTTTCATTTTTAAGAAGAGTCATGCTCTCGCAGGCCAGCCGATAGGATGTGTCCGTATGCTCCTTCTTGTGAAAGACAAGGCGCATGGCGTCCGCATCCGCATAGGGGTTTTCGAAGAGACCAAGCTGGAATTTCAGAGACAAATGGCGGCGAAGCGCTGTATCAACGATCTCCATCGGTATCTCGCCGTCCTCCAGGCGCCGAATAAAATCGTCATTCAGGCAGATCCTTCTGGGCGTTTCCACGTCCAGTCCCGCCGCCAGCGCCCGGGCCCCGGCATCCGCCTTGTCCTTTGCCACACCAAAAATATCACTTAATTTATCAACAGAGCCATAGTCGGCAACTACCACGCCCTCAAATCCAAGCTCGCCTCGAAGGAGATCTGTCAGATATTTCCTTGCGCCGGTCACAGGCTCCCCGTCTACCGCCAGATAGCAATTCATGACGCCCTTCAAGCCTGCGTTCTGAATCGCCGCGGCAAAAGGCTTTGCGTATACCTCCTTCAGCTCTCTGGGGCCGATATGCGCACCCGCCATATTAAGCCCGCCCTCACTTGCCGCGTAGCCGAGAAAATGCTTGGCACAGGCAGACATTCCGTCTTTTCCTGCGTCTCCCTGAATCCCGCTGATATATGCGGTTCCCATTGCCGAGACAAGGGTGGGACACTCTCCATAGGTCTCGCCCTGTCGTCCCCAGCGCGGGTCCCTGGAAATATCCAAAACCGGAGCTAAAGCCATTCTCTGCCCCGCCGCAATCATTTCCTCACGTATCTGTGTTCCCATCTCACCCACGAGATCGTCATCAAACGATGCCGCCAGGCCAAGCGGAATGGGATAGGTTGCAGCCTCTGCCAGAGAGCCGCCGTTCAGAGTCTCCACATGAAAGATCGCCGGAATGCCCAGGCGTGTCTCCTCCATCAGAAATTTCTGAATGCTGTTGACAAGCTCTGCATTCCCCTCAAGCGTCATGGTGCCGTTGCTCATCCCCACCTGACCGATGCCGTCCGTAAGTTCCCCCAGCTCAAGCCTTCCGCCATAGGCATACGCGCTGCTTAACTGACATACCTTTTCCCGAAGGGTCATGCGTCCCATCAGGTCATCCACTCTTTCTTCAACCGACAAATTTGAATTTTTATATTTTTCCATAAAAACCACTCCCTTAAATGCTTTTTTCCCTGAACTCAACAGGTGTATTGCCTGTGTAATTTCTGAATAAAGTCGTAAAATAGGCCTGAGATGAATATCCCAGCTCCAACGCAATGTTTACGATCGGCTGCCTGGTCGAACGCAATAGAAATTTGGCCTCCTCCAGCTTCATTTCATTGATATACTCTTTTAGGGTTTTCCCCGTTTCCCGCTTGAACGTCCGGCACAAATAGGATGCGTTATGCCCCAGCTCCTCAGCAATCTCAGATACCTGAATCGGCTTGTCAATATTTTTTTTTACATAGCTTACTACGGCATAGACAAGCTTTGACCGGCTTGTGAGTTCATGGATCTGAGAGACAATCTTCGTAAAATCAAAAAACGACTGCACCAGCAGATGCTGTACCTCGCTAAAGGAATTAAGCGCTTCCACCCTCCGAATATATTCGTCGGACAGGGTCAGCGCCGCCTCATATTCCATACCTCCGCGCGACGCCGCCCTGGAAATCAACGCAATGGACGAGATCGCGATATTCTTCATGGACCGCAGAGAGTCATTGGCCACCATACCCATCCTCCCCTGAGAACGAATATTTCTCATAAACTCTTCCAGCTCCTCCAGCTTTCCATATTCAATACACGCCTCCAGGCATCTGTCCCATTCCCGCGAATTATGAACCAAATGCTCTGCCTGCATCGTGGCGGTCCGATCCGGTCCCAGCTTTTCCGCAAGCGTTACATACCAATCCTTTGAAGGGGGAAGCTGGTCGTTGATAATATAATGAATAAAATATAAGTGCCTGATAAAAGTCGTCAGTGCCATAGTCGGTATCTTCTCAAAATAGCCCATCAACTCATCAGTCCGTTTATATGGGAGCCCCATACGCTTTAAAATATTCAGGGCGTTTTTTCTGGTACATGTATGCTCCATGGTAGGGCCCAAAAGCAAAGCCCTTCTGCTCTTCATATCAATCACATAGCCGCACATAACCTGTTCATGCGACAGCATTACATCCACGATCTGTTCCGTATCCCTGTTCAGGATGGGCTGAATAAAGAATGTAGCCGGACTGGGTTGAAACAATCTGATGCCAAATTCCGCCTCTATCCCCTCCAGCCCCAATATGGCCGTGGGAATATTGGTAATTTCGTTTACAAATTCTGTGATTCTTTCAAGTTCCATCTCTCCTGCCTCCTCTTTTCGAGCCGGATCCATTTTTAAAAACTATAACATATAAGAGCAATATCAACAGTACATCCTTATCATATCTGCAGCGGTGTCCGATTCACCATGCAGGAAATAAAAACATCACCCATGCTGTTGTCGATCTCGAGGAACCCGAGAAGATCCTTCAATTGATTAAGAGATCCGCCTAAAACCAGATGGTAGAATGGACTGCTCGCATCCATGTGAAGAGCCTCCAGTACCTGCCCTGCCACCTCGCTGTACCTGTTGTCATCCATAAATTCCATAAAAAGATCAGACTCGGTCAGCGGCGCCCGGACATCATGGCCGGAGTGAAACACCAGGGCTTCCGAGAGACGTATGTCCTCCACAGACGCACCAATGAGAATCTGAAACTCGCCGGATTCCACTGCAAATCGATGGATGTGAGGCACATAGTATGCAAAAGCCTCTTCTCCCAGCGTAACCGTCACCGTTTTCGTCTCCCCCGGCTCCAGTTCCACCTTCGCAAAAGCTTTCAATTCCTTCCTGGGACGGAAAAGGTAGCTTACCGGATCAGCCACATATATCTGAGCAGCCTCCTTCCCCTTACATGAGCCTGTATTGGTTATGTCAAATGAAACCTTCAGCTCCTCTCCGTTCCTCAGCTCTTTGGAAGAAAGCCGCAGATTACTATAGACAAATTCGGTATAGGAAAGCCCAAATCCGAACGGATACTGCGTATTAAGAGCTCTTGTGTCATAGAACCGGTAGCCTGTCAGAATTCCTTCATTATAGTACACATCATCCTTAAACCCGGGAAAGTCCGGATAGGCAGGTGTATTGGAAAGACAAACCGGGAAGGTTTCCGAAAGCTTTCCACTGGGGCAGGTCTCGCCAAAAAGGATCCTCGCTATCGCCCTGCCGCAGCCCTCACCGGGTATCCAGGCGTGAAGTATACCCTTTACATGGGCTTCAATCTGACGGTACTCCATTGCCGATCCGCTCATTGTAACGACGACAATGTTCGGATTCACCTCGGCAACTGCCCGGATCAGATCCACCTGCTCCTTTGGAAATGCCAGGTCTGTATGATCCATGCCCTCAGAGCTGATATTTCCGACAAAAATCAGCACCTTCTCCGCCGCCTTTGCCGTATCTGCCGCTTCTCGCAAAAGATCTGCACTGTCTTCTCCGTTCCGGTACCCGGCAGCATAGCTGACCTGGGCGTAACGGCCAATCTCATCCAAAGGAATGTCCAGCTTTCTTGGAAACAGCGTGGAGCTTCCATTGCCGGCAAAATTGGGATGTCTGGCAAGCTCGCCTATAACGGCCAGCTTTTCCTTTTTGAGCGGCAGAATATGCTCTTCATTTTTTAATAACACGATTCCTTCCTCGGCAAGCCTGACCGCAATATCGTGGTGCGCTTCCCAATCCACTGCTCTGCTTTCTTTGCCTGCCGCCGTCCTGCTTATCAGCGTCAGCATACGCCGGACATGCTCATCTACGGTCTCCTCATCAAGCGCTCCCTCCTCAACAGCCTTCATAAGCAGAGGAATTTGACCGCTTGGTCCGGGCATCTGCAGATCCAGTCCGTTTTTTACACAGGCAAGCTTATTTTTCACGGCCGACCAGTCAGAGACCACCACACCGTCAAAGCCGAACTCCCCCTTCAATATCTCATTGAGCAGCTCATTGTTCTCACAGGCAAAGCTGCCGTTAACCTTATTGTAGGCTCCCATAACCATCCAGGGCTGTGACTCCTTCACAGCCATTTCAAAGGGCTTTAAATATATCTCCCGCATAGTCCGCTGGTCGGCATGGACATTAACAGACATACGCCGCGTCTCCTGATCGTTGAGAGCGTAATGCTTTATACAGGCTCCCACCCCTTCCGATTGTATTCCCCGGATAAAGGCCGCCGCCATCTTGCCGGACACATGCGGATCCTCAGAGTAGTATTCAAAATTTCTGCCGCCAAGCGGTGAGCGCTTTCCATTGACACCGGGTCCGAGAAGCACATTCACTCCGAAGGCTCTGCATTCTCTGCCTATGGCTTTTCCCGCCGCCTCAACCAGATCTGTGTTCCAGGCCGCCGCCATCCCCGCCTCACAGGGGAACGCCGTAGCGGCTTCCATCTCACCGTTCATCGTATATGGCTCTCCCGATTCCGGACTGGTGCCCTTGACCACACGGACCCCATGAGGGCCGTCAGCCAGCAAAAGCTTCGGGATTCCCAGACGCTCCACCGGATTGGTAAAGCCCATATCGGCCCCCTCCAGCAGACTCAGCTTTTCCTGCAAAGTCAGCTCACTTAATATTGTCTCGATATTTTTCATGTCAGTCATATGCAAACAGTCTCACTTTCAAAAGAGTTGGCCTGTCATAGGATGTCATCACCGCTTCATCTCCGTTCAATCGTCTGTCCCGCACCCACTTTCCGTCTATGTACTGTCCATCCTCAAGGGACAGTATATCCAGACTCTGTCTCGACGGATCAGCCGAGAAAAACTGCACCGAGGCGGCATGAACGATGAGATAAAATGTGTCCTCGCTCTCCCTTACCACCAGACAGGCCCCGTCCCTTCTTTTCATCATGGGGCCTTCAAATACCGCGTCGATCCGGTATGCTCCCATGTGAAACGATGCCGTCGGACCCGTCTCACAGGAAGCCGCCTGCAAATCCCGGGTGCCATATTTATCCGCTATAAGCGGCATCAAATCGTTCAGCATCCTGTTAATCCTTCCGTATTCCTCCACATCCTGCGGTATATTCAGGGCCGGATCCGTCACATCTACCCCGAAAAGGAATTCCTGCCCTCCGGAAAAAGGCATTCCCATATCCTCAATGCCGAAGGGTGAGTAGCAAAACGCATTATACCGGCCCACGCAGAGAACCGCTCTGGATGCAGCATAGCTGTGAGTGGCGCATTCGGGAATATAAAGCGGGTTTTCAAGACGCGTATATTCATCGCAGATTTCCGTAAAATTGCGGGCATATATATCCGGCGCAATAATGTCAATGCAGGGTGCACAATAACGCCACACCTCCATCATCCGGGACACAGGGCCGCCGCTGGGATACCCGCCCGGCACATCCCCCGGCTTGTTGAGCCAGCAATTGGCCGTCATCGGCAGCGGGTATTCCTTTTTCCCCGCCTCAGCCACGGCGTTTATATAGCCCGCCACATGGTAAGCGCTGAAAATCTCTTCCGCTGCGTCACCGAAAACCTCCTTCCAGCTGCCTCTGCACGCACCCTGTTCAATTGCATCCCGCACATCCCCTGCCATGGTGTCCGCATGAAAATTCATGTAATCCGCAAAATCCTGCGGAACCATATCTTCAAACACGCTGTCAGCCTCTTCCGAATGTTCCCTGGCCGCGCCCATAATCCCGGATTCGTTTTCCACCTGAACGGAAACAACCGTATTCTCATCCCCGTCAATTTCACGGATATATGCCATAAGTCTTCCGAAAGCCCGCGCGTCAGCCTCTCTCGTCTCCCTGCAAAGATAGGAAAGCGTTGAGTACGGCATATTATAAAAAGACTCATTGCGTATAAAGCTTTTCCCCTTTATCACCTGGGCGCGCTTAAAGCGCTTCAGATCCTTTTTCACCCACTCAGGTGCATAATAGCACTGGGCATTTTTCCATGCGCCAAACCATAAAAATCCGATTTTCATTCCATGCTGGCGCGCCTGCCGGATCAGACCCTTAACCAGGGAAAAGTCAAATTCTCCCTCTCTGGGCTCTGTAAGCTCCCACGTGACCGGCAGGAGCAGACAGTTCATCCCCAGCGCTTTTGCCTGTTCCCATACCTGCTCCATATAAGCAAGTGAAGACGAACTCGAATTATGTACCTCACCGGCAAGCATGATAAAGGGTTTCCCTTTGACCATCAGCACCTTTTTGCCGTTGTTCAAGTCAATATGCGGAAATACACTCATAATCTACCTCTTTTCTGAACATAAGAACTGTCATTCAATTTTTATAGCTGCCGTGCTTTTGCCGGATTTATCACCCGTCACCTCGAGCTTCAGCGTGGCGCCGGCCTCTCCTGCCCGCACCACCGCCATCGCCTGACCGTAGTAGGTTCCGTAGGTTCCCAACAGGAAAGAGCCTTCCGTGCGGGGATCGGCGCTGCCGAAAGCAAGCAGCTCTCCCCCCATAACTTGTATGTTCACCGACTCATCCGCGTTACGCTCAATTGTTCCGTCCTCATCAATGACCTCTACCGGAATAAACAGAACTTCACCGGGCACTGCGCTTTCCCGGTCAATGACCGGCCTGACGGCAGCCTTCTTTGCAGAAGAAAGACTGCTTTGGGAAACCATGCTGCCTTCCCCATCATAAATCACGGCGCTCAGGATACCCGGCTCATATTTCACCTCAAATACTGCCTTACAGCCTTCCAGCCGGGCTTTTCCCAGACTGCGTCCGTTCAGCACAAGCTCTGCACATGCCCCATGGCTTGCATAAACCTCCACCACGGCATCATTGCCCGCGCAGCCGCTCCACGCCCAGGAAGGAATCCCGTTGGTACTGCGCCACACCGCCTTTGCCGGGCATACACCGGGATGATTTACCGGCTGTACCGCTATTTTCGGCGCATCCAGCATTTCCCATACAGCCTGTGCCAAAAACAGTTCCCCATTGGGATTTCCCAGAATGTCAAAGGCTCCTGTGTCAGCCAGCAGCCAAGGATAAGGCTTGTCGAAACCAAAGCCGTCCGCCGTGTAGCTCCATGCGCCGATTCCCGTCTCCCCCAGATAATCCCAGGCTGTCCACATGAAATCTCCGATCAGATAGGGATACTTTTTCACCATCTCCCAGTTTTTTGCGATATCTCCGGGAAAGGTTTCCGATCCGAAGATCAGGCGGTCCGGATGCAGCTCTCCCTCCAGCGGATAGCGGCCTGACGCATAGTTATAGCCTGCGATATCCAAAGCGTCCAGCACGGGAGAAACAATCTCATCTACTCCCGGCATATTTGCCGCATAATTCATTCCCGCACCCACCCGTGCTGCCATCATGTTAAAAGCCGTGCTGTCCATGGCGGGAGGCATCTGCTGCTTTTGTCCGCCGCCTGGTTCTTCCCCTCCGGATCCGGGTATGCCCGCATTTTCGTTCAGTCCCCCGTCCTCTTTATATATGGCATTTCCCTGTGCAGACTGGCTGATAATCATCAGATTCATGCCGCCGCTTACTGCCCGGCCCGCATCCAGCTCATGCAGACAGCTCACCAGCTCCTTTGCCAGCTCTACCCCTTTTTCAAAGGCAGGCTCCGAAACCTCATTGCCGATGGAATACATGATGACGGAGGGATGATTGAAATCCTGTTCCACCATCGCCTGCAGATCCTCCCGGTAATGCTCCGGGAAATCGCCGGCATAGTCAAATTTACTCTTATGTCCATACCACATATCCCACGCCTCGTCTATCACGTACATGCCGTAAAAGTCGCATGCAGCCAGCATTTCCTGACTGGCAGGATTGTGGGAAGAACGGATGGCGTTAAAGCCGGCTTCTTTTAATATGCGGACTCTGCGCCATTCCGCCTCCCGAAAGCTGCGCGCGCCCAAAATGCCGTTGTCATGGTGGACGCAGCCTCCTTTCAGCAAAACGCTCCTGCCATTGACATATAGTCCCTTTGCATCCCATGTCACGGTGCGGATGCCAAAAGTGGTTTCCGCCTGGTCCAGCGTTTCTCCGTCCTTTTGCAGCGTTGCACGGCAGGTATAAAGCTTAGGTGTGTTCTCATCCCAAAGCTGCACATCCTCCAGCACAAAGATACCGGGCTCTCCGCTGGCCAGCACACGCTCGCCGTCCATAAGCTCCACCTTTACCGCGCCGCCTTTTGCCAAAACCTCTACCCGCACCTCAGCTGGCTCACAGGACAGAGTGGTAACCTTTATCCCGTTTCTCAAAATATGGCTTTGGCTCCCGCGATACATCCACACCGGGCGGTAAATGCCGCTCCCGGTATACCATCTGGAATTGGGACATTGCGTGTTGTCAACCGTTACTGTAAGGAGATTATCACCTTCCTCCGCAAAATCATCGGCGCAGACCGAGAAGGGGATATATCCGTATGCCGCGCCTCCCGCTTCTTTTCCATTGATAAAAACCCTTGCGTTGCGGTATACGCCTTCAAAATAGAATTCCAGATGCTCCCCCGGCTTCGCGGAAAAATGCTTTTCATAAGTATAAAAGCCTCCGGGAAAAAATGCTCCTGCGCTTCCGCTGGGTGATTCGGGACTTCTTTCTTCCTCTATCATGGCATCGTGAGGAAGCGTCACCTTCCTGCGGGTTTTGTCCTGTTTAATCAAAGTCCATTCTTCATTCCATGCCGTTTTCTTCATCCTGGCCTCCTGTCTCACCCTTCCTGAATCGTTACAAAATAAATATCATTCACGCCCAGCTCGGCATGAAAGCTGACTTTTCCATCCTCATAGATATAAGGCAGCTCTTCTGCCGTCATTGCACTCTTTTCTATAATCTCATTCACCTCTGCCGGGTTTAAATCAGCAGGACTTCCCATCTCTTCCCAGACCTTCAGCGGATTACAATGTTCCTCATCAATACGCTGCAGGAACACGCCCTTCGGCGCATGATCCAATTCTACGGACACCTCCGCCCTTTCTTTTTGCAGATCCAGCTGCTTCATCTTTTGTCTGAACAAAAGCACCTGCCTTTTACCCTTATCCCGAAATGCCGCAATACCGATCTCTCCGTCCGTGGCCTCATCTCCCAGCACATAACGCTCATCTCCCGCCTGTGCCAGCATTTTTAATCCATAAAATGACGGCTTGGGAATTCCGTGAATGGTCTGCAATCCAAATCCGCCGTGGAACTCCTCCTTAAACTGATGGAATTCCTCAAAAATATCGCTGAAGCACCAGACACTGGAGCCTGTCACATTTTTTTCCACATCCAGCGCAGTCTTTACGTCATATGCCGCCGTCTTTCTGGTATCGTTGGAATAGGCGGAGAAAGTGGCCTGCATATTCCATTCCGTATAGTACACCGGAAGTCCCTTGGCCTGCTGTTTCACAATCCCGGAATTTTCCCGGAAAGCAAAATTGGGGATTTCGTTCGTCTCGGAAGGATCTCCCATAATTGTGCGCAGTATCTGAAGGCAGGAGGCATCCTCTGGCACATTGCTCATGGCCTTGGCGATCATACTCATCAGCATCTCCCTGGGATCCGTTTCCTCCGGCCGGGCAGAGACCTCCGCCGCAGCATCCGAGGACCTGTTTCCATGGCGCTCCTCCGTTTCTGTCTTCTCAGCAATGTCATCCATCATTCCGTCCGGGCCGCCTTCATCCTTCACGCCGCCTAAGGGATCACCGGAATACTGATGGGTGGACACAAAGTCCAGCGGAAGCGCTTTTTTTTCACAATAATCTACAAAGCGCTTCACCCACTTACTGCCGCTGGTGGCGGGACCTCCCACTCTCAGTGAAGGGCACACCTCCTTGATCGCCTTCGCCGTCACCTCGTACAGCTTAAAATAGTCCTCCTGTGTCCCCTGATAAAAGGAGCCCTGCAGGTCCGGCTCATTCCAAACCTCAAAAAACCAGCTTTCCACCTCCTGCTGCCCGTAGCGGTGCAGCAGATACCGGATAAAGGCTTTGATGTACTCCGCCCATTCTGCGTGATCCCTGGGATCGCTGAAAATGCTTCCGTAAAAATTGACGCCATGCTCCGGGTTTTTCGCCAATGCCTGCGGCATGAAGCCCAGCTCCACAAAAGGCTTCATGCCGCAGGCAAGGATATTGTCATAGGCTGCACCGCAGAGATAAAAATTCCGCTCCTGATGGCATTCCATTCCCGGAATCGGCAGTATATGGGTAAAGTTATCCAATGTGTGCATATCATCGTTAAAAATGCCGTGAAACCGCACAAACCGTATCCCCAGCTCATCATGAATAAACTTCAGCTGTTTTGCATAGTCAGCCCGCAGTGCAAACGCCGCATGTCCGCTTCCCACGCAAAACTGCCAGTGCTTATTCCATTTTTCCGTTTTCGCATTTCTTGTGATATTAAATTCCATCATACCTGGCTCCCTCCGAATATTTTGTTTTACAGCTCGGATCATTTTGATCCGCAGCAATCCAGCGTCACTTCTTCCTGCAGGCCGCCGCAGCAAACCCTTACACGAATCTCACCCGGCTCATATCCGGCGCGGACCACAGCCAGCGCCCTGCCGTAAAAGGTATGGCAGCTTCCTTCCACGAAGGAATCCTCCGTAAAGACCGCGCCGCTTCCCAGTCCCTGCAGGCTGCCCGCTCCTGTCACCTCCACGGATATCTCCCGGTCAGGATATACATGGACAATCCCCGCATCATCTGTGATCGAAATTCGCAGGTAGGCCAGATCCTGCCCGTTGCTGCAAAGCCTGTTGTTCTCCTTCTCTATGCGGATCTGCAGCTCCTTTCCCGCGCTGACAAGGCTCGCAGTCCCCACTTCCCTGCCGGCTTCGTCATAGGTCTTCGCCATCAGCACGCCCGGCTCATAGGGCAGCTTAAAAACGGCCATGTTCCTCGAAACCGGCTGACCTCCCCTCCATTTGCCGTTCAGTAACAGCTCCACCCGTTTATGCGGAGAATATACCTTTACCGTCGCTTCCTTTCCTTCAAGACCGTCCCAGCTCCAGCCCGATACCGCCTCCGTGTCATTCCAGTAGGTTATCATATACGGCTCGCCGGAACGTTCCACCGGCTCCACTGCTATGACCGGAGTCGTGCGCATATGCCACGCCATTTGCGTCCAGTACACCTCCGGACGGATGAAGCCTGTGATATCAATAATGCCGCTGGCGCCTGTCAGATAGGGGTATGGCTTATCAAAACCGATTCCGCCCCTGCTGGGATATCCAAGCGCTCCAATACCGGCTTCTCCCATATAATCCCAGCCTGTCCACATGAAATCTCCGATCAGACGGGGCGTTTTTTCGATCAGCTCCCAGTGCTCCGCAATCTGTGTGTGATGCGTCTCACTGCTCACCACCACTCTGTCCGGATTGTGAAGATTATCATATTCCGTCTTGCATTCCCCATAATTATAGCCGGGAATGTCCAGATATTGACATACATCCTTCAGCGCATCCTCCGCAAGCTGCGTTCCCGCGATTTCCTCATTGTCCCTTCCCAGCTTTTCCATGAACATATTCACGCCTGCCAGCATATCGGGCGTGACGGCCTCCATGGGATTTGCCCCCTTTTGCTTCTCTTCCGCCTTTTCCACACCGCCCATATGCTGCTCCTTAGCGGAAGCCTTTCCCTGGTACTCGTCGATGTTCTGCGTAATGCTGATCCCGCAGGTGATGGGACGTGTATTATCCTGCCTTTTCACAAAATCCCGCATGCTTTCCACCAGCTGCACGCCTTTTTTCTGTGCCGTCTCAATCGTTTCATTTCCCAGAGAATACATGATGACGCTTGGATGGTTATAATCCTTTCGGATCATAGCCGCCAGATCCCGTTCATGCCATTCCTCAAAATCCATCGCATAATCTTTGGAATTTTTCGGAATATACCAGGTGTCAAAGGCCTCATCCATCACATACATCCCATATTGATCACAGGCTTCCAGCATCGCTTTGGAACATGGATTATGGGCGCAGCGGATGGCATTAAAGCCTGCCTCCTTCAAAATCCGGATTTTCCTCTCCTCCGCCATGTCAAAAGCACAGGCTCCAATCACACCGTTGTCGTGATGAACACACGCCCCTCTCAGCTTTGTGCCCACGCCGTTGACCATCAGCCCCTTCTCTGCATTCCAGGAAAGCACCCTGATTCCGAAGCTCACCTCCTGCTGGTCCAACACACGCTCCGCATCCTTCAGCGTCACTCTGGCAAGGTACAGCGCCGGATCATTTTCACTCCACAATCTGGCGTCCGGAATTTCAATCTCGCCGCTTCTGCCCTCAAAACCGGCGACCACCCTTCCCTCAAAGAGAATCTGTGTCTGCCAGGTGAGTCCCTGCCATCCGGCCTCCTGCAAAGCAGACTCCCCGGTCATTGGATTTTCGCCGCAATTCGCCAAAGCAGTCCTGCTTTGAATATCCACCGAAATAACCGCAGGCGTACAGGACCTTGTGGTAATAAATATATCCTCCGGACCGATGCAGCTTTGAGGGCCGATCCAGAGATTTACCTTCCGGTAAATACCGCTGCCGCTGTACCAGCGGCTGTTGGGCTGTTGACTGTTATCCGCGATTACCGTAATAGTATTTTCCTTGTCAAAATGAAGATATGACTGTATTTCGACAAAGAAGCCGGTATATCCATAGGCCCAGTATGCCGCCTTCCGCCCGTTGACAAATACGCCGGCATGGCGGTAAACGCCCTCAAATTCAAGAAGCATTCTTTTTCCCCGATATTTCTCCGGCACAGTAAAGCGCTTTGTATAACAGTATTTTCCCCCCGGATAGTAGCCCAGTCCGGCGGTGTTCTCTCCGCTTCTCTTTTCATAAATCATGGCATCATGGGGCAGATGCACTATGATGCCTTCCTTCTCATGCCCCTCCCGATAAAACGTCCAGTTTCTGTTAAAATCCTCCTTTTGCATACCTTTCCTCCACCCCTGATATTCGCAAAACACTTGAATTAAGTATATCCCAGACCACTATAGTTGTTTTTCAAAAATCATTTCTGGTTTTCAGTAATTTTACTTTATGTTGCCATATCATTTTGGAAACAAAGATAAACTTATTGAACTATGTGTTGAACGCATCATAAACAGAATTGTTGAGCAATTTCAGAGCATTTGAGAGAAAAAAGAGGGCTTTACACCGTATGAGGCGCCTTTTCTGTACTCTGCATTGCCCAACAGGCAGATTTCCAGTGTTCAAAGGGATGCAAGCTCAAACCACTGCCAGTCCACTGCCCCGGTTCCCCTGTAGGTAAAGTACAGGGCATGGACGCCCGTCGGCACATGGAACTGCGCCGTCTCCTCATGCCATTCCGGGGAAGGGCGGAGAGGGATTTCCGCTGCGGGGGCCGCGTCCCTTTCCGTGGCCACTAGCAGCTTTCCCGCGCCGTTTCCCCTGACGCTTACAGTGATTCTGCCGCTTTCCTGAAAGTCAAAGTATTTGAAGCCCGCCCATGCGCCGTCCTGCAGGTTGGCTATGTACTGGTCCGGCCTGTCCTCTCTGTCTTCTCCCTCCTGGGTAAAGCAGGGATGGATGCCGGGAGCGGCCTTTTCCTTCGGATATATAAAGGTTCCCTGGGCACTGGAGAGATTGCAGGCGATTCTGGCCTCATATCTTCCCCGCCCTTTCAGCGGGCCTCCGTTCAGGCCGCAGCTGGTGAGTTCGGCCTGGGCGATGCTCCCATCCGCCGCTATCTTCACCTGTTCTGCGCACATCTGGCGGGAATTGCGGTGCCTGTTGGTGTGACGGTGATAGAAAATATACCATTTGCCGTTTATTTCCACCAACCCACCATGGTTGTTGCCCAGGTAATTCAAGGCTTTCCCTTCCTCCACGATTCCGATGTCGCCGTTGCTGACGATGACGCCGCCATAGCGGAAGCCCTCCCTGGGGAAATCACGAGCAGTCTCGGAAACTCGACAAAGCCCGAATTACCGCTCTTTTTTCATTTCTT